>NZ_JALQDZ010000048.1:0-122453 GCF_023630985.1 Caballeronia sp. ATUFL_F1_KS39 | reverse complement strand
GCAGCAGCAAAGAAAGTGAGTGCCGCCCCGCACAGGGGCAACGCTAATAGACCGACGCGAATACGGGATCCGGCGACTACAGCAAAGAAAGCAGGTGCCGCCCCGCAAAGGGGCAACGCTAACAAACCGACACGTAATCGGGATCCGGCGCCAACACCCCGGCCATGGCAAGCAGCCCGCCGTCCAAAGCAGGAAACAGACTCCGCTGAAAATTATTCCAGCGCAGTTCGAGAATGGAATCTAAAGGATCGATGCTAGTGCCAAGCACATCAAAGATGACTTCACCAGAATCGATCCCGTTATCGACGTAATGAAACGAAGCGCCTGTCCGGTCGATCACCGGCGCCGGTTCAACGCGCATCGCGTTCCAATCGACTACGCGTTCGCCACGCGCCCCATGCAAGGCATCGAGCGTCGCATAAGCCCCCCGCCGTTCAAACGGCGAACCAAGCCGCGTAATCCCAGGATGAATATTCGCAATACGCCGGCAAAATTCCGCACCGGGCCGAACGAGTTCATCGAGAATCACGAGCAGCCCGTCGAGCACGACGAAGTCCGCATCGAGCGCACGCAGCTTCTCCAGCAAACGCTTCTCGAACGCGCTCTTCTGCGCCGCCCGCTCGCTCACCGCATCCAAACCCAACCGCCGATAAGAAGAAGGAATCGCATGAAGAAGACTCGTCACCGGCACGCCCCGCACCGCGAGCTCCGGCGGATGAATCCACTGCCCTCCCGGCGCATAACGAAAACCATATCCAGCCAGTTTTTCGCGATCCCGCGGCGAGCCTTCGTCATCGTCGTAGATCACGCCTTCGAGCGAATAGAGATCGCCCAACGGCGATCCATTGAGTTGCTCGACGAGATACTCCAGCGGCGACTTCATATACCGCGTGCCGCCCTTGTATTCGATATGCTGTCCCGCGCGATCCGCCGCCGCGTTGCGCAAGGACATGATGTAGACCAGTTTTAGCTTCGTCATTGATTGCCGCTCGTTTCAAACATCGCCAGTAATCGTCGTCAAAGCGCGACGGCCATGCGGCTGCCGCTCGTCTCCGCCGCTTGCTTCACGGCGTGGTCCTGTCCGGCATCGGCAAGCGATGCCGCGATCTCGTCGGAGCGCACGGCCAACACCGAAAGCAAGGTATCGGAAAGACCGTGGCTGTCTTCGCAGCAGCCTTGCAAATAGATGCGCGGCCTGAAGTTCGAAGGCGTGACAAGCCGATAATCGCGGCCGACATTGCGCTGCGCGAGCGCGTCGCCCAGATGCGGCGCAAGGCCGTCGAGCAGCGCGAGATGCGTGTCGCGCCGATAACCCGTCGCGAGCACGAGCGCATCGAAGCGCTCGGCGCGCGCGTGACCTGTCAGCACGTCGCGCATCGTCAACTCGATCTCGCCATTCGCGCGACGCGCCGCATTTTCGATGAGCGTATTCGCCAGCAAACGATGTCGCGCTTCATCGGAAACCTTCTGCAAATAGAGCATTTCGTAGATCTGCTCGATCAACGGACGATCGACGACCGCGTAATTCGTATCGCGGAAACGCTCGATCAGCGAGCGCCGCCCATCTTCCGATTGCGCAAAGACGATATCGGTGAACTCCGGACTGAAGATCTCGTTGACGAAGGGCGTATCGTCGGCCGGTTTGAGCGCGCTCGCGCGAATCACGAGCGTCGCATCGACATGCGGAAAACGCCGCGTGACATCGGCGAAAACTTCGGCCGCGCTCTGCCCCGCACCGATGATCGCGATGCGCTTCTTGCCGTTGCGACCATCGCCCGCGACGCGCTCGATCGAACTCAGATACGCCGACGAATGAATCACGTTATGCGGCCCGAGCGATGCGAACGGCTCAGGCACACGCGCCGCGCCGCCGACGCCGACCGACAATGCCCTCGTCACGCGACGCCACTCGCGCCCATCGGCTTCCTGCGATACGACGCGCAGCGCGCTCACATCGCCATTCGCTTCGAGCACGGGTTCGATCGCCGTCACGCTCTGCCCGTAATGCACGCGATCATCAAAGGCTTGCGCGACCCAGCTCAGATAATCGTGAAACTCGACGCGCGTCGGATAGAAGTTCTTCAGGTTCACGAATTCGTTCAGACGTCCGCGCTCGAACAGATAGTTGATGAACGTGAAGCGGCTCGTCGGATCGCGCTGCGTGACGAGATCCTTCAGGAAGGAAATCTGCATACGGCAATCGTCGAGCAGCATGTCGCGATGCCAGCCGAATTCCGCTTGCCGTTCGATATAGCAATGCGTCATGTTCGACGCGCCGCGCTCTTCGGCAAGACGCACGGCAAGCGACAGATTCGACGGCCCAAAGCCCACGCCGATCAGATCGAATACGGTTTCTTTTTTCATTTCCCTGTGTCTCTCAGATGTCATTGATCGATGCAAGCGAGACGCGGCGTGCGAGCGTCGCGCCGAGGCCGGCGAAATGCGGCGTGGCGAAAACGTCATGAATAACAATGTCGAAGCCCGCTTTGCGCGCCGCATCGACGAAGCGCACGACCGCGAACGACGTCGCGCCCGCCGCGAAGAGATCGTCGTGCAGCGCGGGCGTCTGGCCGTCGAAGAGTTCGCTCCATAGGCTCGCGAGCGCTCGCGCTTCATCGGTCTCTTCATCCGACGCCATCGATGCCGCGAGTCCTTCAGTCCCTTCGAACGCGGCGTCGCATGAGTCGAATACCTCATGCGGCGCGTGCGCAAACAGCTCTACAGTCGCGAGAAAGCGAGTAACGAGCGTTTCGACGAACGCCCCAGCCACGCGCTCGTTCGCATAAGAGAACGCGCAACTCACGCGGCCATCCGGATACTCCGTCACGTCCAGTTCGAGGTCGAACACGACGCGATGACGCACATCGTCGAAACCTTCGATCGCGAGGCCGGCCCAGTCGCGCGTCGCCATCGCGGCGGGGCGCAGATAGTTGAACATCACCTGGAATAGCGGATTGCCCGCGCCGGAACGCTGCGCGTTCAACGCGGACACGACATCGGCAAACGGCACGTCGGCGTGTGCGTAGGCGGCGAGCGCCGCATCGCGCACGGTCGCGAGCAAAGTCGCGGGCGTATCGTCATGCGTCATGCGGGTGCGCACGACGACTGCGTTGATGAAGAGTCCGAGTGCATCGCGCGCGCTGTCGCCCGCCGATTCGCGTGTCGATGCGAGCACGCCGACCGGCTGATCGCGCACGCCGGTCACGCGATGCAACGCCGCGTTGAGTGCGGCGTGCAGCAGCATCGGCAGCGTGGCATGGCATTCCACGGCGAGCGCGCGGGCGCGTTCGATGAGCGCATCATCGAGATCGAATCCGATGCGGCTCGCGAGCCATTGCGGATTCTCGATACGGCCCGCTGACGGCGCGGGCAATGCAATCGCCGTCAGATCCTTCAGCGCATCGCGCCAGTACGCGAGCCGCGCGCCCGTCGCCGATGAAGGCAGCACCAGCGCATTCGATGCGCGCTTTGCAACCGATGCGCCCTTGCGCAAAGCGACATACGTTGCGCGGATATCGTCGAGCCAGAGATCGATCGAAGTGCCATCGGAGACGATGTGATGCACGACGAGCGAGAGCACATGATCGTCATCGGCGAGACGCACGAGACGCGCGCGCCAGAGTTGCTTCGCACTGGCGAGATCGAACGGCGTGAGCGCGTCTTCATCGGTGATGCGCTTCGCTTTGTCGATGCTGCCGGCAACATCGATCACAGGCAACTCGAAGCGCCACATCGGCACGATGCGCTGACCCGGCAACGCGCCATCGCGTTCGACCAGTCGTGTGCGCAACGCCGGATGACGCGCGGCGGCTTGCGCAAGCGCTTCGCGCAACGCATCGGAATCGAGCGATCCGTGCAGCCGCAACGCGACCGGAATGTTGTATGCGGCGCTTTTCGGCTGCGCGCGCCATAAGAACCAGAGGCCGAGTTGCGCCGCGGAAAGCGGCCACACGCCGTGTTCGTCGGCCTCGAACACGCTCTGGCCTGCATTGGATGCGCCCTCGCACAGCCCCGCCTGCAACACGCGTTTTGCGTACTGCGACAACACCGGCGTTTCGAACAATGCGCGCACGGGCACATCGCGCCCGAGCATTTCGGCGATGCGCGTCACCACACGCACGGCCGCGAGCGAATGCCCGCCCAGTTCGAAGAAGTGATCGCCGCGGCCCACGCGTTCGACATCGAGCACGTCGCGCCAGATCTTGGCGAGCGCGGCTTCCGTGCCCGCAGCGGGCGCTTCGTGGATGCGCTCCTTCTTCGGCGGTTCGGGAAGCACCGCACGATCGACCTTGCTGTTTGCGTTGCGCGGCAACGCATCGAGCACGACAATATGCGCCGGCACCATGTAATCGGGCAGCGTGCGGCGCAGATGCGCATCGAGTTCGACGGCATCGGCGGCGCGGCCCAGCGCGGCGCGTTCGCGTGCATCGGCTTTCAATTCGACATAGGCAACGAGCGCGGCGTGCGCGCCCTTGCCACGCACGACCGCGCACGCTTCGCGCACATCGTCGTGTGCGGCGAGTTGCGCTTCGATCTCGCCGAGTTCGATACGCAAGCCGCGCAGCTTCACCTGATGATCGACGCGGCCGATGAAATCGAACACGCCATCGGCGCGACGCCGCACGAGATCGCCGGTGCGATACAGACGCGCGCCCGGCTCGCCATACGGATCGGGCACGAAGCGCTCGGCAGTCAATGCAGGACGATCGAGATAGCCGCGCGCGACGCCCACGCCGTCGCCGCCGAGATACAGTTCGCCGATCACGCCGACGGGCAGCCGATTCAAGCGCTCATCGAGCACATGCGCGGTGCGCGCGCCGACAAGCGTGCCGATCGGAAGATAGGCGCAATCCGCGAGCTTCGCGGGATCGTCGCCGGGATTGAACATCCACAGCATCGGCGTGATGACGGTCTCCGTCGGACCATATCCGTTGACGATGCGCGCATTCGGAAACGCGCGGCGCATCAACGCGAAGGCTTCACGCGATGTCGCTTCGCCGCCCACCGTGATCGACTTCAACGTCGGCGGCGCGCCGTGCACGAGCGCCCATTCCGCAAGCTGCGTCGCGCAACCGGGCGGCACGTAGGTCATCGTCACGCCCTCTTTGCGCATGAGCTTGCAGGTCAGCGCGGGTGGCCATAGCGTATCGGTGGTGATCGCGACCCCCGCGCCGCTGATGTACTGCGAGAACCAGCCTTCGTGCGCGCCGTCGAAATTAACCGACTGGAACAGCATGAACGTGTCGCGCTCGGTCGCGCCATAACGTTGCGCGATGGCGACGCAATGGCGCGCGAACGATCCGTGATCGACGATCACGCCCTTGGGCTTGCCCGTCGAACCCGATGTGTAGATCGCATACGCCGCTTGCTCCGCGACGACATCGGGCAATGCGATGCGCGATGTTGCATCGTCGGCGTAGAGGGTTTCATCGTCGAGAAGCAGGACGCGTGCGCTCGCTGGAAGGGGCAACGCATCGATGCTCGCGCGCTCGGTGATGATGTGCTCGATGCGCGCATCGTCGAGAATCTGCGCGAGACGTTCACGCGGATGACTTGGATCGAGCGGCACGAATGCGCCGCCCGACTTGAGCGCCGCGATCAGGCCGACGAGCAGATCGACCGAACGGCTCAACGCGACGCCCACGCGCATTTCAGCGCGCACGCCCGCATCGATGAGACGCTGCGCGATGCGCGTCGCGCGTGCATCCACTTCGCTGCGCGTGAAGGCGCGCTCCATATCCGCGACGCCGCGCGCATCCGGTCGCGCACGCGCATGGCGTGCGATACGTTCATGCACCGAGACGAATTCGGGCGCATGTTCAGGCGCATGGCGATTCCATGCGTCGAGCTGCATGCGTTCGTCTTGCGGCAACCATTGCAGATCGCCGACGAGCGTTGGCGGTGCGTCGAGTGCATTGCTCAACAACTCGACGAAGCGGCGCGCGAGGCGTTCAATGGCATCGGCTTCGAAGAGATCGAGCGCGTAGACGAAAGCGGCCGCAAGCGATCCGTCCGCGCGTTCCTCGAAGTTCGCGGTCAGATCGAACTTCGCGAACGGCGCGCCCGAAGGCAATTCGGTCACGCGCACATCGGCGAACGAAGGCAACATGCGGCGCGCGCCATATGCCGCCATGACCTGAAACAACGGATGATGACTCGCACTGCGCACGACGCCGAGCGCTTCCACGACCTGCTCGAACGGCACATCCTGATGCGACTGCGCATCGACGAGCGCGGCTTGCGTTGTATCGACGAGCATCGAGAACGACTGCGTTGCATCGACGCGCGAAGCGAGCGTCAGCGTGTTGACGAAGAAGCCGACCAGTCCTGCCGTTTCAGCACGCTCGCGGTTCGCCGCGGGCACGCCGATTTGTATATGCGCCTCGCCCGATGCGCGCGCGAAGAGCGCGCTCAACGCGGCGAGCAAAACGGCGAAAGGCGTCGCGCGATATTCGCTTGCGATGACGCGCAATCGCGCCGCAAGCGCTGCATCGAGCGTGAAAAGATGGCGCGCACCGCGCGCGCTGCGCTCGCCGGGACGCGCTGCCGCGCCGGGCAGCATCAATACGTCGCGCGATGGATCGAGCCGTGCGCGCCAGAAGTCCAGTTGACGTTCGCGCTCGCCCGCATCGAGCCAGCGACGCTGCCAAAGCGCGAAATCCGCGTATTGAATCGGCAACGGCCCGACTGACACCGCTTCGCCGCACGCATACGCGCGATAGAACGATGCAAGCTCGGCAAGCGCGATATCGGCGGACCACCCGTCCGACACGATGTGATGCGTCGTCAGAGAAAGCCAGTGCGTGTTCGCATCGAGTCTGATCAGATGCGCGCGCACGAGCGGGGCGTGAGCGAGATCGAAGGGACGCGATTCATCGGTGAGCGCGAGCGCCGTGGCGCGTGCCTCACGCTCGGCGACCGGAAGATGCTCGAGGTTCACCGAATGCCACGGACAGCGCATGGGCGCGTGCACGGTTTGCAGCACGCCGTCCGCGCCCTCGCTGAACGTCGTACGCAGCGCTTCGTGACGCGCGATCAACGCATCGCATGAAAGGCGCAGCGCATTCGCATCGAGTGCGCCATCGAGCTGAAGGCGCTCGGTGATGTGATACGCCGCGGGCTCGTCGATCATGCGCGCATGCAGCCACAGACGCGTCTGCGCGAACGATGCCGGCACGCTCGCTTCGCACGCATCGCCTCGCGTGCGCGGCGGAATCGGCAGCGTGCGAAAGTCGATGCCTGCATCGGCGAGTCGCGCGACGAACACCTTGCGCTGCGCATCGGGCAACTGCGCGAAGCGCGTCGCGAGCGAAAGCAGATCGGGTTTGGCCTGCGTCATGCGTGTCCTCTTTGACTTGCGGTTTTCATTGCGTCTCCAGTTCATCGAGCAAGGCATCGATGACGCTCGCGGCTTCATGCGCGCCGCCCTTTTCATCGCGTGAAGCCAGCGCGGCGTCGATCGCGGCGGCGCAGCGCGCAAGCGTGCGTTCATCGAACAGCGTGCGCAGCGGCAACGTGAGCGACCAGTGCAGATTGGCCTGAGCGTTCGCTTGCGTCGCGAGCAGCGAGTGGCCGCCGAGCGTGAAGAAATCGTCGTCGCGGCCGATGGCCTCCACTCGCAGCACGCGCTGCCAGATTGCGGCGAGTTCGCGTTCCGTCTGCGTTCGCGCCGCCGTCACGATGCGTTGCGTTCGCGCCGGGGCCGGCAGCGCGTTGCGGTCGCATTTGCCATTCGGCGTGACCGGCAACGCGTCGAGTGCCATCACACGCGCGGGCACCATGTACGCAGGTAGTTGCGAACGCAACGAATTCAGCACGGCGCTTTCATCGAAGGTCTCCGATGCCGCGCATGAGACGTAGCCGATCAACTGCTCGTCGCGCACGATCACGACCGCATCGCGCACATCCGGCTCGGCGCGCAGCAGCGCTTCGATCTCGCCCGGCTCGATTCGTTGTCCGCGCAGCTTCACTTGCGTGTCGATGCGGCCGAGATAGTCGAGCACGCCATCGTCGCGGCGGCGCGCAAGATCGCCCGTGCGATACAGTCGCGCGCCCGCGACGAACGGGTCGGGCACGAAGCGCTCCGCTGTCAGCGACGCCCGTCCGAGATAGCCGCGCGCGAGTCCCGCACCGCCGAGATAGAGTTCGCCGATGCCGCCCGCGGCCACCGGATGAAGCGCTGCATCGAGCACATGCAGTTGCAGGTTCGCGATCGGATGACCGATAGGTACGGAAGCGGATTCGATATCGCCCGCGCTGCACGTCCAGTGCGATACGTCGATGGCGGCTTCGGTCGGACCATAGAGGTTGTAGAGCCGCGCGTCCGGCAAGAGCCTCGCGACGCGCGCGACGAGCTCGGGCGCAAGCGCTTCACCGCTCGCGACGATTCGCTCGATGCTCGCGCAGCGCTTCGCATCGCCGAACTCGTCGATATGCGCGACGAACGCCGCGAGCATCGACGGCACGAAATGCAGCGTGCTCACGCGATGCGCCTCAATGGCTGCGACGAGCCGCGCCGGATCGCGATGATCGCCGGGCGCGGTGATAGCGAGCTTCGCGCCCGTCGCGAGCGGCCATACGAACTCCCATACGGAAACGTCGAAACCGAACGGCGTCTTGTGAAGCACGACGTCGTCGCGCGTCAGGCGATAGGCGTCCTGCATCCACGCAATACGGTTCGCCAGCGCGCCATGCGTGTTGCCCGCGCCTTTGGGCTTGCCGGTCGAGCCGGACGTGTAGATGAGATACGCGAGATGCGCGTCGGTGACGTCGATGGACGCAGTGAGCGTCGCGTCGCCTTGCATGAGCGCATCGACATCGAACACGCGCGCCGTCGAAGCAACCGACTCCACGCGCGCACGCAAGTGCGTTTGCGTCAACACGACAGCGGGTTTTGCATCGTCGAGCAGATAGGCGATGCGATCCGCCGGGTAATCCGGATCGATCGGCAGATACGCCGCGCCCGCCTTCAACACGCCGAACAGTGCAACGACCATGTCGAACGAACGCTCGACGCACAGCGCGACCGCCGTGTCGTGCGCGACGCCCGCTGCAAGCAACGCAGCGGCAACGCGATTCGCGCGCTCGTTCAACTGCGCATACGTGATGCGATTCACAATGCCGTCGACCGCGATCATCTCAAGCGCGATGGCATCGGGCGCGGCGTTCGCCATGCGTTCGAATTGCCGATGCAGTGGCAGGCTTTCGATATCGCTCCATGCGCGCGCTGTCGCATTGAAACGCGCGACGTCGTCCGCGAGCGCGATCGTGCCGAGCGGCACATCGGGGTTCGTCGCAAATGCGTCGAGACATGTGGATAGCGCGCGATGCAGTGCCGCCACACGCGATTCATCCAGACGCGCCGCGTCGTATCCATAGTCGATGACGATAGCTTCGCCCGCCTCCACGACGAGCGTCAACGCGAAGTCGGTCGCTTCGATGTTGCGCAACGCGCGCATTTTTAGCGCGCGTTCGTCGCGGCCGGCCCATGCTTCATCGACGGGATAGTTCTCGAATACGACGAGCGTGTCGAACAACGCAGCGCCGCCTTGACCTGCCCAGCGTTGAATATCCGCGAGCGGCGTGTGAGCGTGTTCGTGGGCTGCGGCGTTATCCGCTTGCAATTCGCGCAGCCATGCGGACGCGGCGCGTTGCGGCAGCGGCTCGGCGATCACCGGCAACGTGTTGATGAAGAGTCCCAGTACGCCGTCGATATCGGCGAGCGAGTCCGGGCGGCCTGCGACCGTCGCGCCGTACGCCACGCTCGCCTGATGCGTCATGCGCTGCAACACTAGCGCCCACGCGCCTTGCACGAGCGTGTTGAGCGTCACGCGCAGACGGCGCGCGGCGTCGGTGAGACGCGCGGTCATCGCAGGGTCGAGCGACGCGCGCCACGAGCGATGATCGTCGAGTGTCGGCGCCTTGCTCGCTTCGCGCTGCGCGATGCGCGTCGGTTCGCCGAGGCGTGCGAGACGGTCGGTCCAGAACGCTTGGTCGGCTTGCGCATCGCGTGTCGCGAGCCATTCGATGAAGTCGCGATAACGCGCCTTCGCGTGCGCGACGAACGGCTGCGCGCGCGGCGGCTCGATGTAGTCGCGCAGGACATCCGCGAACATGCGGGCCGTGCTCCAGCCATCGAGCAGCAGATGATGACGCGTCCACACGATGCGCCATTCATCGTCGGTGACGCGAATCAGCGTGACGCGCATCAGGGGCGGCGCGGCAAGATCGAAGCCGCGCGCGCGATCGTCGGCGAGCCACGTTTCGAAGGCGGCCGATGCATCGCTACGTTCGCGCCAGTCGATTACATCGAAAGGCAAGCGCGCCTGGCGATGCACGATCTGCATCGGTGCGGCTTCATCGGCGGTGAAGCCTGTGCGCAGGATGTCGTGACGCGGCACGGAAGCCTCGAAGGCCGCGCGCAGGCGGTCTACATCGGGCGCGATCAACGTTGCGGCAAACTGATTCACATACGTCGACTGCTCAGGCGCGAACAGCGAGTGGAACAGGATGCCCTGCTGCATCGGCGAGAGGGGATAGATATCGGCGATGCTGCGCAGATCCACAGGCAGGCGTTCGAGCGCCGCTTGCGTCAAACCGCCGTCGCGGGCGAGCGGGAAATCGCCCGGCGTCGCGCCTGCGCCTTTCATCGCGATGCGCCCGGCGCATGCAGCGACGATATCGGCGAGCGTGCCCTCGAATCGCTGCGCAAGCGCCTCGATCGTCGCGCGTTCGAATTGCGTCGCGCCGTAGACCCAATGCAGCCTGAGCGTGCGCTCCGCTCCATCGGCGACATAAGCGTGAATCGCGAGCGCGTTGCCGAGCGGACCGGAAGGATCGCGCTCGCAACCCGCGCCGCCGAAGCGCGGCGTGAACGCTGCGTCGCGCGAATCGAGCGAATCGAACTGACCGAGGTAGTTGAAGGTCACGCGCGGCCGCGGCAATGCTTCGAGCGAAGCGCGCGTCGCATCGTCGCCGAAATGGCGCAGCACGCCGAAGCCGAGACCTTTGTTCGGCACTGCGCGCAGCGTGTCTTTCGCGGCTGCGAGCGTTTCGATCGGCGATGCCAGCACCGGAATCGAAACCGGATAGTGACTCGTCAGCCATCCGAGCGTGCGGCTTGCGTCGATATCGTCGAAGAGCGGTTCGCGGCCATGTCCTTCCAGCTCCATGCGGCACGTCGCGCCGGTCGCATGAGCAAGCGCCGCGATCAGCAGTTCGATCGTCTGCGTGCGATAGGCGAGGTTGGCATCGGCGAGCACGGCACGCGTGAGATCAACTTCGAGCGTCTGTTCGATGACCGCGGCGTCTGCGTTCGTTGCCTTCGCTTGCGGATGATCGAGACGCAGGTCATCGCCCGCAGCGAGTGTGGTGATCCAGTATTTCGCCTCGTCTGCGAAGGGAGAGTGTGTGTCACGCGCCGCTGCCGCAAGGCGCGCGGCCCATTGCGACGCCGTCGCGCCGGTACGCGCAAGACTCGCGGTGCCGCGCGACTGCGCCGCTTGATATGCGCTCGACAGATCGTCGAGCAGGATGCGCCACGACACGCCATCGACGATCAGATGATGAATTGCCAGATAGAGCTTCGTGCGTCCGTCCGCAAGCGATGCAACGAGCGCGCATGCGAGCGGCCCGTGCGAAATGTCGAGCGTGCGCTGAATCGCATCGAACTGCGCAAGCGCATCCGTTTCATCGTTCGCGGCGACGGCTGCGAGCGGCAGCGTATCGAATGCCTTCGATGCCCGCACGATGCGCCATGCGTTAGTCGTGCCATCGCGCTCGAAGCGTTGCCTGAAGATAGCGTGATGCGTAAGCAGCGCATCCAACGCGCGCGCAAAGGCGTCGAGATCGAACGATGCACTCGCGTCGAATTCCACCGATTGATTCCAATGCCCGCGCTGCGGAATGTCGAGTGCGAAGAAGCGCAATTGCGCGGGCGTCAACGCTGCGCTTTCATCCGCCTGTTTCGTCGCGACGACAGGCGCTTTCGCTTCGTTCGTGTCGACAGGCTTCGCGACTAGCGCGAGTTGCGCAACTGTCGCGTTATCGAAAACCTGTTTCGGCGTGACGCGAAGGCCTCGCTTGCGCAGACGCGCGATTACTTGCAGCACGAGAATCGAATCGCCGCCAAGCTCGAAGAAGTTGTCATCGCGCCCGACGTGCTTCGCCTTCAACACGTCCTGCCATACCGAGGCGATGGCTTCCTCGGTGTCGCCGCGCGGCGTATCGCTCGTTACGACGGATTCGACCGGCTTCGATGCGATGCTGCGCAATGCTGCACGATCGATCTTGCCGTTGTCGGTCATCGGCAACGCGTGGAGCATGACGATCGTCGCGGGCACCATGTAGTCGGGCAGGCGCGCGCCGAGCGCATCGCGCAACGTCGAATCGTCTTGCGCGGAACCCGTCACGAACGAGACAAGCTGAAGACGCCCATCGCGATCGACGGGCAATGTTTCGGCCTGAGCCACGCCTTCGATCGCGCGCAATGCCGCGCTCACTTCGCCCGGCTCGACACGATAGCCGCGAATTTTCACCTGATCGTCGAGACGGCCGAGGAAGGCGATACGTCCATCCGCGAGCAGACGAACGCGATCGCCGGTCCGATAAAGGCGTTCGCCGCGCACGAACGGGTGCGGCATGAAGCGCTCCGCTGTCGCCGCGGCGCGTCCGAGATAACCGCGCGCAACGCCCGGCCCGCCGATATGCAACTCGCCGATGCCGCCCGGCGGCACGCACGCGCCGGATGTATCGAGAACATAAGCCTCGGCATTGGGCATTGGGCGTCCGAGCGGCACGCTCTGCGCATTGCGTTCATCGTCGGCGAATGCAGACGCTTCGCACGCAATGGCGCCGACAGTCGCTTCCGTCGGACCATAGTGATTGATGACGCGGCACGAAGGCTTCAACGCCTTCACGCGATCGACCAGCGCCCACGGCAACGACTCGCCGCCCGTCACGAGCGCATGCGACGGCAAGACATCGGCAGGATGCTGCGCTTCGAGCAGCGCGTGCAGATGACTCGGCACGATCTTCAGCACGCCCACTTCGCGCACGCGCATTTCTGCGGCAAAGCGATCCGGATCGAACGCGCATCGAGCAGGCAACAGTTGCAGCGTGCGTCCCGAACACAATGCGCCGAAGAGCGTCGTATGACCGAGATCGGCGGCGACCGTCGAGACCATCGCCATCGATGCGCCAGGCGCGAACGCGAGTTCATCGAGCATGCCTTGCACGTAGTCGGCGAGCGCGCGATGCGGCACCGCTACGCCCTTCGGCGTGCCCGTCGAGCCCGACGTGAAGATGACATAAGCGGTCTGCGCAGGCGCAAGCTGCACGCGCTGCACGGCGGCATTCGCGAGCGATGCATCGTGCGCGAGCGTATCGACATCGAGCAGTTGAGCATTGCCGAGCGCGCGCGGCGCGTTGTCGTCGTTCATCGCGACGAGCGCGAAACGCGCGCCGCATGCGTCGATCGCGGCATCGATGCGCGCGTGCGGCATCGACGGATCGAGCGGCACCGCATAAGCACCCGACTTCATCGCGCCGATCAACGCAACGACGAAGCGCACCGAACGTTCGATGCACACCGCGACCGCCTGCTCCGCCTTCGCGCCTTTATGACGCAACGCGAGCGCGATGCGGTTCGATGCGTCGTCGAGTTCGGCGTAACTGATCTGCGTATGCGCGTCCGCAAGCGCGATGCGATGCGGCGTGGCGCTTGCGTGATGCGCGATCAACGCGAGGATATCGTCGGCTTTGAAGTTCAGTGCGCGGCCTCGTTGCACGTCGCGCTGAGGCATGCAATCGAGCGATGCGATCGGGCGCGACGGATCGCGCACCGCATCCGCGACGAGCGTCGCGAAGCTCGCAAGCCATGCGCGCGCGGTGGCTTCATCGATGCAATCGCACGCGTAAGCCGCGACGAGTTCGATGCCGCGAACATCGTCGGTGAAGTCGAGCGCGAAATCGAAACGCGCCGCGAGATCGGGGCCGGGCGTTGCAATCGCCGATGCGTTCGGCAACGTCGATGTCAACGCTGCATCGAACTGCTGCGCGAGCTTCACGCGCAGCCACTCGTCGCCACGCGCGACGGGCGGCTTCACTGCATCGAGCACGCGATCGAACGGCACGTCCTGATGCGCGAACGCATCGAGCGCATGAATGCGCGTCGCTTCCATCAGATCGGAAAACGTTTGAGCCGCATCGACGCGCGCACGCAACGCCAGCGTGTTCAGGCACAGGCCGATGACCGCCGCCGTCTCGGGCCGCTGCCGATGCGCGACCGGCGTCGCAACAACGAAATCGTTTGCGCCCGTAAGCCGATGAAGCCACGCGTCGAACGCGCTCAGCAACACGACGAACGGCGACGCGTGCTTCGTGCGTGCAAGCTCACGCAATGCGTTCGACGTATCGGCGGACAAGCGCAACGTTTCGCGTTGCCCGCGATGATCGCGTTCGGCTGGACGCGCGCGATCCAAAGGAAGCGCGAGCGGTTCAGGCGCGGCATCGAGCGCCTTGCGCCAGAAGCGAAGCTGACGCGCGCCCTCTTCACCCGCGACGAGTTCGCGCTGCCACTGCGCGTAATCCGCGTATTGAATCGGCAACGCGGCAAGCGAAGGCGTTTGGCCTTGCGCGTACGCGCTATAAACATGCGCGAGTTCATCGAAGACGATGCGCGAGCTATAGCCATCCGTTACCGCGTGGTGCGCCGCCAGCATCAGCCGGTGCGATTCATCGCCGGACGATACGAGCGTCGCGCGCAACAGCGGACCATTCGACAAGTCGAACGCTTCGCTCGCGTGACGTTCTTCATCAGCATTCGAACTGTGATTCACACGCTGAATCGTCACCGGCAAGGACTTGTGAATGCGCTGCATGACGACGCCGTCTTCGTTCTCGACGAGCGTCGTGCGCCATGCCTCGTGGCGTTCGATCAAATGATCCAGCGCGCGTTGCAATGCGTTTGCATCCAGCCTGCCGCTGATGTCCCAACGACCCGCGACGTGATACGCCGCGCCCGCGTCGCGCGTTTGCGCGAGCACCCAGAAGCGCTGCTGCGCGAACGATGCCGCGCGATCGACATAGGGCGCATCCGACGAAACCACGCTTCTCACGATGACCGGATCGCTCGCCTCCTTCTCGCTCGCATCGATCGATGCGGCCAGTGCTTGCAGCGGCGGATCGTCGAAGATCGTATCGAGCCGCAGATTCACGCGCCAGTCGATGCGGATCGCCGCCTGCAACTGCATCGCCGCGAGCGAATCGCCGCCGCGTTCGAAGAAGCGATCAGCACGTCCGATGGGCGCGGCATGGTCGAGAATGCGCTGCCAAGTTTGCGCGAGACGGCGTTCGGTATCGGTCGCCGGCTCGATGTAATCCGCGTCGCGCGACATCGACGTTGCGCGATCCGCCTGCTTCTTCAACGCATCGCGATCGAGCTTGCCGTTCAACGTATAGGGCAGGCGCGCGAGCCTCACATACCGATGCGGCTGCCAGGCTGCGGGCAAATGTTCCGCGAGATATGCCTTCAACGCGGCATCGCTTACAGCTTCATGTGCGGGCGCGAAACAGGCGGTTAGTTGCACGCGTCCGTTCGTCGAATCGGCGAGCACGGCTGCGTCGCGAATGGATGGATGCGCGCGCAAACACGCGGCGATTTCCGCAGGCTCGACGCGCACGCCGCGAATCTGCACTTGGTCATCGATGCGGCCGAGATAGTCGTAGGCGCCATCGGCACGTTCGCGCGCGAGGTCGCCCGTGCGATAGACGCGCGCGCCCGGCTCGCCGGAAGCATCGGGCACGAAACGCTCCGCCGTGAGCGCAGCGCGACCGTGATAGCCGCGCGCGATGCACGCGCCGCCGAGCAGCAACTCGCCATCGTCGATGCGCGCGACACGCGGACCGATCACGCGTCCGATGGGCAGCGACGCATACGCATCGGCATCGTCGAGATCGGGCGTGACGTGCGGCTCGACGGGCCAGAGCATCGGCGAGATGACGGCTTCCGTCGGACCATATCCGTTGATGAGGCGCTGCGCCGCGAATACACGACGCACGCGCGCGAACGCTTCACGCGACAGCGCCTCGCCGCCGAACGCGAGCACGCGCAACGAGGCCGGCACGCCTTTGCGCTCGGCAACGGAAGCGAATTCGCGCAGATAAGCAGGCGGAAACGCGGCCACATTCACGCGTTCACGTTCGATCAACGTATGCGCTGCTTCGGGCGCGAACGGCGGCG
The DNA here is from genome assembly GCF_023630985.1 of Caballeronia sp. ATUFL_F1_KS39. Lineage (NCBI taxonomy): Bacteria > Pseudomonadati > Pseudomonadota > Betaproteobacteria > Burkholderiales > Burkholderiaceae > Caballeronia > Caballeronia sp. ATUFL_F1_KS39. The sequence goes on along the minus strand of NZ_JALQDZ010000048.1, from coordinate 106,213 downwards.
GCGCCGTGATGACGACGCGCGCGCCCACGGCCAGCGGCGCGAGCCAGCATTCGTGCGCCGCATCGAAGTTCACCGATGCGAAGTGCAGCAAGCTGTCGCCCTCGCCGATGCCGAGCGCCGCCACAAGTGCATCGCAATGCGCGGCGAGCGGGCCATGTTCGACGACGACGGCCTTCGGCGTGCCCGTCGTTCCCGACGTGTAGATCATGTACGCGGCTGCGCGCGGATGCACGGGCGCAGCGTCGTTGAGCGCGGGCGCATCGGCGATGTCTTGCTCTGCGTCGAAGCATCGCGTGAAGCGCGCGCGCATCGCATCGTCGGCGTGTCGATCGACGATGCCGTGCGCGAGGCGCGCATCGTTCGCGATCCAGTCGAGACGCGCGGCAGGATGATGCGGATCGAGCGGCACGAATACGCCGCCCGCCTTCAACACGGCAAGCAGCGCGACGAACAATTCACAAGAACGCTCGACGCATACGCCGACGCGCACTTCAGCGCCGACGCCCGCAGCGCGCAGACGCGCCGCGAGCCGCGACGCGCGGGCATCCAGTTCGCCGCGTGTGAGACGTGCGTCGTCATGTGCATTGAATGCGAGGGCGGGCGCATCCGGTTGAAGGCGCGCGAGTGCCTTGATACGAAGATGCAGCGCGGTCGGAAAACTCGTCATCGGCATGAATTCCTTCGGGTTCCGGCCGCATCGGGAAAAGCTGCGGCACGAACGTGGGCCGCTGAAAATGCGGCTTCATTCGGGATGACGATTCGCGCGAAAAAATTTTTACCGCTTTTCATGCGCTAAAGATTCGTCGTGCTGAAACGTCTCTATGTAGAGGTGCGTTCAGCGCCGCTTTCCGACTTCAGTTCAGTGATGCCCTGCCAATGACTGCTATCCACGAGCCTTTAGATTCTTCCGCCACGCAGAAGCCCGCTGCGCGCCTCATCCTCGCGCTGCTCAAGCGCTCGCGCGGCGCATTCGCGGTGGCGCTCGTCGCCTGCGTGATGAACGGCATCGCGAGCGTGATGCTCGTCGCGACGCTCAATCGCGCGCTATCGACGCCTTCATCCGCCGATGGCGCGCTCGCCTGGCGCTTTGCGTTGTGCGCGGTCATCGCGCTCTTCACGCGCGTCGTATCGGGCGTGCTGTTCGCGCGGCTCTCGCAGGACACGATGGCGCAACTGCGCGAGCATGTCGCGCGGCGCGTGGCAGCGGCGGAGTTGCGCGATGTCGAGCGCATCGGCGCGGCGCCCGTTCAGTCCGTATTGACCGACGACGCCACCAATGTCTCCATGCTCTTCTTCGCGTTGCCGAACATCGTGATGCACGGATCGATCGTGTTCGGCTGCCTCGGCTATCTCGCGTGGCTGTCGTGGCCGGTTTGCCTGCTCGCGCTCGCGGCGATCATCACCGGATCGCTCGGCTATCACCTCGGCGACAAGCGCGCGATCGCTTCGCTCGAAGCGGCCGGGCAATCGCAGGACAAGCTGTTCGGCTATCTCGGCGCGCTCTTTGCGGGCGCGAAGGAATTGAAGCTGCATCGCGCGCGCTCGCAGCAGTTCGTCGATGGACAACTCGGCGCGGCAATCGGCGAAGTGCGCGATCATCGGCGGCGCGCGTTCAGCGCCTATGCGATCGGCGTGGGCTGGATCATCTTTCTGTTCTACGGCTTTCTCGGTGCTGCGGCGTTCTGGCCATCGCTCGGCGTGCGCGCGGATGCGGGCGCGACAGCAGGCTACGTTGTCGTGTTTCTGTTCATGCTGGTGCCGCTCGATGGTCTGCTCAACAACATTCCCACGCTGAACGCGGCGCGCGTTTCGCTGGCGCGCATCGAGAAGGTGATGGCGGAGTTCGGCAGTCTGCGCGTGTCTTCTGTTTCTGTTTCCTCCGCCGATGATGCGGGCTTTCACACGCTCACCATGCGCGGCGTCGCGCACTCGTATTTCCATGAACGCGACGAGCGCATGTTCCGCATCGGTCCCGTCGATCTGACGTTCAGGCCGGGTGAACTCGTGTTCATCGTCGGCGGAAACGGCAGCGGCAAGACCACGCTTGCGAAAGTGCTTACAGGGCTTTATGAGCCTGAATCGGGCGTGATCGAAGTCGATGGCGTCGCGGTCGATGCAACGAATCGCGCTGCATATCGCGAGCGTTTCACTGCCGTGTTCAACGACTTCCATCTGTTCGATGCGCTGCTCGGCATCGTCGATCCGAACGATGCATCGCGCGCGGCCGCGGATGCCCGCGCGAATGCGCTCGTCGCGAAGCTGTCGCTGGACCACAAGGTGAAGGTCGTCGATGGCGCGTTCTCGACGCGCTCGCTTTCCACAGGTCAGCGCAAACGGCTTGCGCTGGTGGTCGCGTATCTCGAAGACCGTCCGCTCTATCTCTTCGATGAATGGGCCGCCGATCAGGACCCGGCATTCAAAGCGGTGTTCTACGAGCAGTTGTTGCCGGAGTTGCGTGCGCGTGGCAAGACTGTCATCGTCGTGACGCATGACGACCGCTACTTCTCCATCGCGGATCGCGTGCTGAAGCTGGAGAACGGAATGGTCGTGAACGAGACGCGCGGCGGCGGCGTGAGAGCGGCAACGCTCGACGTTCAGGCGAATGGCACATCGGGTTGAACGATGAACGGGGCGCAAGGCCCCGTTTTTTCAATGCTTCGGCAACGCAAGCAGCTTTTCGGTAATCATGTCGCCGAGCTTCAACGCCGACATCGGCCCGCCGAATCCCCAGATATTCGGTTCGACGAGCGTCACGCGCTGTGCCTTCTTCGCGGGCACGAAGCGCCATATCGGCGAATCGAGTGTGGCATCGACGGACGTCGCCGCATTCGATGTCGTCACGAACAGCACGGCCACATCCGGCCGCTTCAGGAAGTCCGCCGACGTCACATACACCGTGCCTTCGCGCGTGGGCTTTTCAGGCCACAGATGAACGCCGAGCGCACGCGCGACGCCCGCCGCCGTGCTGTTACCCGTATAAGCCCAGTATCGGTCGGGCAGGCCGAGGTCTTGCAACAGCGCGAAGCGCGTGCCCGTCAAACCCGCTTCCTTCAGACGCGCGGCATCGCGAGCCAGTCCCGCATCGAGCTTGGCATCGGCGATGCGCGCCTGCTCTTCGCGTCCTGTCATGCACGCGATCGTGTGAAAGATGCTGCGCGTCCATTCGAGCTGCGTGCGCGCGCCGTCGGCTTTGCCGTTCTGCACATCCGGGCTGAATTGAAACAGCACCGTCGGCGCGATGCGATCCAGCGCCGCGAAAATCGGCGCATGTCGATAACCCACGCCGATGATCAGATCCGGCCGCGTCGATGCGATCGCTTCCAGACTCGGTTCCTGACGCGTGCCGACCGCCGGCACGCCTTCGAAGCGCGCGCTGTCGTAGCCGATCCAGCCGTCGTAATACTCGGGATCGACGACACCGACGGGCGTCATGTCGAGCGCGGCCACGTCTTCGGCGAACATGAATTCGAGCACGACGATGCGCAACGGGCGCGCAGGCATCGTCTTGCTGAATTGCGACACGGTCGGATTGCCGGCGAGCGGCGCGCAGGCGAGCGCGCGCTGACCGGAGAACGCGATGCACAGACACGCTCCAAGCGCTATCGAGAGATGGCGTCTTGCAAAGCGAGTTCTTCGTCGCGCATCGTCAAAAGCAGCGGGCAGCTTGCGCACAGTTGCGTCTCTCCGGGAATCTCATAGCGCACGCAGCATACGCGGCGCGCGCGAAACGGGTTGGGCAGAAGCGTCGATCGCGGCGTCGCATCGCGGATCGGCGTGCGCAGCGGATTCGCATCGCCGGCGCGAAAGAGCCAGGCCGCGTCGATATCGGCATCGCTGAAAATCGACCGGCAATTCGCGAGCAAATAGTCCAGCACGTTGCCCGCGTTGCTCCACAGCACGCGCGGTGCGATCTTCGTCATGCCCGCGATCATGCCGATCACGCTGTCCAGATGCGCGACGAGACTCGCATAGCGGCGCGCGGGATCGGCATCGGGTGCGCGCAATGCATCGGCATCGAAATGAAGCGCGGCGGGCATGCCCTCTTTCAGCACGAGATGCGTGCGTTCGGGCGACATATCGAGCGGACGCCCGAGCAGCCTCGCCGCCGCCACGCCCGCGGGCGCCGCGAGGCCGAAGTAGTACTTGCTCCATTGCGACAGCAGCGCGCGCGCATGAAGCGCGGCATCGCCGCCATAGAGCGCGATCATCGCGGCGAGCAATGCATCGCGATGATCGGCGAGCGATGTCAGCGCGATGCGTTGTGCATCGTCGTCCGGCTTGCCGAGCCACACGTTCTGCAGATACGGCGCAAGCTCGGGCGGCGCGAATTCAGCGAAGGAACGCGCTTGCTCTGTCATCGCGCGCGACCCTTCTCGCGACGCGTTTCGATGACGAGCAGCGCCAGCATGTAAGGCGCGCCGATCAGCGCGGTCAGCACGCCCGCCGGAATCTCGCGCGGCGCGAGCAGGGTGCGCGCGGCGAGATCGGCGGCGGCGAGCACGAGCGCGCCCAGCAATGCCGCGAGCCAGAGCCGCGTGCCGTGCGTGCGCGCGCCGAGCATCGTCGCGAGATGCGGCGCCATCAGGCCGATGAAGCCGACCGGCCCGACCGCCGCCACCGCCGCGCACGCGGCGAGCGTCGCGACCGTGAGCACGAGCGGACGCAGGAGCGCGATCGGCAGGCCGAGCGCCAGCGCCTGTTCGTCGCCGAGCGCGAGCAAATCGAGCGGACGCGCGAGCAACGCCAGCACCGGCAGCGCGAGCGCGCACCACGGCAGGATCGTCGCGACTTCGCCCCGGCTTCGCCCATACGTGCCGCCGACGAGCCACACGACAAAACGCGCCGGCTGCACGCTCTGCTGCGTGATGAGCCATTGCGCGAGCGTCGTGCATAACGTGCCGATGACGATGCCCGTCAGCGCCACCGCGAGCGGCGCGTATCGATGCCGCCGATTGAAAAGCAGCGTGATGCCGAGCGTCGCGCCGCCGCCGGTCAACGCGGCCGCCGCGAGAAAGAGATGCCCGGCGAGCGGCCAGATCATCAGCGCGGCGAGCGTCGCGAGACCCGCGCCTTGCGTCACGCCGAGCACTTCCGGTCCGGCGAGCGGATTGCGCACGATGCTCTGCATCAGCACGCCGCTCGATGCGAGCAGCGCGCCCGCGAGCAACGCGCACAAAAGACGCGGCACGCGCAGTTCGAGCAGCATGCGGGCGATGTCGTCGCGGTGCGCGAGCGCATCGATCCAGCGCGCGGGGCCGAGCATCGTCGGACCGATGGATGCGCCGATCGCGAGCACCGCGCATCCGATGGCGAGGAGCAAAGCGGCGAGCGCAGGCGACGGCCACGCGGACAACGCCCGCACCGCGCCCATGCCGCGCCGCGCCGATTCGCGCGCCTGGCCCGCGTGCAGCGCGCCGGACCACGCCGCGCCGCTCCTGATCATCGCGAGCATCAGCGGCGCGCCGACGAACGCGATCGCGACGCCCGTCGACAAGGTCGAATCGAGATCGAGCGCGAGCACGGCGCTGTCGGTCGCGAGCACGAGCGCGCCGCCCGCGAGCGCGGAGAGCGGCACGAGCGCCGCGAGCTTCGACGCTTTGGCGCCGCGCAGGTGACGCAGCAGATTCGGCGCGATCAGCCCGACGTACGACAGCGGCCCCGCGATCGCCACCGCGACGCTCGCGAAGCCGACCGCGACCGTCATCGCGAAGAGGCGCGTCGCATCGACGTTCACGCCGGCGGCGGCAGCGGCATCGTCGCCGAGCGCGAACGGATCGAGCGGGCGCATCACGAACGGCAGCGCGAGAAGCGGCAACACGAGCCAGCGCAGCGCCGACATCAATCCCGTCGCGCCGGGCTGATACAGACTGCCGCTCGCCCACAGCGACGCGCCGACGACCGTCTGCTCGAAGAACGCGAGCAAGAGCGTCGAGACCGCGGAAAAAAGCAGCATGCACACGCTGCCCGCGAGCACGAGGCGCAAGGGCGTCGCGCGCCAGCCGCCCGCCGCGGCCGCGACGCAACCCGCCGCCGCGAGCCCGCAGACGAACAGCAACGGCACCGACGCCGCGCCGACGACCTCCGGCGCGATCATCGCCGCGAGCAGCCCGAGCTGCGCGCCGCCGGTGATGCCGAGCAGATCGGGCGCGGCGAGCGGATTGCGCGTCAGCGCCTGAAAGAGCGTGCCCGCGACCGCGAGACAGCCGCCCGCGACGAGCGCGGCGGCCACGCGCGGCGCGCCCAGATCGAAGAGAAAGACATGCGCGAGACGCGCGGCATCCGTGCCCGATGGCGCATCGAGCCACGCGCGCAGTTCGGGATAGAGACGCAGCGCGGCCAGCGCGAGAATCAGCGCGATCAACGCACACGCGATCGCGCCCGCGCGATTCGGCGCGGCCACGCGATGCCGCGATGCGTTTGCCGTGGCGAGCGTCGTCATGTCGTTCGGCGTCCGGCGATCAGATCGATGACGAGCGACACGCGCGCCCAGAACGAATGCGCGCGATGCAGGCGGCGGCGAGTCGCGAGCGTCGTCATGCGGCGATGCTCCGTTCTTCGACGCCATCGTAAGCGGGCACGCACATCGGCGCGCCCGTCTGCGGATGCGTGACGCGCAGCATGCGAACGCCGAAAGTCTCCAGCAAATGACGCGGATCGATCATCGCTTCGGGCGAGCCTTGCGCGACGATACGCCCCGCGCGCATCAGCACGATTTCGTCGGAGAACGCCGCCGCCTGATTCAGGTCGTGCAGCACCCAGACGATCGTGAGTCCGCGCTCGCGATTGAGCCGCCGCAATTCCCGCAGGATGTCGAGCTGATGATGGATGTCGAGGTACGTCGTCGGCTCGTCGAGCAGCACGATCGGCGCTTCCTGCGCGAGCGCCATCGCGATCCACGCACGCTGACGCTCGCCGCCGGAAAGCGCGGCGACATCGCGCGCGGCATCGTCGACGAGTCCGCTCGCGTCGAGCGCCGCATCGATCGCCGCGTGGTCCGCGCGCGTGAGACCGCGCATCCAGCCGCCGTGCGCGTAGCGTCCGTAGGCGACGAGTTCGCGCACCGTGAGTCCCGCCGGAATCTGATTGAACTGCGCGAGCATGGTGAGCGTGCGGGCGAGCGCGCGGCGGCGCATCGATGCGAGCGGCTTGCCGTTCACGTCGACCGATCCCGCGCGCGCCGGCTGCAAACCGGCGAGCGTGCGCAACAACGTGCTCTTGCCGCAGCCGTTCGGTCCGCATAACGCGGTGACGCGCCCTTCGGCGATATCGATGTCGAGGTTTTCCAGTACGACGTCGTCGCGATAGGCGACCGTCAACGAACGCGCGCGCAGCGCCACGGACAATGTCATCGCGCCTCGCGGTAACTCTGCGCCATCGCCACGACGACGCGGCGCGGTCCTTCGAACGGATCGCGCGCGTGCGCGGTCAGCATGTTGTCGAGCATCAGCACGTCGCCGGTGAGCCACGGAAATGCGATGCGCTTTTCGTCGAGCACCGCGCGGATCTCGGCGAGCGCATCGGCTTCGAGCGGCGCGCCGTCGCCGTAAAAGACGTTGCGCGGCACGTTTTCCAATCCGACGGCATCGACGAGCGCTTCCTGCATGTCGTCGTCGAGCGCGGAAAGATGAAAGAGATTCGCCTGATTGAACCAGACCATGTCGCCCGTGCGCGGATGCCGCGCGACCGCCTGACAACGCTCTTCCGTGCGCAGCAGCAGTTCGCCGTCGTCGCTGTCGCGCCACGCGCAGGCAATCCCGCGCGCCGCGCAGATGCGCTCGACCTCGCGCGGATCGTCCGTGCCGAACGCGTTCTGCCACGGCAGATCGAGTCCTTGCCCGAAGTTGCGCACGTACAGCAGCTCGCGCTTCGCGAAGCGTTCGACGAGCGCCGGACCGAGCGCGCGATACACCGCGCGGCTGTCGGCGATCGGTGTCGCACCGCCCGCACGCGCCGCGAGCGCGCAGTGGAACCAGATGCGCATCGGCCATTCGCGCGTGTACGACTGCTCGTTGTGCAGCGGAATCGAGCGATGCGGCGGATATTCCGTCGACGTGTACACCGCGCCCTCGACCTGGCTGCGCGGCGTCGAGGCGAATTCGTAGCCGATCAGCGGATCGCCGAACGACGCGGCGAATTGCTGGAACGCCTCGATCGACTCGACGCGAAAGCCGGTGAAGCGCACGCCGCCCGCGCGTTCGAGCGATTCCGCGACGATCGAATGCAGCAGCGGCGCGGCATCGGCGAGCGACAGATCGACGCCCGCGCGCGGCGATACGACGACCGGCAAGCCCGGCTCGATCCGCAGATCGGCGAGCGCGGGCGCGGTCACGGAGAGCGCGCTCATCAGTTCAGGCTCGCGCGGGCTTGTGTGGCGATGGCGTCCATGTGACGGCGCAGGCTCGCGGGGCGCATGTCGGTCCAGACCTGTTCGATGTACGCGAGGCAATCGGCCTTCGCGCCGCGCTTGCCGGCTTCGCGCCAGCCCGCGGGCACGTCGCGGAACGTCGGCCAGATCGAATACTGCTCTTCGTCGTTGATGACGACCGTGTAGACGAGATCGTCGGCTGCGTGGTTCTGCTGTTGCGACATGGTGATGTCTCTCTCTCTGCGAGTTGGCCTATATCGACTAGACGGATGAGCGGCGCGCTTTTTTACCGCCGACGAACGCCGGACACGCGACATTGCGTTCGCGCGCGTCGAGGCAAGCGGCGCAATGCTGCTGGGCGTCGCGCACCATGAAGTGCACGAGCGTCTGCGAGACGTTCAGCGCGCGCGCCGCGCTTTGCAGCGTCTCGTCGCGCAGCCGCACCATTTCGAAGGCGGCGCGATTGCGCTCGGGCAACTGCGCGAGCGCATCGCAGACGCGGTGCAGCGTGTCGCGGGCCTGCGCGCGCGCTTCGGGCGAGAGTTCGTGCGAGGGCACGTCGAGGCCGTCCTCCTCGTCCGCGCGATAGATGTTTTCGAGGCTTTGCCGCCTGCACGCGTCGATCGACGCATTGCGCACCATGCGCGCGATGTAGCCCATCGGCTGACGCACGGCGTCCTGCTGCGGCAAGTCGATGAGACTGACGAAGACGTCATGCACCACGTCCTCGGCACGGCTCGCGCAACCGACGACGCCGCGCGCCATGTTCACGAGCATCTGCCGGTTGGCGATGGCGAGATCGAGCAGGCTGCGCCCGGTGGCTTCGCGCTCGGGCGGCGCCGGACGCGCGACGGCGGGTTCGCGCCGATGCCAGTAAGCATCGAGAGGCAGATTCGAAGGCGGCGGCGAGGTCGAAGAACGCTTCGACGATGCCGGCTGTATGTGCATGTAAGCCATAAATCGTGCTCCACTTCCGTAGGAGTCGCGAAGCTAACGTAAACGCGAATCGTTCTCAATAAAGCCCTACATGACAGCAGGTGGTAAGGTTTCGCGCGATTCGGACGGATTCCCTGAGCGGATATGGGCGCGCGCGAAGCGGACAAAAAGTCAAGAACACGCCGCGAATAACTATTTTTTATCGCCTATTCCCAACCGATTGCGCGCCGTTGTTAAGCGGCGGCCTACTAAAGTTTCGATGCGAACGACCGTTATCCGCAGTGTGGTCCGGCCCGACCGTGACGCGAAAAGCCCGATATGGAACAACAAACTGAGGTGTTCACCCTGCCGCGCGGACGTGCGGCGACGTGGTTGCTGCACGCGGGAGCCGACATTCCCCGCGCGATCCGCGTCGCACTCGTCGGAAGCCTGTTCGGCACGCTGCCGATATTCGCGGGCGGCGTGCTGAACACGGTCGCCGTCGCGTGGGTGCTGGACAGCCGCCATCCGACGCCCGCTTTCCACATCTGGCTCGCGCTCGAAATCGCCGTGTGTCTCGTGCGGCTCGTCGTGCTCGTCGTCGCGCGACGCCGCGCGCGCGAGCGCAAATCGACGCTGACGGATACCTACGTGCTTCTCGCGCCGCTTTGGGGCGCAACCGTCGGCTACGGCGCGCTGGTCTCCGTGCTGTCGGGCGACTGGGTCGCCGCGACGCTGTCGTTTCTGTCCGCCGCCGCGATGGTCGGCGGCATCTGCTTCCGCAATTTCGGCGCGCCGCGTCTCGTCGCGGTGATGATCTTTTTGTCGCTCGGGCCGTGCTGCATCGGCGCGGTGCTCTCGGGCGAGCCGACGCTCTGGCTCACGCTTTTGCAAATCCCGTTTTATCTTTTCGCGATGAGCGCCGCCGCGTGGCGTCTGAACGGCATGCTCGTCTCCACGATGAAAGCAGAACAGGAAAACGATCGCCGCGCGCGCCACGACGAACTGACCGGGCTCCTCAACCGCGCGGGTCTTTTCCGGGCGGTCCGGTCGAGCGCGCCAGAGCACACCGCCCTGCTCTATCTCGATCTCGACGGCTTCAAGGCCATCAACGACGCCCACGGCCACGAAATCGGCGATACGCTGCTCGCGCTGGTCGCGCGCCGTTTGCGGCATCTGTCGGGCGAAGGATCGCTGGTCGCGCGGCTCGGCGGCGACGAGTTCGTGATCGTCACGCCGCCGCAGGCCGATCCGCTCGCGCTCGCGGATGTCATCGTGCGCGAGTTGTCGAAGCCCTTCGTCACCGATGCCGGCGCGATGCTGGAGATCGGCGTGAGCATCGGCGTCGCGATGTTCGATCATCATCACGACGAACTCGACGGCGTGCTGCGCGACGCCGACAACGCGCTCTACGAAGCCAAGCGCGCAGGCAAGAGCCGCCGCGTTCTGGCGGGCGTGCGGGAATCGGCCGGTCTCGCCGTCTGAACGTCAGCCGTTGAGCTCGGCGCTCAGCGCTTCCGCTTCCCTCGCGAATCGCTGGCGTTCTTCGCCGTGCAGACGATCGTCGCCGGGAAGATCGACGGTGAGCGGATCCATCGCGACGTCATCGACGTGCACTTCGTAGTGCAGATGCGGTCCGGTCGCCCAACCCGTTTCGCCGACATAGCCGATCACCTGCCCGCGCTGCACCGTTCCGCCAGTCCTGATGCCTTTCGCGAAACGCGAAAGATGCGCGTAGACGGTCGAATACGGCGGCGGATTTTCCAGCATGACGACCTTGCCGTAGCCCGTCTGCCTGCCGACAAACGTCACCTTGCCCTGCGCCGTCGCGTGCACCGGCGTCCCGATGGGCGCGGCGAGATCGACGCCGTCGTGACTTTGCCAGCGATGCACGACCGGATCGAACCTTCGCAGCGAGAAGTCCGACGATACCCGCGTGAACGCAACCGGATAGCGCGAGAACGCGGGTTTTGTGCTCTTGCCGTCCTTCGCGTAATAGCGCGTTTCGCCGTTCGGATCGCGATAAAGGAACACGTCGTGCGATGACGATCCGCTCGTCAGACGCACGGCGAGCGGCGGGTCATAGGCGGTTGCGCTGCCTTGCGGACGGTCATAGACCACGCTGAGCGTGTCGCCTTTTCTGAGATCGCGCCGCATGTCGACGTTGCTCGCGAACGCTTCGGTGAGCGTCGCGATCGTCCCTTGGTCGATGCCGAGGCTTTGCGCGGCATCGGAGAACGTCTCGTCGACGGTCGCGCTTTCAGTGGTGCGTGTCGGCGCGGGCGGCGTTTTCGGCGCGGCGCGCTGGGGCAGCGAGACCGCGGGCGCCTCGTCCTTATCGGCCAAAGCCGCGGTCGGACGATGCAGCGCGTTGCAGATCACGACCGTACAGATGGAACCGATCGCGCAAGTGAAAAGCAGTCGGCCTGCCTTGCCGGGCAAGGCGTTGGAAGAAGATAGAGGCATCGGCGGGAGGCGGATCGAGCGACGCGCGCTTAGGGCGCATCGGTCGAGGGATCAGAAGGCGCGGCGCGGGCCGCGAGCGTCGGGAAAACCCGCGCGTCATTCGATCTGCCGCGAAAGCGGGTAAATCGTCGGGGATCTTCGGACAAAAAGGCGCGCTGACATGGAAAGGCGAGACGGCGGAGGCGTGTCGAGCGAGACTATGAGACTTTTCTTAAACGAAGCTTAAGCTGCCCCTTTTTACGCTTTTGTACGAAGTTTCGCTACAGTTGCACGAGGATGCCGCCACTTCACCGCTTTTCGATCTCGATCGTCTTTGCGTATCCCGTCAGTTCGAGATATCCGCGTCCTTTTCCGCCGTCGCCGTCGAGCGTGACCGCGCCTTCCCAGTACAGCGCGCCGGTCGAATCGCGCGAGTCGAGTTCCTGATCGTCGATGAGCGGAGTCAGCCGCCAGTGCAGGCCGCCGACGCGCAGGTTCATCGCCACCGGATACGTCGTGCTCGTGCGTGGCGAGCGCCACTCGCGCTCGGGCGTGAATTCCACATCACCGGGGCCGAATTGTCGGGTGCGGCCGTCGCGGTCGCGCAATGCGGCGTGCGCCCAGACCGAATGGCCGTCGCGGGCGCGGACCTTGAAGGCCATCAGCGCGGAGCCGTCGTCGAGATTCGCGCCGAGCCAGTCCCAGCCGGCCGCATCGGATGGCAGCAACGTGCTCGACCATTCGTGGTCGAGCCAGGCACGGCCCGTCACGGCGACGCTCGCGCTCTCCTTCCCCGATGACGATGGCCGCACGACGCTGCCCGTCACCTTGAGCTGCGGCTCGCTGTAGTAATAGCTCGCCTGCTCCGGCGACGGCCCTTTGCGCGAGTAGCCGCCTTCGCCTTGGAACATCGGCGGCTGCGTCGGCGTGAAGGTGAGATGGAGCGCGAATCCGGCGGCATCGGCGATGACCGTGTAGCTGCCGTCCGCCGCGCGCGACATGCGCCATGTGTCGAGCTTGACGTCGGTGTTGCCTTCCTTCGCGTACGCCAGACCGAAGCCCTGCCGCGCGATGTTCTGATCGTGCGCGAGCCGCCCGTACGCGGGATCGGACAACGCCGCATGCGCGATGACGAGTTGCGACGGATCGAACGCGCTCTTGCCGTGCTTCTTGCCGGTGTTCGAGCGAAAGAACGTGATCTGAAACCCGAGCGGCTGGTGCTCCGCCGTCTCGAGCCAGCCGGTCGCGTACCACCATTCCGTGCGATACGGCGGATGCGCGCCGCTGTCCTTCGGCCAGTCGATGACGTGGCCGGGCGCGACGGGCGCGAACTTCGGCTCGCCGGCGAATGCGGTCATCGACATGAGCATCAACGCGAAAAGCAGCGCGCGCATCACCAGTCCTCCCGCACGGCGCGCACCGCATCGACCGACACGGCGCGCCGGCCCGACAGCACCGCCGTCGCGCACGACGACACCATCATCACGCACGCGATCGCCGCGATCATCGTCGACGGAATGTGCAGCGACATGCTCCAGTGAAACGACTGCGGATTCACGACGAACACGAGAATCAGGCTGATCGCGAAGCCGAGCACGCAGCCCATCGCGATGCCGAGCAGCGTGAGCCAGCCCGCTTCCGAAGCGAGCAGCCCGAGAATCTGCGCGCGCGTCACGCCGACGTGCCGCAGCATGCCGAATTCGCGCGAGCGCGCGAGCGTCTGCATCGAAAACGTCGCGCCGACGCCGAACAGCCCGATGACGATCGCGACCGCTTCGAGCAGATACGTCACGGCGAAACTGCGGTCGAAAATGGTCAGCGTGCGCGCGCGGATCTCGCCCGGTTGCGAGAATTCGAGCGCGCCGCCGAAGGGCAGCTTTTTGATCGCGTCGATGACCTGCGCCGCGCCCGAACCCGCGCGCAACGTAATGGCGATGTCGGTGGCGGCCGTGTCGCCGGTCAGCCGCCGATAGTCCGCGATACGCATTTGCAGCGCGCCCGTCTGCCGCACGTAGTCGCGCCATATGCCCGCGACGACGAAGCGCTCGCCCGCGCCGCCGACGGGCAAGCTCACGCGCTCGCCCACGCGATAGCCATACAGATCGGCCATCGCTTCCGAGGCCCAGACGGGCGTTTCGCCCGCGCGCCACGCGGATGGCGGCAACGCATCGCCGGTCATCTGCAACGTCGCGCCGGGATCGGCGGCGTCGAGCTCGCGCGCGATCAGCGCGACCGGCGGCTTCGCGGGATCGAGCGTCAGCTTCGTCGCGCGCGTGAACGCCGCGTGCGCGACGCCATCGACTGCTGCGATCTGCGTTTGCTGATCGGGCTGCAAGCCGCCCGTGTCGCCGCTCGATGCGATCCGCACATAAAGATCCGCCGACAGCAGATGCGCGAGCCAGTCTTCGACGGACACGCGAAAGCTCGTCACCATGATCGCCATCGCGACGATCAGCGTGAAGCTCGACAGCACGCCGCCCATCGCGATCGATGCCTGCCCGGGCGCATTGGCGAGACGCGCGAGCGCGAGCGTCGCGACGGCGTTGCGCGGTTTCATCGCGCGGCGGAACACGATTGCCGTGACACGCGGCATCAGCGCAATGCCGCCGACGAGCAGCAGCGCGACGGCGAGATAACCGCCGATGGGCGCATCGAAAACGGGCGGCGCCTGCGTCAGCGCCGCGCCTGCCGCGAGGCACGCGAGCGCGGGCCACGGCGTGCCGAGCGGTGCGAGCGCGGCTTCTTCGCTGCCCGCCTTCAACGCGGGCGCGGGCCGGGCGCGCGCCGCTTCGAGCGCGGGAACGAGCGTGCCCGCGAGCGCGACGCCGATGCCCAGCGCGAGAAAGATCGCGCTCGCTAGCGGATCGAAGACGACGCGCGGCTCGACGCCCGGAAAATATCCGCCGCCGAGATCGCTGCCGAAAAAGCGCAACGCGAGCGCCGCGACCGTGAAGCCGAGCGCGATGCCGAGCACGCCGCCCACCACGCCGAGCAGCGCGCCTTCGAGCATGATCTGCCGCACGAGCGATGCGCGCGTCATGCCGAGCACGCGCAGCATCGCGAATTGCGCGCGACGGCGCACGACGCCCGCGGCTTGCGTCGAGAACACGAGAAACGCGCCGGTAAACAGCGCGACGAGCGCGAGCACGTTCATATTGATGCGATACGCGCGCGACAGCCGGTCCGTCCGGCTCTCGATATCCTGCGTGCCGGTCACGACGAGCCGCGCGCCGAGTTCGCGTTGCAGCGTCTCGCGGAACGCATCGCGATCGACGCCGCGCGCGAGTTGCACATCGACGCGCGATAGCTTGCCCGCCATGCCGAAGCGGTTCTGCACGGCGGCGATATCCATCACCGCGATGCGCTGGCCGGGACGCGTTCGCGCGATGCCGCCCGCGACGCGCAACGTCACCGGCGACGTGCCGCTTTGCAATTCGATGCGTCCGCCATCGCGCGCGCCGAGCCAGGCGAGCGCAGCGGGCGAAAGAAAGATCGCGTCATCGGCGAGAACATCGAACGATGCTTCCGGCGACGGCACGCCGGTCAGGTCCGGCGCGATGCGCTTCGCGCGGAACACGTCGATGCCGAGCACCTTGAGCGGCGCGTTCTTGCCGGGCACGGCGACATCGAGTTCGAGCACCGGACTCGCGGCGGCCACGCCCGCGCGCGTCGCGAGCCGCGGATAAACGTTCTCGTCGATGAAAGGCTGCGCGCCGCGCACTTGCAAGTCGGCTTGACCGGAAAGGCTGCGCGCGGCGGCGGAAAACTCGTTGAACGCCGCGCCGTTGATGAGCTGCACCGCATAACCGAGCCCGACGCCGAGCGCGATCGTCAGCATGGCGACGAGCGCGCGTCCGCGATGGCTGCGCCATTGCGCGCCGAGCAGCCAGCGCGTGAGCGTGTCGGCGAATCCGCTTCCGGCGGCGATATCGCTCATCGGGCGAGCGTCGCGGCGTGCAAGGCGCCGTCGCGCAGAATCACGACGCGATCCGCGAACGCGGCCGCCGCTTCGGAATGCGTGACCATCACCGTCGCGGCGCGCGTCGCCTTGGTTTCGGCGCGCAGCAATTCGAGCACTTCGTGCGCGGTCTGCGGATCGAGATTGCCGGTGGGTTCATCGGCGAGAATGAGGCGCGGCCGATGCACCAGCGCGCGCGCAATCGCCACGCGCTGCAACTCGCCGCCGGAAAGCTGGCGCGGCATGTCGTCGCCGCGTCCGTCGAGGCCGACCGCCGCGAGCATGGCGCGCGCGGGCGCGGGCGGCATGCCGTTCAGCAGCAGCGGCACCGCGACGTTCTGATACAGCGTCAGATGCGGCAGGACGTGAAACGCCTGGAACACGAAGCCGAGCTTTTGCCGGCGTAGGCGCGTGGCGGCGTCGTCGGGAAGCGTCGAGATCGATGCGCCGTCGATCAGCACGTCGCCGCTATCGGCGGTGTCGAGGCCCGCGATCAGATTGAGCAGCGTCGATTTGCCGACGCCCGAGTCGCCCATGATCGCGACGAACTCGCCCGCGCCGAGCGCGAAGTCGAGCGCGTCGAGCACGATGCGGCCGCTGCCGTAGGTTTTCGTCAGGCGGCGGCATTCGAGGGCGGGAGAAACGTTCGGGTCGGCGGGTCGCATGGCGCAAGGTCGTAGTTCGTGTCTGCGCAAGCATTGTGCCGAAGTCGCGCGGATTCAGCCCGATTGGGGCAGCGTGCCGGGCCGGATATACGAGAACATGTGCGCCACGTAATCCGGCTTGCCGAGCGGCACGCCGTGGTTGCGCAGGATCGCGTAAGCGGTCATCGCGTGGAAATAGAACTGCGGCAGCGACCAGTCGCGCGCGTATTGCTCGCCGGTCATGTCGAAGACGATGCCGTTCGGCAGATCGAGCGCGATCGGCTCGCCGGTTCCGGCGTCGAGCGCATCGGAAGTGAGGTTCGAGAGCAATGCGATCGCATCGGCGATGCAGGCTTGCGCATCGGCGAACGTGCCCGGCGCTTCGTTCGAATGCGCGCCTTCTTTCCGCACGCGCAGCACTGTCTGCGGCAGGTCTTCGCCGCGCAGCCGGTACACCGGTTCCTGTGCCTGAAAGCACACGAAGCGCACTTGCGCGGCGAGCGGAAACATGTCGGGCGCGAGACGCAAGGTCATCAGCGCGTCGGGATTCGCGCCTTTCTCGTGCTGAAATGCAGCGGCTTTATCGAGCCACGCCGACAGGTTCTTCAACGTCTGCACGAACGTCGGAACAAGAAGACGGGTCAGTTGCATCGGAAGCTCCATGGGTCGAGGTAACGCGATCTTATATCGATGCGGCCCCGACCCGCGCCAGTCATCCGCCGAGCAGACCGAACACCATCACGCCCGTCTTCGTGCCGACGTAGACCTTGCCGTTCGCGACCGTCGGCGAGATGAACTTGTTGTTGCCGAACTGATCGCGCGTGCCCGCCTGATTGCTGTTGTAAAGCTCGATCGCGAGATTGCTCGCGTCGTAGGCATGCAGCACGGCGGTCGGCGTGGTGTTCTCGACGCCCCATACGATGCCGTCGGTATTGCCATTCGCGGAAATGACCGGCGCGAGGCCCGGAAAATTCCAGTTGCCCGCGGGACTCGTCGTCTGGCTCGATGCGCTCGTCGCGACCATCGCGTTGACGACGGGCAGCGCCTTCAGATGATCGCCCGCCGGGCCGACGTAGATCGTGTTGTTGTAGAACGCCGGCGCGGTGAACATCGGACCGGTGATCGTCGAGTAAAGCGGCTGATAGATGTGATCCGCGTTCGAATCGAACTTGCCCATCGAATCGCGGTTCACGACGTAGAGGACGCGCGTCTTGCCGCCGCCTATCGCGAGATGCTGCACGTTGCCGTTGATGTCGGTGACATCGGGCAGCACGAGCACGCCGCCCGAGCCGAGATCCAGATCCTGGTTCGATTCCACCACGGTGTTCGACGGCTCGAAGTAATCGTTGACCTGAAGCGCGAACGTCGCGCTCGGCGTGACCTTGAGGAAGCCGTTGCCGAAGTTGTTCCTGATCGGCATGTCCTGCGCGTTGATGGTCGCGTCGAACGTGCCGTTGCCGTCGAGGAAATAGATCGACGTGCCGTCCGATGCCAGGCCCGCGCCGCCCATCCAGATGCCGCCCATCTCGCCGTTCGGCGTGACGTTGAGGATGCCCGTCTGCTTGAGCGTGTCCGCGCTGTAGCCGATGAGCCAGCCGGTATACGGCAGCGTGTCGCAATGCGAGCTCCACGCCGTATAGACGACGCCGTTCAGCAGCAGCAGCGACGCGCGCTCGATGTACTGGCCCGGCGTGAACGGCACGACGCCGTTCACGCTGCCCGATCCGGTGCCGGGATACGAGCCGGTGATTTCGGTCGGGCCGCCGAACAGTTCGCCGCCCGTTGCGATGTCGATGGCGTGGATGCGCTGGTGATACGCGCCGCCGCTGTCCTTCGACATGCCGACGACATAGATCACGCCGTTGGGCCCGCGCGAGCGGTCGATGACCGGCGTCGCCGTGATGCCGATTTTCGGCGTGGTCTGGTCGCAGCCGTGATCGTCGCTCGGCACTTCGCCCGCGCCGAGCGTCGAGACTTGCCAGAGCACGGCGCCGGTGTCGGCATCGAACGCGTAGAGGGTCGCGTTCTCGGTCGCGACGTACAGCACGTTATGCGTGCCGCCCGCGATCGGCACGTTGGCGAGAAAGAGCGGTTGCGCATCGACGGCGCCATCGACGGCATAGAAGCCGAGCTTGCCGAACGTGGACGACTTCACGCTGGCGAGCGTGAGCCGGGTCTCGGCGAGCTGCTGCGCGGTGCGGCGGATGTCGTTGTGATACGTGGTGACATCCATCGGAGTCGATGCGGACGGCGAGTTCGTCGCGGGAGCGCTTGCGCTCGCGGGCGCGCTCGCGCCGTTTGCCGACGATGCGGCCGAAGGACTGGATGCCGACGCTGGGCTCGACGCCGACGCGGGACCGGATGCCGACGCGGAGCCGCCGGATGTCGAGGACGGATCGGAGGAACTTCCTCCGCTGCATCCACCGATGATTGCTGCGATAGCGACTGCGATCACGCCAACCGATAAATGCCCTTTCATCTGCGATCTCCGTTCAGGAGGGGCCGGCCCCGGTGCAGTCGCGATTATTGTCTGCAACGGCTTAAAAAAGTGGACGACGGTCGGCTGAACGCTAGGCTTTGGCGGAACGGTCGGCGGGCTGTATGTATGCGTCTCACGAATTCGCAGACAGCGGAAAAAAACCCGGACGATCGGGCAGCCAGCGCGGACGTGCGGGCAGGACTGCAAGCGGACGTTAAAGGCACAGTAAGGCTCAGGACGGGACCCGATTCGTATCGCTATCGCAGCACTGTGCGGTCTTGCCCGATTTCGACAGATGTTTTCGAGGTGAGACGCAGATGAAACGCTTGACCGCTCAGGTGATGTGCCACCCGCTCGTCGCGATCGCGGCGCTTTTCGCAGCCGATCTGCTGATGCGCTCCGATTCGGGGCTCTCCGGCGCGATGTACGTCGTTGCGGCGAAGTCGGTATCGAGACTGTTCAACGCGATGCGCAGAGGCGCGACCCGATGCCCGCAGGATTGGTCGGACTTAAGCATTTGCATGGGAAAAGTAAAAAAGCTTAAATCGGATTAAGCGACAAAAATTGAACGGTTAGGCTTACTGCTTACGGAATGTAGGCAAACGTCAGAATTGCCACGCCGGCAAAACATTAGAACCTGAGAGAGCAATGAATCGACCCGACGACGTGATCTACAAAGGGCACGTACTGAGCGCGACCGCCGTCCCGGAACAGGACAGATACGCGGCGATGCTCATCGTGCGAGAACCGGACGGCACGCGCCGTTCGAGCGGAATGCTCGGCGAATTCGCCAGCGAAACGGGCGCGGTGCGCTACGCGTTCGCTTACGGCATGGCCGAGATCGACTATCGACAGTCAGTGCAGAACCCGCGCTGATCCGCGCTGATCCGCGCGCATTCGCTCTCACGCCGCGGCATGCCTGCCGCATAAGCCTTTCGATCATCTCCACCGGTCAAATCTATGATCATCTATCATCGGGGAGCGGCTTTTAAGCCCTCCGCCACTCGTGTAGGCAACGCGTTCGTCGCGACCGCGTCGATTCTCGAAGAGGACGGCCATGCCACCTCGCTCGGCAATCTCGGCGCATTCGCAAGCAAGGACGGCGCGCTCGGCTTCGCGGTGCGCTGCGCGACCGCGTTTCTCGACGGCGACGAGCTGCCCTTGCCGCCCTTTCAGATGATGAAGCAATAGCGCCGCAACGCGTCGACGTTGCAAGCGCATCCGCCCATTGCAACGATGACCGACTGCTCCGCGACCGAACCCGGCAACACGCCTTCGCTGCTGACGGACGCACCTTTCCGTCTGCTGGTCGAAGCGGTCGAGGACTACGCGATCTTCCTGCTCGACGCGCACGGCCACGTCGCGACCTGGAACAACGGCGCACGGCGGATCAAGGGCTATGACGCGAGCGATATCGTCGGCCGTCATTTTTCCGTCTTCTATCCGGGCGACGATATCGCCGCGCGCAAGCCGCACAACGCCCTCTCGACGGCGGCGCGCGTGGGCCGCGTCGAGGACGAAGGCTGGCGCATCCGCAAAGACGGCAGCCGCTTCTGGGCGAACGTCGTCATCACCGCGTTGCACGATCCGTCGGGTAGTCTAATCGGCTTCGCCAAGGTCACGCGCGACATGACCGACCGCTTGCGGCTCACGGAACTGCAGCATGCGCGCGAGCTCTCCGCGCACGTGCAGACGGCGCTGGAAAACGAGCGCGCGTCGATTGCCCGCGAGTTGCACGACGATCTCGGCCAGCAGCTTGCCGCGCTCAGAATGCAGTTGTCGATTCTCGACAGCACCGCGCCGAACGCGCGCTTCAAACAGCAGGCGCTCACGCAAATCGACACGATCATCGGTTCGCTGCGACGCATCGCGGCGGGCCTGCGTCCGCCCGTGCTCGACGATCTCGGCCTTTTCGCCGCAATCGACTGGCTCGTTTGCGATTACCGCCGCCGCTACGATCTGACGATCCATCTGGATATCGAAGGCGACGAGGACGGCTTCGAGGCGACTGCGTCCACGTCGCTCTTCCGGCTCGTGCAGGAAGCGCTGACGAACGTCGTGCGCCACGCGCGGGCATCGGAAGTTCGCATCGCGATCGGCTGCGCGTATGCGCGCTGCACGCTGACGATCGAGGATGACGGCCGCGGCGCGGAGATCGAACGGCCGCGCGCGGCGGGCACGTTCGGCCTGCTCGGCATGGGCGAGCGCGTGCGGCAACTGGGCGGCGTCATCGAGTTTCGCAGCGCGCCGGGCGAAGGCTTTCGCGTCGTCGTGGACATTCCGCTTCATCGCCCCGCCGATGACCGGTCCGTTCCTTGACTTGCGTCAACCGTTTTGCATACGCCGTCCGTAGACTCGATCGCACACCCGCGACGCGCCAACACACCGGATCAGGAGATCGTCATGTACAACCGCATTCTCGTGCCCATCGACGGCAGCCCGACTTCCCTCCACGCCCTCGATGAGGCGATCAGGATCGCAAGCGCGAGCGCGGCGCAAATTCAGCCGCTCTTCGTCGTCGACATGCAGCCCGTTTCCTACGACGCCACGAGCGCGTTCTATCCTGGCCTGCGCGACGCATTGCTGGAGGAAGGCCGGCGGCTTGCTGCGACGGCCACGGAGCGCATGACGCAAGCGGGCGTCAAGGGCACGCCGCGCGTGTGCGAAGTCGAGTATCTCGGCGATGACATCCCGCAGCGCATCCGTCATTGCGCCGACGATTTCCGCGCCGATCTCGTCGTCATGGGCACGCACGGGCGGCGCGGCTTGCGGCGGATCGTGCTCGGCAGCGTCGCGGAAGGTTTCGCGCGGCTGTCGCGGTGTCCCGTTCTGCTGGTGCCGGGCCGCGAAACGGAAGAACCGAATCCATGACGACGAAAGTCCTGATCGCCGATGACCACGCGCTCGTGCGCGACGGCCTGCGCCATATCCTCGCGAACGCGCACGGCTTCGAGGTCGCCGGCGAAGCGAGCGACGGGCCGGGCACGCTCGCGCTCGTGCGCGCAACGGAGGCAGACGTGCTCGTGCTCGATCTGTCGATGCCCGGCCGCAGCGGCCTCGACCTGCTCAAGCAGATCAAGGACGAAAAGCCCGCGCTGCGCATTCTCGTGCTCACGATGCACGCCGAGCAGCAATACGCCGCGCGCGCGTTCAAGGCCGGCGCGTCGGGCTATCTGACGAAGGAAAGCGCGAGCGCGGAGCTGGTCGCGGCGGTCGCCAAGGTCGCGTCGGGCGGCGCGTACGTGAGCCTCGCGATGGCCGAACGCTTCGCGCAAAGCCTCACCGAACCTGACGATGCGCTACCGCATCAGCGATTGTCGAACCGCGAGTTCGAAGTGTTCCGGCGGCTGTGCGCGGGCGAATCCATCAGCGATATCGGCGAGGCGTTGTGCGTGAGCGCGAAGACCATCAGCACCTACAAAGCGCGCATCCTCGAAAAAATGCAGATTCCCCACGAAGCCGCGCTCGTGCGCTACGCGGTGCGCCATCAGCTTTTCGACGACGACAGCGCCTGAATCGAAGCGGCGCGTGTCGGCATTTCCCTACACGTCTTCCCGAATGCCTACGGCACGATCAGCCAGCACCGACATTTTTTCGAGACAGCGCACTCCATAATTGGACAGGTGACATGCGGGATCGCGCGTCGATGCGCGATCCGGTTCGACAGGAGGCGCAGCATGATTTCCGCGAGCGCAGACAGTCCCGGCATGCACGTCGACGCGAAGCCGCCGAGCACGCGTTGCTCGACGTGTTCGATGAAGCGCATCTGCATGCCGTCCGGCTTGTCGCCGGTCGATTATCAGCGTCTCGACGCGATGATCAGCTCGACGCGCTTCGTGCGGCGCGGCGAAACGCTTTTCCGCAGCGGCGATCCCTTCCAGAGTCTCTATGCGCTGCGCAGCGGCTGCTTCAAGACCGTCGTCATGCATCGCGAAGGACACGAGCAGGTCACGGGCTTTCATCTGGCGGCCGAGCCCCTCGGGTTCGACGGCGTGAGCACCGACCGCCACGCGTGCGACGCCATCGCGCTGGAAGACAGCGTCGTCTGCATCGTTCCGTTCGATCTGCTCGAATTGCTGTGCCGCGA
This sequence comes from Caballeronia sp. ATUFL_F1_KS39, assembly GCF_023630985.1. Classification (NCBI taxonomy): domain Bacteria; kingdom Pseudomonadati; phylum Pseudomonadota; class Betaproteobacteria; order Burkholderiales; family Burkholderiaceae; genus Caballeronia; species Caballeronia sp. ATUFL_F1_KS39. Next base: position 83,320 of record NZ_JALQDZ010000048.1, on the reverse strand, counting down.
AGTGAAGGCGGTGCAGCATCACGTTCATCGCATGATGTGCGGCGAGATCGTGCGCGAATCCAATCTGATGATGCTGCTCGGCACGATGACGGCGGAGCAGCGCGTCGCGGCCTTCCTGCTCAATCTGTCGACGCGCATGAAGGCGCGCGGCTATTCGCCCGCGCAATTCGTGCTGCGCATGACGCGCGAGGAAATCGGCAGCTATCTCGGGCTGAAGATCGAAACCGTCAGCCGCATGTTCTCGCGGCTGCAAAAGGCCGGCGTGATCGACGCGCGCGGCAAGGACGTGCGGATCCTCGATCAGGCGCGGCTCGAAGCAGTCTGAGCGCGCGCTTCGCGAAAGCGGAAAAATCCGCTGCGCAGCATCACCGACGTGCCGCCGACGCGGCTCAGCACATGTTCGGCGGCGCCTTCTATCGACGAGCGATGGCTCTCGAACGCCTGCTGCAGATCTTCCTCACGCCACGACGCCGCGCCGAAGTGATCCTCCAGCGCTTCGGCCGAAATGGTGCACTCGATCGGCTCACCGTCCGCGAAGGCGGCGAAAGTGAGCGAAGGGACATCGCCCTGATAGACGGGCGGCTGACTCGGAAACGTAACGATCATGCCGATACCTCGTGGAACGTTGATGCGACGCCAGCCGGCGCAGCGCATATCCACTTAGTTTTGGCCACGGTTTCGGAGCGCGTATTGATCTGGATCAAATCGCATCCGGCGCGCCGCGCTGAAGCAGCAGCTGAACGGCGTCATCGAATGTATGACGCAGCGCCGCGTTCACGTCGGCGTGTGTGCTGCGTTGCACCGTGACCTGCTCGGAATCGCGCGTGAGCAGAACCAGTTGCGCGTCGAAGACGGTGCGTCCCGCGCGATCGAGCGACGCCTTGATCGTGAGCCTGCAATCGACGATGTCTTTCGCGACGCCCGCAAGCCGCACGAGTTCGACGCCCGCTTCGCGTTCGATCGCGCTCGAGCCCGCGAAGCCGAGGCAGGCGATCTGCATTCCGAGGCCCATGTCATTGTTCTCCGGTCAGGCCATCGCGCGGGCGCGCCTCACTCGTCGTGGCTCACGCGTCTTTCGCGACATGCTTCGGTGCGCGCGTGAGCAGCACCGGACACGTCGAGCGTCTGACGAACGCTTCCGCGACGCTGCCGAGCGCGAGCCTGCGCAACCCGGTCCGGCCATGCGTGCCCATCACGACGAGATCCGCGGGCATGTGCACCGCGCGGCGCTGCAGGCACTTCGCGATCGTATCGGTGACGTTGCGCGTCTCCGCGAGTTCCGTTTCGCATTCGATGCCCGCATCGATCACGCGCGCATACGCGATATCGAGCGCGTGCCCGCCTTCCTCGCGCACGTTCACGCGATACTGCGCCGGATACGACGAAAGCGCGGCCACGTCGATCACGTACACGACATTCACTCGCGCACGCGCGCCGATGCGGATCGCTTCGTCGAGCGCGCGTTGCGAGCACTCGCTGCCATCGAGCGCAACCAGGATTTTGCGGTACATCGTTTTCCGGCCCGCACGGCTTCCCGCTGAAGGCCGCCCACTTCAGATTTCGATGATGACCTTCAGCGCGTTCGTTTCCGCCGCGCGGCCAAAGGTGTCGTAAGCGTCGAGCGCGCGCGCGAGCGTGAAGCGGTGCGTGATGAGCTGCTTCGGCTGCAGCCGCCCCGCGCGCACGGTCTTGAGCAGCATCGGCGTGCTGACCGTATCGACGAGACGCGTCGTGATGCTGATGTTGCGATCCCAGAGCGATTCGAGATGCAGATCGGCCTTCACGCCATGCACGCCGACATTCGCGATGGTGCCGCCCGCCGCGACGATCTGCTGGCACAGCTCGAAGGTCGCCGGCACGCCGACCGCTTCGACGGCGCAATCGACGCCCGCGCCATCGGTCAGACGCATGATCTCGGCGACGGCCTCTGTGCGCGCGATGTCGATGCACGCGCTCGCGCCGAACGTACGCGCGATTTCGAGCCGATGCGCGTCGCGATCGATCATGACGATCTGCGCCGGCGCGTAGAACTGCGCGGTGAGCAAGGCGGCGAGACCGACCGGCCCCGCGCCGACTATCGCGACCGTGCTGCCCGGCTGCACGCGCCCGTTGAGCACGCCGCATTCGAAGCCCGTCGGAAGAATGTCGGAAAGCATGACGAGCGCCTCTTCCTCGACATCCGCCGGAATCGGATAGAGGCTCGTATCGGCGTGCGGGATGCGCACGTATTCGGCCTGCGTGCCGTCGATCTTGTGGCCGAGAATCCAGCCGCCCGTCGCGCAGTGCGAATACATGCCGCGTCGGCACGCCTCGCACTTTCCGCACGACGAAATGCACGAGATCAGCACGCGATCGCCCGGCTTGAACGTCGACACCGCCGCGCCGACGTCCTCGACGACGCCCACGCCTTCGTGACCCAACACGCGGCCGGGCTCGCAGGTGGGAACATCGCCCTTGAGAATGTGCAGATCGGTTCCGCAGATGGTCGTGCGCGTCACGCGAACGATCGCATCGGTGGCGGCGGCGAGCGCGGGTTTCGGCCGCTCGTCGAGCGACTTGATGCCGGGGCCGTGATAGACGAGTGCTTTCATCTGCGAACTCCGTTGCGTGGCGTGACGTGAATCGACGCTCTCACTCTATCGGGACGCCCGCGGCTCCGATTGACTTGAATCAAGCGCACGCGCATATCGCGAGTAACATGAAACCACCTGATTGACTGCGTTTTCATTTTCAGGAGGCTGCATGAAAGCGGTGTGTCCGTTGCATGGACCGACGACCATCGTCCGCAAGAACGCGTACGGCTTTCCGGTCTATGCGTGCTGCTGCCACGACGTGCCTTATGTCACGCCGCCCGATGCCTGCACGCGCGCGCCGACGCAGCGCGGCGCTCCATCCGAGCCGCAGAAGGCCCGGCAACCGAAGCCCGCGAAGGAGTGACTGCCGGGCGCACGCGTCGTTACGCCGGATCGGCGGCGGCCACGGCGATGGCGTCATTGCGCGAACGACGCGCATCGATCAGACAAACGGCAAGCATCGCGATGACGCCGGGCACCGCGATGGCGACGAAGTTCTGCTGCAGCGGCAACGCCTTGCTCACGAGAAAGCCGATCACGATAGGCGCGAGAATCGCCCCGCTGCGCCCGATGCCAGACGCCCAGCCGATGCCCGTCGAGCGGATCGCGGTCGGATAGAACTGACCGGCGAACGCATACGTGACGATCTGCGTGCCGATCGTCGATGCGCCCGCGAGACCCACCAGGAAAAACAGCACGCCGACCGGCACCTTCACGCCCAACAGGCTGATGGAAATCGCGGCGAGCGCGTACATGGCGATCAGCACGTACTTGATGTTGAAGCGGTCCGCGAGCCATCCGCCGCCGATCGCGCCGATCATCGCGCCGAAGTTCAGAACGAGCACGAATGTGAGCGCCGAGCCGAGGCTGTGCCCCGCGCCAGCCATCAGTTTCGTCAGCCACGAACTCAGCGCGTAGACCATGAAGAGGCACATGAAGAACGCGATCCACAACATGACGGTGCTCATGCCGCGTCCTTCGGCGAAGAGTCGCGCGATCGGCGAACCGGGCGCGGCTTCGCGATCGGAAAGCGCGAAGCGGTCGGCCTCTTGCGGCACATAGCGCGGATCGACGCGCGAAAGAATGTCCTTCAGGCGCGCCGCGCGTTCGTTTCGCACGAGGAATGCGAGCGACTCGGGCATGTACTTGAGGATCACGGGCGCGAGCAGCGCCGGAAGGCCCGCCGCGATGAAGACGGATTGCCAGCCGTAGCGCTCGATCATCCCCTTGCCGACGAGCGCCGCGAGCATGCCGCCGACGGAATATCCGCTGAACATCAGCGTGACCATCGTGCTGCGGATCTTGCGCGGCGAATACTCGGTCATTTGCGCGACGACATTCGGCATGACGCCGCCGATGCCCAGTCCCGCGAGAAAGCGCGCGATGCCGAACGTCACGGGATCGCGCGTCAATCCGGCCGCGGCCGTGAATACGCTGAACAGCAGCAGACAAATGACGATGGCGGGCACGCGGCCGATCCTGTCGGCAATCGTGCCGAGAAACACCGCGCCGATCATCATGCCGAGCAGCGCGGAACTCACCATGAATCCGGCGCTCGTCGGCTGAATGCCCATGTCGCTCATGATCGACGGAAGCGCGATCCCGACGACCGCGAGATCGTATCCGTCGAAGATGATGATGAGCGCGCACCAGAACAGAAGCAGCAAATGAAACTTGCTGAACCGGGCATCGTCGCATAGCTTTTGCACGTCTATTTGCCGCATGGGTGTCTCCAAGGATGTAGGACTTGCTTTGATTCCGCGATTTTTAATGTATTGATCAGGCGGAACGATGAACGCGCGCGCGTTCTCCTTGCTGCGTGCATGGCGCAGCAAGGCCGGTTCTTTTTACGTTGACGTTTCTTGCGTGTTACGACGCGCTCGCCGTCACTACGGCGACCGCCTTGATTTCGACGATATAACCCGCGGAACCACCGAGCATATGCGCGCCGATCGCGGTCCACGCCGGCAGCGGATGCGTGTTCAGATAACGCTCGCGCACCTGCATGAACAACGGCAGATCGCGCATGTCGGTATGAAAGCTCGTCACGTCGACGACATCGCTCAACGAAGCACCCGCCGCTTCGAGCACGAGCTCGAGATTGTCGAAAGCCTGCACGATCTGCGCTTCGCGGTCTTCGACCAGTTGCATGTTCGCATCGCGTCCAATCTGCCCGGACACGTAGATCGTATTGCCGGCCTTGATCGCGGGCGCATAGCGGATCTTTTCGTAGACCGCTTCCATTCCCGCGGGAACGATTGCCTTGCGTTCACTCATGATTGCGTCTCCCGTGAGATCAGCCGTTATCGCCGCCGGCGACGGGCAATACCGCGCCGGTGATATAGCTCGCTTCGTCCGATGCGAGGAAGAGAATCGGCGCGATCTGTTCGTCCAGCGTGCCGTAGCGTTTGAAGAACGTCGATTCGGTGACCTGCTTCACCGCTTCGCCCATCCACACTTTTTCCTGCTCGCTGTCGCCGCTCGCATTGCGCGGCACGCGTCGCGCGGGCGCTTCGGTGCCGCCCGGCGCGGCTGCGACCACGCGGATGTTGCGCTCGCCGTATTCCATCGCGAGCGCCTGCGTCATTGCGTTGACGCCGCCTTTCGCCGCCGAATACGGCACGCGACGAATCCCGCGCGTCGCGTTCGAAGACACGTTCACGATGGTTCCGCGCCCGCGTTCGAGCATATGGGGCAACACGGCATGGCACGCGTAGAGCGTCGGCATGAGCGAGCGCCGGATTTCGGCGTCGATCTGCGCGGGTTCGAACTCGGCAAACGGACGCATGCGAATCGCGCCGCCGACGCCGTTGATCAGGATATCGATGCCGCCGAACGTGCGCGCTGCGAACGCCATCGCGGATGCCGCGCCTTCATACGTTTCCATGTCGGCGACGAAGCCGGCCGTATCCGCGCCCTGCGCTTCGGCGGCCACTTCCCCGATGAAGTCCGCGCGATCGACGAGCACCACCTTCGCGCCTTCCGCCGCCGCACGCAGCGCCACGCCGCGCCCGATGCCCTGCGCCGCGCCGGTCACGACCATCACCTTGCCGGCAAATCGTTGCGTGCTCATGCTGTCACCGGCGCGGCGTTGGGCGTGAACTTCTCGTAGTGGAAGCTGTTGGGCTTCACGCCGCTATCGTCGAAGTGCTTGCGCACGGCATCGACCATCGGTGGCGGGCCGCAGAGATACACATCGACATCGCCGTCATTCAGCGATTCGGCGGGCATGTGCTGCGTCACCCAGCCTTTGCGCGGATGGTTCGAATCCGCATCCGCGACGACGGTGCTGAACGTGAAGTTCGGCAACCGCGCCGTATAGGCTTCGATCGCTTCGACTTGCACGAGATCGAGATCGCGCGTCACGCCATAGATGAGGTGAATCTTCTGCTGCGAGTTCGCGCGTGCGAGCACTTCGAGCATCGAGAGGAATGGCGCGAGACCCGTGCCGCCCGCGAGGAACAGCAGCGGACGCTCCACCCCGCGCAGATAGAAACTGCCGAGCGGACCGGTCAGCTCGACCGTGTGACCGGCCTGCGCGGATTCGAGCCATGTGCTCATCACGCCGCCGGGAATCTTCTTGATGAGAAAGCTGATCTTCGTCGCGCCCGGCGCCGACGAGAACGAATACGAACGATGCTGTCCGCTGCCCGGGACATCGATATTCACGTACTGGCCCGGCAGAAAAACCGGCGCGGGCGTAGCGGCATCCACATCCAGTTCGAGCACGACGGCGGCGTCGTTGTGCGGCTCGATCTTCGTGACCGTCGCGGCGAACTTGCTCTGCGCGGTCTTGCATGCCGTCGACGATGCCGGGACCGCGATCACGCAATCGCTCGATGGCACCATCTGGCAGGTGAGCACGAGACCGCTTTCCTTTTCGTCGTCGGAAAGCGCGTCTTCGATGTAGTCGTCGCCGAGATCATAGTTGCCGCTTTCGGCGCGGCATTTGCAGGTGCCGCACACGCCGTCGGAGCAATCCATCGGCAGATTGATCTTGGCGCGGAATGCGGCGTCGAGAACTTTCTCGCCCGCCTTGCATTCGACAAAACGCGTCACGCCGTCTTCGAAATTCAGTGCAATGTTGTAGCTGGACATGTTGCCTCCTACTTCCTGTCTCGTCACCGCGAGTGTCAGACGTGATAGACGTCGAGCACCTGGCGGATATAGTCGTTCTTCAGCACAATCTTCTTGTGCGCAATCACCAGAATGTCGTCGACCTTGCGCAGCGTCACGAAGATCGTGCCGAAGAAATGATCGGTGATCTTGTAGCGGTGATTGAGCGTGTCGAAGTTGTAGCGCACATCCACTTCGTTCTCGCGCTCGGCCAGCACTTCCACGTTGGTGACGTTGTGGCTCGTGCGCGGCTCGGGCATCGAAGCGCCACTGCGCTCGGTCTTGATGCGGAACACGCGATCTTCGAGGCCGCCGCGATCCGGGTAATACATCAACGAGATCTGACTTTCGTGGTCATCGGTGATCTGATCGTCGTCGTCCCATGCGGGCATCCAGTACGTGACGTCTTCCGCATAGCAGCCGAGCCATTCGTCCCATTGACGATCGTCGAGCAGACGCGCTTCGCGATACAGCGTCGCGCAGATTTTCAGGTAGTCGAAGCTCATGCCAGTGCCTCCCCTTGTTCCTTCTTCAACGCGTCGCGCATCACGTTGACCCAGTATTCGTGCTGCACGACGAAGAGTCCTTCGTCTTCGCTGCGCTCGCCCGAAATGAGCGGCTTGATACCCATGTTCTGCGCGTTCTCGTCAGGACCGTGGACCCAAAGCGGCGCGCCGCGCGAGAGGTCGTTCCACATCGCCGTGATGCCCGCATAACCCGACTGGCACGCGCGAAATTCCTCGAGGTCGTCGCTCGTGCCCATGCCGGTCACGTTGAAGAAGTCTTCGTACTGACGGATGCGCGTCGCGCGATCTTCGGCGCTCTCGCCCTTCGGCGCGAAGCAGAAGATGCTGACTTCGGTCTTGTCGACGCCAAGCGGGCGCACCACGCGAATCTGCGTGCTGAACTGATCCATCAGAAAGACGTTCGGATAGAGGCACAGATTGCGCGTCTGATTGACGATGTAATCCGCCTGCACTTCGCCCACGCGCGCCTTGATCTCTTCGCGATGCTGATACACCGGCCGCACTTCCGGATTCATCGTCTTCGTCCACAACAGGATGTGGCCATGATCGAACCCGTACACGCCCGCGACCGACTTGCTCCAGCTATTCGCATCGACGGCCTTGGTGCCTTCGATCTTGCGGCGGCCCATCGTCGCGGCGTAATTCCAATGCACGGTGCTGACGTGATAACCGTCGCAGCCGTTTTCCATCTGCATCTTCCAGTTGCCGTCGTAGATGTACGAGGAATTGCCGCGCAAGACTTCGAGGCCGTTCGGCGCCTGATCGACGATCTGATCGATGATGACCTTCGTCTCGCCGAGATAGTCTTCGAGCGGCATCGAATCCGCATTCAGGCTGCCGAAGAGAAAGCCGCGATAGTTCTGGAAACGCGGCACGCGGCGCAGATCGTGCGAGCCGTGCGTGTTGAACTGGATCGGGTATTCGGTCGTCTTCTCGTCCTTCACCTTCAGCAGCTTGCCGGTGTTGGAGAACGTCCAGCCATGGAACGGACAGGTGAAGCTGCCCTTGTTGCCGTGCTTGCGGCGGCAGAGCATCGCCCCCTTGTGCGCGCATGCATTGATGACCGCGTGCAACTCGCCGGTCTTGTCGCGCGTCACCACGATGGGCTGACGGCCGATCCACGTCGTGTAGTAATCGTTGTTGTTCGGGATCTGGCTTTCGTGCGCGAGATACACCCAGTTGCTCTCGAAGATGTGTTTCATCTCGAGATCGAACAGATCGGCGTTCGTGAAGATGTCGCGGCGGCAACGGAAGATGCCACTCTCCTTGTCGTCCTGGACGGCGTTTTGCAGCAGTTCATCGAGCTGCGTGGCTTTGTCGGTGATGGCGGACATATGAGTTCTCCCTATGCGCGTTCCGGCGACGGAGCGCATGCATCGGTATCGAAGGGGTCGTACGGAGATTCGGGCGGCGGCGGGCTGACCGCCGCTGTTGCGTAATTACGCGGTGACGGATGCGCGCGGGCGCTGGACGAGCTGGTTGTCCTTGCCCTGCACGAGCGGCGTCAACTGGATGTCGAACACGATTTCGTTGTACGCGTCGGCCTTCAGCCCCAGCGCCGTGCCGCCCGTCTTTTCGACGACATGCGGAACGAGTTCTTCGCGAGTCGCATAAGCGAAGTCATCCCAGATCAGCGGATCGCCTTCGATGTTGATCTGCGTCGTCAGCTTGCGATGCTTCTCGCTCGTCGCGAAGAAGTGCACGTGCGCCGGACGATTGCCATGACGCGCGAGCGAGTTCAGCAGTTGCTGCGTCGCGCCGCGCGGCGGGCAGCCGTAGCCGACCGGCATCAGCGTGCGGAATTCGTACTTGCCGTCCGCGCCCGTTTTCACTGCGCCGCGCAGATTGAAATCGCTTTGCGCGCCGGTCGGGTCGAAGTGCGAGTAGAAGCCGTTCGAGTTGGCGTGCCAGCATTCGACGACCGCATTCGCAACCGGCTTGCCATCGTGACCCGTGACCGTGCCGCGAATGACGAGCGGGCCGGCGTTCGCATCGGGATCGAGATCGATCTTCGACACGCCCTCGCGCACCGGCGCACCAGCCACATACAGCGGGCCTTCGATGGTGCGCGGCGTGCCGCCGTGGATATCGGCTTCGCGGTCTGCGGCATCCATGCGGATGTCGAGATACTTCTCCAGACCGAGGCCGGCGGCGAGCAACGCCGCTTCGCCATCCTGACCGAGCTTGTTGAAGTAATTGACGCCGGCCCAGATTTCATCGGGCGTCATGTCGAGGTCGTCGATCGCCTTGAAGAGGTCGCTCAACAGGCGATGCGTGATCTCTTTGGCGCGAGCATTGCCGTCCTGACTCCCGATGTTCGCAGCGGCCTTCAGCAGGTCCTGCACTTCCTTCGTATCGAACACTTTGATGCTCATGTCTTCTCCTGAATCTCGCAATTTTCTGGTGGGGGTTAACCCTCGCTTCATCACCTGTGCAGATATGCTCGGAAGGTATAGTCGGGTGTTGAAACAGAGCGTGAAGGCAGGATAATGGACGTAAAGAAGCCCAGTCCAACACTGATTTAGTATCGGGCCATATCCAGGAGGTATTGAATGGAGTTGCGACACCTGCGTTACTTCGTGGCGGTGGCGGAAGAAAGAAACTTCACGCGCGCGGCCGAAAGGCTGCATATCGCACAACCGCCTTTGAGCCGTCAAATACAGCAACTCGAAGAAACGCTCGGCGTGCAACTCTTCGAACGCAACTCGCGGCCGCTCAAGCTCACGGAGACCGGCAAGTTCTTTTATTCGCATGCGGTGCAGTTGCTCGCGCAGACCGCCGAACTCGAATCGATGACGCGCCGCGTGGGCAATATCGAGCGCAGTCTTTCGGTGGGATTCGTCGGCTCGACGCTCTACGGCATGCTGCCGAAGATCATCCGGCGCTTTCGCGACGAGAACGCGACCGTCGAACTGAGCCTGCACGAAATGTCGACGATGGACCAGATCCGCGCGCTCAAGGATGGCCGCATCGATGTGGGCTTCGGGCGCATTCGTCATGAGGATGCCAACATCCGTCGCGTGATCTTGCGCGAAGAGCAACTGATCGTCGCGCTTCCGCTCGGGCACCCGCTCTCGCTCGCGAAGCCCATTCTCTCGCTGCGCGATCTCGTCAACGAGACGCTCATCATCTTTCCGAAGTCGCCGCGCCCGAGTTATGCGGATCAGGTGCTCGCGGCGTTTCAGGATCGCGGGCTCGCGCCGCGCAAGATCTACGAAGTGCGCGAATTGCAGATCGCGCTGGGGCTCGTCGCGGCGGGCGAAGGCATTTCCGTCGTGCCGAGCAGCGTCCACGGCCTGAAGCGCGACGACGTGAGCTACAAGGAACTCGACGATCCCACGCTCGTTTCGCCGGTCATCATGAGCATGCGCGCGCTCGACGAATCGCGCGACATCAAGGAAATGCTCGAACTCATTTACCGGCTGTATGACGAGGAGAAGATTCCTTACACGGCGCGCACGGATCGGGGGCGATGACGCGCGTCATACCTGGGGGGTATCGCACTAGACGCGAATGGTCTTGGACAGGCGGCAAACGGGCGCGCAATACTGCATCAACCTCTCCATTCCGACATTTCAGGTATGAACGCCCAAATCACCTCCGTCGAAGCGATTCTGGTTGATCTCCCGACCATTCGCGCGCATCAACTCGCGATGGCGACGATGCAGCAGCAAACCCTCGTCATCGTCCGTCTGCGCACGAGCGACGGCATCGAGGGCATTGGCGAAGCCACGACCATCGGCGGCCTGTCTTACGGCGATGAAAGCCCCGAAGGCATCAAGCTGACGATCGATACCTATCTCGCGCCCGCGCTCATCGGACAGGATGCGAGCAACATCAACGCGGCGATGCTGAAGCTCAACAAGGTCGCGCGCGGCAATCGCTTCGCGAAGTGCGCGCTCGAAACGGCGCTGCTCGACGCGCAAGGCAAGCGGTTGAACGTGCCGGTGTCGGAGTTGCTCGGCGGCGCGGTGCGCAAGACGCTTCCGGTACTCTGGACGCTCGCGAGCGGCGACACGCAGCGCGATATCGAAGAAGCGGAAATGCTGCTGGCCGAACGCCGTCACAACACATTCAAGCTGAAGATCGGCCGGCGCGGCGTGCGCGATGACGTCGCGCATGTATCGAAGATCAAGGCCGCGCTCGGCGATCGCGCGAAAGTCACCGTCGACGTGAATCAGGCATGGAGCGAGACCGATGCGTCGCTCGGCATCGAAGCGCTTCAGGCAGCGGGCATCGATCTCATCGAACAGCCGACTCCGCGCGAGCAGCGCGGCACGCTCGCGCGGCTCGCGGCGCGCTTCATCGTGCCGATCATGGCCGACGAAGCGGTGACGGGCCCCGAGGACGCGCTCGAACTCGTGCGTCACGCATGCGCCGATGTGTTCGCGCTGAAGATCGCGAAGTCCGGCGGCATCTACGGAATGATGCGCACGGCCGCCATCGCGGATGCGGCGGGCGTCTCGCTCTACGGCGGCACGATGCTCGAAGGCAGCATCGGCTCGATTGCATCGGCGCATGGTTTCAGCGCGTTGCCGCAGCTCGCGTGGGGCACGGAACTGTTCGGGCCGCTGCTGTTGAAGGACGACATCGTCACGGCGCGTCCGCAGTATCGCGACTTCGATCTGCACTTGCCGGAAGGACCGGGCCTCGGGCTTCAGATCGATGAAGCGAAGCTCGCGTTTTATCGTCGCGACAAGCGCGCTTGAATCATCGAATCAACGCATCAACAACGATTGGGGACATCATGCTTTATCTCGTCAGAATGGACGTTCATCTGCCGCACGACATGCCCGCCGGCAAAGCCGATGAAATCAAGGCGCGCGAGAAGGAATACTCGCAGGAACTGCAGCGGCAAGGCAAATGGCAGCAGTTGCATCGCGTGGTCGGCGAATATGCGAACTACAGCGTCTTCGATGTCGATTCGCACGATGAACTGCACACGATCTTGTCCGGCCTGCCGCTCTTCCCGTACATGACGATGCAAGTGACGGCGCTCGCGCATCATCCGTCGTCGATTCGCTGAAGCCGCGCATGTCGATTCCGGTATCGCGGGAAGGAAGCGGTTCGGTATCGGCGGTGAGCGCCGGGTTGCTTGCCGTCATCATCTCGTATGCCGGACCGCTCGCGATTCTCTTCCAGGCCGCGCACGCGGCACATGTCGGCAACGACGTGATCGCGTCGTGGGTCTGGTCCATCTCGATGGGCGCGGCCGTTTCGGGCATCGCGCTGAGTGTGTGGCTGAAGCAGCCGATCATCACCGCGTGGTCGGCGCCCGGTTCGGCGCTGCTCGTCACGCTGTTTCCGGGCATGCCGGTGAGCGAGGCGATCGGCGCGTATATCGTCGCGGGCGCGTGCATCTTCGTGCTCGGCTTGTCGGGATGGTTCGATGAGATCGTCAAGCGCATACCGAAGGGCATCGCCTGCGCGATGATGGCCGGCATTCTCTTTCAGTTCGGCACGAACGTATTCAAGTCGATTGCCGTTACGCCGTGGCTCGCGTTGGGCATGATCGCGAGCTTCCTCGTTTTTCGCCGATGGGCGCCGCGCTACTGCCTCATTCTGGTTCTCGCGTCCGGCTGCGCGCTGGCGATGGCACTCGGCCTGACGCATTTCGAGTCGGTCAGCCTTCATCTCACGCGCCCCGTATTCACGATGCCGACTTGGTCCTGGCAATCGACCGTGAGTCTTGCGTTGCCGCTCGTCATCGTCAGTCTGACGGGGCAATTCCTGCCTGGCTTTTCGATCTTGCGCGTGTCGGGTTATCAGACGCCGACGCGTCCCGTGCTCATGACGACGGGCCTCGCATCGATGCTCGTCGCGTTTTCGGGCGGCATCACGATCGTCATCGCGGCGATTACGGCGGCGCTATGCACCGGGCCCGATGCGCATCGCGACCCGGCGAATCGTTATGTTGCGGGCATCGCCAATGGCGTCTTCTATCTGATCGGCGGATGCTTTGCGGGGACGGTCGTCATGCTGTTCGCCGCGCTGCCGAATGCGTTCGTTGCGGTGCTCGCCGGTCTCGCGCTGCTCGGCGCGATCGCGGCGAACGTCGTGGGGCTGGTGCAGGATGAGGCGCATCGGGAAGCTTCGTTTATCGCGTTTATCGCGACGGCTTCGAATATGAGTTTTCTCGGGTTGGGGTCGGCGTTTTGGGGGATCGTGCTGGGGACGGTGGCGCATTTGGTGTTGGGGCGGGCGAGGGACAGGGGCTAATTCGGACTTTGCGTGTATGCCTTCAAAACGCACGGTTATCCCGAGAGCCATCCTCACGATGCGCAAGTCAGGCGGGACGCCGCTCGACTTCCAGAAGTTCACGCTTGAAGACGTGCGTATTAGCGGCGTCGATCCTATTGGATCGGGTGGCTACCATGCCGAGAATGTTTAACTCCCGTTTGCGAGCGTTAAACAGGAATACACCACTCAGAATGCGCAGGGCGGTAGCAATGGTGTCATTACGGCTGCGTTCGATCTTCGGGCACGCTCAATTCGGCAAATGCGTCGATCGTGCTCCGGAGCATGAGTAAGGGACTTGTCGATGGCGGTAGCTTTACGTCGTCGATCGGCGTGCTTACTTACCAAGGACAATATTTCAACTGACTGCAGCCGGCATCGCACCCGCTTGGCCGAATGTACACCTGGTACTTAAGGCCTCCCGACACCAGAACGCAATCGCCGCCCGATTCACCTTCCCTTGCTCGGTAAGCGGCACGCGCTGCACGGCAGCCATCCGCACGACCTTCGCCACTGCGACCCCACACGCCGATTCAAGCGCCCGCATGCAACGCGCGACATCCACACGCCTTCCTGTCCACGGCACCACTACGACATCCCACACATAACCGCGCGCAGCATCGGCCGATGCAACAGCGCGCGCATAGCGCACATCGGGCAACGCACAAAGCGGCGTTTCGATCTGCGCCGGACCGACGACGGCACCATCGATTTCGGCGACATCCCCTCCACGTCCGATCACATGCAGATAACCCCTCCCGTCGATGAAGCCGATATCGCCCGTCATGCACCAGCCATCGCGAAACTTCTGCGCCGCTTCGATCGGCTGCCGGTAATAGCCCTGCGCCACCGCCTTCGATTTCACCTCGATTGCGCCGTGCTCGCCATGACGCGCGAACGTGCCGTCGGCGCGGCGAATCCGCACCTCGACGCCCGGCCGGATACGCCCGGCGCTCTCGAGCAGACTCGCATCGACGAGATAGTCCGACGGCGTCAACACGCTCACGAGCCCCGCTTCGCTCGCGCCGTACATGTGCGTGAGCACCGGGCCGAGGCGCTCGATCGCGCGCCGCCGCAAAATCGCGGGCGCCGATCCGCCGATATGCGCGACCGAGCGCAACGAAGACAGATTGCGCCGATGAACGTCCGGATGATCCATCGTTTCGAACAGTTGCGGTTCGACGAGCAAGACGTCCGTAATGCGCTCGGCTTCGATCGTCGCGAGCGTTTCGGCGGGATCGTAGCCTGGCTTCAGCACGACGATGCCGCCGCCCATCAACGTGTTATCGACGAGCACTTGCGACAGATACGCAAGCGCGCCGTTGACGAGCTGCCGCCGATCCTCGGGGCTCGGCGCGCTCACCATCGTCGAATATGCGGCGAAGCTGCGGCGGCTCGCTTTCGGCACGCCGGTCGAGCCGCCCGATGACACCACCACGGCGAGATCGTCGGGTCGTGCGCGGCTCTCAACCGGCAGATCGTGCTGCACGCGCGCCCGGATATCCAGCCGCAAACGCGCCGGCCCCGTTCCGACATACGCGAGACGCGCGCCGCTATGCGCCGGCACGAGATGCTTCGTCTGTTCGAAGGCGATGAGCAACGTCGGCTGCATGCGCGTGACGAACGCGGCGCGCTGTTCCGCGCGCGTGATCGCGGGCAGGAACATCGTCGTTGCGCCGAGCAGGCCGGTCGCGTAGCGGATCGCGAGCGCATCGGGGCAGTTCGGCGCGAACATCGCGACGAACCCGCCGCGCGTGACGCCGAACGACGCAAGCGCCCGCGCATATCGATAGATCGATGCGCGAAACGCCGCGCCGGTCACGTCGTCGTCGAGATAGCGCAGCACCGTGCGATCGGCGTGCGCGTCGAGTTGGTCGAGCAGCCCATCGACATAAGAGCGAAACGTTTCCATGACTGCATCCCTCCTTCATCAGCGATGGATGCAGTGTGCCCGCGCACAATGAGGCGAAAATGAGCGGCTACGCGATCGCTTTCGACAGCACTTCGCCGATGGCGCTTGCGGTCGCATCGACGTTGCGCTCGTTCAGCGCCGCGACGCACATGCGGCCCGAGCGGATCAGATAGACGCCGTGCCGTTCGCGCAGCACATCGACCTGCGCGGCGGAAAGCCCCGTGTACGTGAACATGCCGCGCTGCTCGACGTAACGCGCAAGCATCGCATCGGGCACGTTGCCGGAAAGACGCGCGTGAATCGCGCTACGCATGCGCGCGATGCGCGTGCACATCGACGCCAGTTCTTCCTGCCACGATTGCCGCAACGCGGGCGTCGTCAAGACGCGCGCGACGATCCTCGCGCCATGCGTCGGCGGATTGCTGTAGTTCGCGCGCACGGCGCTCGTCAGTTGACCGAGCACGCGCGCCGCTATCTCCGCCGATTCGCAGATCACCGACAACGCGCCGCAACGCTCGCCGTAGAGCGAAAAGTTCTTCGAGAACGAATTGGCGATCAGCGCGGGCACGTTGCGGCGAACCAGTTCGCGAATCGCGAACGCATCCGCATCGAGTCCCGCGCCGAAGCCCTGATACGCCATGTCGATGAACGGAAGCAAGTCGCGCGCTTTGATGGCATCGATGAGCATCGCCCATTGCGCATCGTTCAGATCGACGCCCGTGGGGTTATGACAGCACGCGTGCAGCAGCACGACGCTCTTCGCAGGCAGATCGCGGATCGCCGAGAGCATCGCGTCGAACTTCAGGCCGCCGCTCGCTTCGTCGTAGTACGGATACGTGCCGACCGTGAAGCCCGCGCGCTCGAAGATGAAGCGATGGTTATCCCACGTCGGATCGCTCACCCAGACGTGCGACGCCGGGAAATAGCGCTTGATGAAGTCCGCGCCGACCTTGAGCGCGCCGGAGCCGCCGAGCGTCTGCACGGTCGCGATGCGGCCTTCGATGCGCGCTGCGGAATCGTCGCCGAATACGAGCGACTGCACGGCATCGCGATACGCGGCGAAGCCCGCCATCGGCAGATACGGTTTCGCAGCGGGTTCCGCGAGCAACTGCGCTTCCGCTTCGCGCACGGCGCGCATCACCGGCAGACGGCCTTCGTCGTCGTAGTAGATGCCGATGCTCAGATTGACCTTGTCCGCGCGCGGATCCTTCGCGAAGTCTTCGTTGAGCGAAAGGATCGGATCGCCGGGATAGGCATCGATGTGTTCGAACATGACCGTCTCCGTCAGACGCGCGACAAGGCCGCACTCGCGCGACGGCGATTGCGAATCGCATAGCCGACGCCGAGCACCGCGAGCCACACGGGAATCAGATAGACCGAGATGCGCAGATCGGGGATCAGGCACATCACCACGAGAATGCCCGCGAGGAACGCGAGGCACAGATAGTTGGTGAGCGGATAGCCGAGGCTCTTGAACACGGTCGTTTCGCCGTTGCGCGCCTTCACGCGTCGGAATTGCAGATGGATGAGCGAGATCATCGCCCAGTTGATGATGAGCGCCGACACGACGAGCCCCATCAGCAACTCGAACGCCTTGCCCGGCATCAGATAGTTGATGAGCACGCAGACGGCCGTCGCGAGCGCGGAGACGCCGAGCGCGGCGAGCGGAATGCCGCGCCGGTTGACCTTGAGCAGCGCGCGCGGCGCATTGCCCTGCTGCGCGAGACCATAGAGCATGCGGCTGTTGCAATACACGCCGCCGTTATAGACCGAGAGCGCCGCCGTGAGCACCACGGCATTGAGCACATGCGCGACGAAGTTGCTGTTCATCGCATGGAAGATGAGCACGAACGGGCTGCCGCCGGTCACGACCTTCTGCCACGGATACAGCGAAAGGAGCACGCCGAGCGCGCCTACGTAGAAAATCAGAATGCGATAGATCACCTGATTGGTCGCGCGCGGAATCGTGTGCGAGGGATCGTCCGCTTCGGCCGCGGTGATGCCGACCAGCTCCAGCCCGCCGAACGAGAACATGATGACGGCCATCGCCATGACGAGACCGGAGACGCCGTTCGGGAAGAAGCCGCCGTGACGCCAGAGATTGGTCACGCTCGCGTCCGGCCCGGCGCTGCCCGAGAACAGCAGCCAGCCGCCGAAGCCGATCATGCCGACGATCGCGACGACCTTCACGATCGCGAACCAGAACTCCAGCTCGCCATACGATTTCACGCTCGTCAGATTGATCGCGTTGATGATGCAGAAGCAGACGAGCGCGGAGATCCACGTCGGGATGCCCGGCCACCAGTACTGCACGTAGATGCCGACGGCGGACAGCTCGGCCATCGACACGAGAATGTAGAGCACCCAGTAATTCCAGCCCGACAGAAAGCCCGCGTACTGTCCGCAGTATTTGTCCGCGAAGTGGCTGAACGAACCCGCGACCGGCTCGTCGACGACCATCTCGCCCAGTTGCCGCATGATGAAAAAGGCGACGATGCCCGCGATCGCGTAGCCGAGCAGCACCGATGGTCCCGCCGACTTGATCGTCTGCGCGATGCCGAGAAAAAGCCCGGTGCCGATCGCCCCGCCGAGCGCGATCAGCTGAATGTGACGGTTCTTCAGGCCGCGCTTGAGCGTGCCGTGTCCCTCATGTGTCACGTGTCTCTCTCCTTGTGCTCGATTTAGGGGAATCAGTGTAAATTTGTTACGGCACAATATGATTTCCTAACGCGCGCAGACAAACCCTAGTTTGCGCGTCCGGATTTCATCGATTGGTTCATCGGAGAAAGAAAATTGCAGACTATCGAGATCGATCGTATCGACCTGCGTTTGCTCGGGATACTGCAGTCGCGCGGACGCATCTCCAATCTCGAACTGGCGGAAGCGATCAACCTGTCGCCGGCGCAGACGTTGCGGCGGCATCGGCGGCTGGAAGAAATGGGTGTCATCAAGGGCTACGAGACGCGGCTCGATGCGCAGGCGCTGGGCTTCGGCGTCGTCGCCTTCATTCAGGTGACGATGGAGCGCGGGCACGTGCGCGACCTCGCGAAGTTCAAGGGCGTCGTCGGCAAGCTCGCGGAGATTCAGGAATGCTTCGCCGTGACCGGCGATATCGATTACATGCTGAAGGTGATCGCGCGGGACCTGAAGGGCTTGTCGGAGTTTCTGCTCGACACGCTGATGCGTATTCCCGGCGTGAGCGGCGTGAAGTCGAGCGTATGTCTCGACGAGTTGAAGTGCGTGAGCGCGGTGCCGCTGGAGGGATAGTGAGGGCGGCGCTCACGCCAGGATCAGGTCGAACCTCGCTGAAGCACCCGCGAAAGCACCTGTTCCTCGAGTTCGGCAAACCCCGGCGCCGTGCGCGTGCGCGGCCTCGGCAGCGGGACGTCGGTATCGAGCGTGATGCGCCCCGCATCGATCAGCACGATGCGATCGCCGAGCGACACCGCTTCCTGCACATCGTGCGTGACCAGCAGCGCGGTGAGCCGATGTTCACGCCACAAACG
Organism: Caballeronia sp. ATUFL_F1_KS39; assembly: GCF_023630985.1. Classification (NCBI taxonomy): domain Bacteria; kingdom Pseudomonadati; phylum Pseudomonadota; class Betaproteobacteria; order Burkholderiales; family Burkholderiaceae; genus Caballeronia; species Caballeronia sp. ATUFL_F1_KS39. The sequence goes on along the minus strand of NZ_JALQDZ010000048.1, from coordinate 64,449 downwards.
CTCGATCAAGCCCTGCATTTCGATGCGCGTCAACGCATCGAGCGCGCCGAGCGGTTCATCGAGCAAAAGCAGATCCGGCCGATGCACGAGCGCGCGCGCCAGCGCCACACGCTGACGCTGCCCGCCCGACAGACGCGACGGCCAGTCCTTCTCGCGTTCCGCAAGGCCGACCTCGGCAAGCGTCGCGCGGGCTTCGTCGCGCTTCTCGCGCGGCAGGCCGATCATCACGTTGTCGAGCACGCTCTTCCACGGCAAGAGACGCGCGTCCTGAAACATGATCCGCACTTGCAGTTCGTCCGATCGCGCGGCGGCGTTGCGCTGCAGAATGCCGCCGGTCGGTTGATCGAGACCGGCGATGAGCCGCAGCAACGTCGACTTGCCGCAGCCGCTGCGCCCGACGATCGATACGAAACTGCCGCGCTCGATCGACAAGTCCAGCCGATCCAGCACCGTGCGCTCGCCGAAGCGCTTCTCCACGCCGCGCAGCGACACGGCGATATCGCGCCCGCCGAGCGGCGCGCGCGCATGTGTTTCGACGCGCCTGAACGCGGGCGTCAGCGTGTCGATATCGATCAGATTCATGATTGCGCCTTCGTTTGATACGCCGGATGCCAGCGCAAGGTCGCGCGTTCGATCGCGCGCGCGGCCATGTCGGCGAGTTTGCCGAGCAGCGCGTACAGCAGGATGCCGACGACCACGACATCGGTTTGCAGGAACTCTCGCGCGTTCATCGTCATGTAGCCGATGCCCGACTGCGCGGAAATGGTCTCGGCGACGATCAGCATCACCCACATCAGCCCGAAGGCGAAGCGCACGCCGACGAGTATCGACGGCAACGCGCCCGGCAAAATCACATCGCGATACAGCGCGAAGCCGGACAAGCCGTAGCTTCTCGCCATCTCGATCAGGTCGCGATCGACCGAGCGGATGCCGTGATACGTGTTGACGTAGACCGGAAAGAACACGCCCAGCGCGACGAGCACGAGCTTCGCTTCCTCGCCGATGCCGAACCACAGGATCAAGAGCGGAATCATCGCGAGCGCGGGGATGTTGCGGATCATCTGCACGGTCGAGTCGAGCGCGATTTCGGCGGGCTTGAAAAGACCCGTCGCGAGACCGAGCACGAAGCCGATTCCGCCGCCCATCGCGAAGCCCGCGAGCGCGCGGCCCGCGCTGACCTTGACGTTGGCCCACAGATCGCCGGATTCGATCAGCGCCCACGCCGCCTTCACCACCGCGAGCGGTTCGGGCAGCACGCGCGACGACAGTCCGCCCGTGCGCGCGGCGCTTTCCCACGCGATGAGGATCATCAACGGCACGAGCCACGGCAGCGCGCGGCGAGCAATGAATGCCAGTTTCATGATGCCGATGCGCGCGGCAATTCCGACGTGCCGATGACTTCGCCGAACGGCCCCGAGAGCGGCCCGCTCGCCTGCTCGCGCTGCTTGCGCGGCAGAAGCGGAAACACCAGTTCGGCGAAACGATACGACTCTTCCAGATGCGGATAACCCGACAGGATGAACGTATCGATGCCGAGTTCCGCGTACTGTTTCATCAGCCCGGCGACCTGCTCCGGATTGCCGACGAGCGCGGTGCCCGCTCCGCCGCGCACGAGCCCGACGCCCGCCCACAGATGCGGATACACCTCCAGCTTGTCGCGGCTGCCGCCGTGCAACGCGGCCATGCGTCGCTGGCCTTCGGAATCCATCTTCGCGAACGAGGCCTGCGCGCGGCGGATGGTTTCATCGTCGAGCTTGCTGATGAGTTTGTCGGCGTCGGCCCATGCTTCCTCTTCGGTCTCGCGCACGATCACATGCAGGCGAATGCCGAACTTGATGTCGCGCCCTTGCGCTTTCGCGCGGCTGCGGATATCGGCGAGCTTCTTCTCGACGTCCGCGGGCGGCTCGCCCCACGTGAGATACGTGTCGATGTGCTTCGCCGCGATATCGTGCGCCGCCGCCGACGAACCGCCGAACCACAGCGGCGGATGCTGCTTCTGCACCGGCGGATACAGCACCTTGCCGCCCTGCGATTGCAGATGCTTGCCGTCGAAATCGAAGCTGCCGTTGTCGTGCGACTGTTCGAGCAGGCCGCGCCAGATCGTGAGGAATTCGTCGGTGATTTCGTAGCGCGTGTCGTGATCGTGAAAGACGCCGTCGCCCGCGAGTTCGGTCGGATCGCCGCCCGTCACGACGTTGATGAGCAGACGCCCGTTCGAGAGCCGGTCGAACGTCGATGCCATGCGCGCCGACAATCCCGGCGAGCTCAGGCCAGGGCGAATCGCGACGAGGAACTTGAGGCGCTTCGTCGCGGGAATGAGGCTCGACGCGACCACCCACGCGTCCTCGCAGGAACGGCCCGTGGGCAGCAGCACGCCTTCGTAGCCGAGCGTATCGGCGGCTACCGCGATCTGACGGAAGTAATCGTAATTCGCGGCGCGCGCGCCTTGCGACGTGCCGAGATAGCGGCTGTCGCCGTGCGTGGGGATGAACCAGAAAACATTCATGTTCGTCGTGTCTGAGAGAGGGCTTGCCGCGCGCAGGAATGCAGCGGCGCTCGAACGAGTCTAACGACGCGTCGCGCGCGGCTGAACCATCGATTCGCGCTAAGGATGTGCGTGATCGTGCTAACGCCGGTCGCCGCGTCAGGCAACGTTCCAGCGCGCTTCGGTCACGTCGAGCTTCTTCGGGATGAGCTTGAGGCTCGTGAAGGTATCGGCGATCTGCTGCTGGTACGCGAGCGTGGCTGGATCGATCGGCTGCACGCCGTACGACGTGCGTTTCAACGCCGTTTCGAGGATGCCGGTATCGAGCCCGACGAGCGGCGACAATTGCGCCGCCACGGCGGAGACGTTGTCGCGCGCCCAGCGATCGACCTGATCCAGCTCTTCGAGCACCGCATGCACGAGTTGCGGCTGCGCCGTCGCGATCCTGCGCGTCGCGAGGTAGTACTGCACGTTGCGCACGATGCCTTCTGCGTCGGCCAGTTGACGCGCGTTCGCCTGCTTTTCGGCGGCGGCGAGATACGGATCCCAGATCGCCCATGCGTCGATGCTGCCCTGCACGAACGCGGCGCGCGCATCGGCGGGCGCGAGATAGACCGGTTGAATATCCGACCACGTGAGATTCGCTTTTTTGAGCGCCTCGACGAGCAGATAGTGAACATTCGATCCTTTATTCAGCGCCACTTTCTTGCCGCGCAATTCCGCGACCGAACGGATAGTCGAATCCTTCGGCACGACGATCGCCTCGGCGTGCGGCGCGGGCGGCTCGTGGCCGATATACACGAAGTCGACGCCCGCCGCCTGCGCGAAGATCGGCGGCGTCTCGCCTACCGTGCCGATATCGACCGCGCCCGCATTGAGTCCCTCGAGCAGTTGCGGCCCGGCCGGGAATTCGAGCCATTGCACCGTGACGCCTTGCGCCGCAAGGCGTTTGTCGAGCGATCCGCGCGCCTTGAGCACGACGAAGCTGCCGTACTTCTGATAGCCGATACGCAAGGTCTTCGGCGCATCGGCGGCTTGCGCGATGCGCGTGGCGAGCCCGCCCGACAGCCCCGCACCGAGCGCGGCGAGCGTGAAGAGCGTGCGACGGCGCGCGGGAATGGAAGGCGTGTTCTTGCGGTCGGACATGCGTGTTTCCTCGTTGAGCGAAGGCATCTTTACCGATGCCAATGCTAACAACGCATGCCTCGCGGGCTAAACGAGAAATCGTGATATCGATAGTGCGGTCAGGCCGATGTGTACCGACGTGACTCAGTACGTCTGCACACGTCCCGACGACTCAGTGAGTGCGCCGCACGGCGCGCAGCAGCCAATCGCCATCTTCCGTGATGCGCGGCAGTTGCGCGCCGCTCACGAGTTGTTCCATCGCGATCAGTTGACGTTCGAGAAGCGTGTCGAGCTCGTGCCGGTCGATGATCTGATCGGCGGCATCCTTGACGAGCATGAGGGTTGCGAATTCGTGTGCGCTGAGCATACCTGTCTCCCCATCGTTTGATTAGCTGATGTAGGCATGCGCTTCGGACGCATGACCCGGGGGTACCTCTGGCCGCGATAGCAGCGGGATTCGATAGTAGGACCGGATGCCCGTTCGCGGCAATTCGGGTCGTCCCGGATAGTGGGAGAAATCGGCCGATCGAGACGACTTACGCCGCGACGCGCCTGTCGTTGATCGGCTTCGGACTTTCACAGCCCCGGCATGATCGGATAAGGAATCGTGTGATCCTCGACGCGCTTCACGCCCGGAATGCTTTGCGACGCGATACGCATGGCATCGAGCTGATCCCTCGACCACACCGTGCCCCACAAATGCACGACGCCATCGCGCACGACGATATTGCGCCCCGGAAACGCCCAGCCGCGTCCCGCGAGATCGCCCATCAGCATGGCGCGGATCTCGGCATCGCTGGCGAGCGCCTCGGGCGCGGCTTCGACGGCGAGCGCCGACGCCAGCGCCTGCACCAGATTCGAGCGGCTGACGATGCCGACGAGGCGGCCATCGCGCAGCACCGGCACGCGCTTGATGTGATGGCTTTCGAGCACCGCGGCGATATCGGCCAGCGACGTGTCCTCTTTCACGCAGATGGGTTCGCGCGTCATGATCTCGCCGACCGTCGGGGCATGCGACTTGATGTAGTCGGCCGCGCCGCCATCGGAGCCGAGCATGTCGAGCCACCACGAGCGGCGGTTGCGTTTCTCGGTGCCGATTTCCTCGCGATGAAGCAGATCGCCTTCGCTGATCATGCCGACGACGCGCTCATCCTGATCGACGACGGGCGCAGCGCTGATGCGGTGCTGCACCAGGAGCCGCGCCAGGTCATGCACTCTCGTTTCGGGCGTGACGGAAACGACAGGGGAAGTCATTACATCGCGTGCTTGCATCATGTGCTCCGGAGGGTCGATGAATAAGGTCGCGCATACGCGTCCTGAATCACTCTAAGGAGCGCTGCGCGATCCTCGATTGACTTGCATCAAGCAATCCACCGGAGCACGCGTGCGGCGAACCGACGCGGCCTCGTTCAATGCGCGCCGATGAACGCGACGACGTCGGCGAGAACGGGCGAATCCTTGCGGCGCGACGCCGAGAACGTGTCGATGATCGTGTCGTGGCCGTATCCCGCGTATTTCTTCAGCACGACGGCGTCATGATGCGCGCGCAGCGCTTCCGCGAAGCGATCGCTGTTGCGCGGATCGACATCGGTGTCGGCCGTGCCTGCGGCGAGCAGCATCGGCGGTTCGTCTCCCGATATGAACGCGATCGGCAACGCACCCGCGCGCAACGCCGCCGGAAAGATCTCGTCCATGTGGGGATCGCTCGTCGGGATCGCGGCGTACGGGCCGGCGAGTCCGATCATCCCGCGCAGCGAAGTATTCGCGATGCCTTGCGTGGCGAGATAGCGCGGATCGGTTGCGAGCATCGAGGCCAAGTGTGCGCCGGAGGAATGCCCCATCAGAAAGATGCGATTGGGATCGCCGCCGTATTCGTGCGCGTGATCGCGTGCCCAGCGCACGGCGGCGGCGGCGTCATCGAGAAAGCCGGGGAAAACGGCTTGCGGATAAATGCGGTAATCCGGCGCGACGGTCACGATGCCGTGCGCGGCGAGCGCCTCGGCAATATTGCGCGAGTCCTTGCGATGGCCGCTTTGCCAGCCTCCGCCGTAGAAATACACGACGACCGGGCGATTCCCCGGCGTGCCCGAATCGGGTGCATAGACGTCGAGCCGCTCGCGCGGATCCGTGCCGTACGCGATACCGTCGGCTCGTTCGCTATCGTGTTCGAGCGCGCGCGCCGCTATGACGCCGCCCACGCATGCCGCCAGCGCGAGGGCAATGAACTTTCTTCTTGCCGGAAAATGCATGTTGCGTTCGGAGTATTTTTTCAGGCGACATGACATGATGCACGACGCTTATTGTCCGTGCTGGAAATATCGTTGCGTGCATCATCTTAGAGCAGCAGGAACCGCACACACTTACGGCGGCCTGACGAGTAGCATCACGAATCTTTCATAATCTTTCCAATTAGGAATGCGACGCATACCGGTTATTCGATTTTTATAAGCGTGTCGAATTCACGCATCGCAAATCGCATTGTTTCGGTCGCGCGAGGTCGCGAATTAACTCTTCAGCCCCTGATTAAATAATATGGCATGACCAGCCGGCGATTCGCGTCATTCCTACCGACTCCCAACGCGCTTCATTAATCAGCGAACGACTTGTGTTTCTCTCCGCACATTACCGGGCGATCTGTCTGGATACGCTTAATCGTCGATGGCACATGTCCGCCGGAATCGGACCTATTCGAGAGCGCGAAAAAGCGCCGCAGACAATCCAGAGATTTAAAAAAAGAAGGCAAACCGAGTGCCCAAAGGTATTGCCATAACTGCTGAGGGAGCCACTTCATGGATCGTTCGGAATCGCCCGGCGAGGCGAAGTCGCGTCTGCCGATTTTTGTCCAGGAAACCGTCCAAACCACACCATCGCAGATATCCGCATTCACCGCGGCGCTGCGAGCGCAATCCGGCCAGCCATTAAAAGACTTTGGCGAGTTACACGACTTCTCGATCCGCGATTACCGCGGCTTCTGGAAGTCCTTTCTGCAATGGACGCCGGGATTGACGTGGTCGGGCAAAGCCGAGCCGGTATGCGTCGGCGATAGTTGCGAACACGCGCGGTTCTTTCCCGACGTCACGCTCAATTACGCTGAGAATCTGCTCGGCTTCTCGATTGCGCCCGCGGATTCGCCAGCGCTCACCGCCTGTCACGCCGATGGCCGCCGCGTGCGCTTTACGCGCGGCGAATTGCGTGCGCGCGTGGCTCGTCTCGCCGACGCGCTCACGCAACTCGGCCTGCGCGAAGGCGACCGCGTCGCGGGCGTGATGCGCAACGACGCCGATGCGATCGTCACCGCGCTCGCCGTGACCGCGATCGGCGCGACGTTGTCCACCGCCGCGCCGGAAATGGGCATCGAAACGCTGCTCGACCGCTTCACGCAACTCGAACCGCGCTTCCTGTTCGCGCATACCGCCGCCAAGCCGTTCGACACCGGCACGCCGCTCGACAAGAAGATATCGATGCTCGCCGACGCGCTCCCAACGCTTGCGGGCATCGTCAGTCTCGATGGCGATCCGTCGGCCGTGCACGCCGCGCCGCCCGTCAACTCGCTGGACGCGCTGCTCGCGGCCGGCGATCCGGCGCGGGTCGACTGGAAGCGCTTCAACTTCAATCACCCGCTCTTCGTGATGTTCTCGTCCGGCACGACCGGCAAGCCCAAATGCATCGTGCACGGCGCGGGCGGGAGCCTCATCGAGCATCTGAAGGAGCATCGGCTCCATTGCGATGTCCGGCCGGGCGACCGCATGTTCTTCCACACGAGTTGCGCGTGGATGATGTGGAACTGGCAGTTGTCGGCGCTCGCGTCGGGCGTCGAAATCGTTACCTATGACGGGCCGATCGCATCGGTCGATACGTTGTGGCGGCTCGTCGCCGAAGAACGCGTCAACGTGTTCGGCACGAGTCCCGCGTATCTGAAGATGTGCGAGGACGCCGGGCTCGTGCCGTCGCGCGAATTCGATCTGGGCGGCCTTCACGCGATGATGTCCACCGGCGCGATCCTCTTCGACGCGCAGTTCGAATGGGTCCGCGACAACGTGAAGCCGCTGCGATTGCAGTCGATTTCGGGCGGCACCGACATCCTCGGCTGCTTCGTGCTCGGCAACCCGGACCTGCCGGTTTATGCGGGCGAGGCGCAATGCAAGAGCCTCGCGTTCGATGTGCAGGCGTGGCGCGACGGCGCGCGCACGCAAGGCGTCGGCGATCTGGTGTGCGTGAACCCGTTCCCGTCGCGCCCGCTCGGATTTCTCAACGATCCGGACGGCGAGCGCTTTCACAAGGCGTATTTCAGCGCCAATGCGGGCGTGTGGACGCACGGCGATCAGATCGAGTTTCCGCCGGAAGGCACGGCGCGTCTGCACGGACGCAGCGACGGCGTGCTCGTCGTGCGCGGCATCAATGTCGGGCCGGGCGAGATCTATCGCGTGCTCAACGACATTCCCGAGATTCGCGAGGGCATCGTCGTTCAGCAGCGCGTGCGCGCCGCCGATGCCGATGCCGATGCGCCCGGCAATCCGGTCGGCGAACGGCTCGTGCTGCTCGTGACGCTGAAAGCCGGCGCGCGGCTCACCGGCACGCTGATCGCGCGCATCCGGCGCGATCTCGTGAGCCGCACGTCCGCCGCCCATGTCCCCGACGTGATCGCGGCCGTCGACGATCTGCCGGTCACGCATAGCGGCAAGCTGACGGAAGCCGCGGTGCGCAATGCCGTCAACGGGCTCGATGTGACCAACGCCGCCGCGCTGCGCAATCCGGCATCGCTCGATGCGATCCGTCATCATCCCGCGCTCCAGCCGCGATCCGGCGACGTGCCGCAGAGCTACGCGACGCGCGAGGAACTGGAGCGGCTGTTGCAGACGAAATGGGAGCAGCTCTTCGCGTTCGCCCCGATCGCTCGCGACGACAATTTCTTCGAGCTCGGCGGACATTCGCTGCTTGCGGCGCGCCTGCTGGCGGAACTGCAACCGATCATCGGACGGCCAATCCCGCTCTCGACGATGTTGCGCGCGCCGACCATCGCGAAGCTCGCCGATGTCATCGACAACGGCGCGCTGCCGCAGACATCGGAAGTGCTCGTGCCGATGCGCGAAGGCGAAGGCGTCCCGCTCTTCCTCGTGCATAGCGTGACGGGATCGGTGCTCGAATGCACGCGCCTGATCGGCAACATGCGCAAGGAGCGCCCGGTGTACGGCCTTCAGGCGCTCGGGCTCGATGGCGAGACGGCGCCGCAACGCCGCGTCGAGGACATGGCGAAGACTTACGTCGAGCAGATTCGCAAGGTTCAGCCGAACGGCCCGTATGCGCTCGCCGGATTCTCGTTCGGCGGACTGGTCGCGCTCGAAATCGCGCAGCAGTTGTTCGGCGCAGGCGAGCAGACAGAGTTCGTGTGTCTGCTCGACACCTACGTGCAGGAACGCTGGCTGCCGTGGTTCGCGCTGCTCGAATTCCGCCGCGATTACGCGAGCCGTCTATGGAAGACGCTCGCGGGGATGTCGCCGCGCGAACGCGTCGGTTTTGCGGGCGCGAAGTTGTCGGCCGCCGGGAACAAGCTGGCGATGCGCCTCGGCCGCGTGCCGCAGACGCCGGCGCAAGTCGCATCCGCCGATCCGATGCCGCCGGTTTTGCGGCGCATGCGCGACACGTTCCGCGCCGCGATGAACAACTATCGGCCGAAGCCGTACGAAGGCGGCCCGATCGTCTACGTACGGGCCGCGTCGCGCGAGGAAGACCGGGGCGATCCGCTGCCGCTCTGGCGCAAGATTGCGCGCCGTGGGCTGACGGTCGCGGAAGTGCCGGGCAACCATGCGGGCGTCATCGAGGAACCGGGCGTGTATGCGGCGGCTGCCGCGCTCGACCGCGACTACAGCGCCGAGGACGACACCGAAATGCAGCGTCGCGGTCATGGCGTGATGGTGCGGGGCGCGTAGGACTTGCCAGCGGGTCAGCCGCTCGCGCGAACGGAGCGGCTGACTGCCGATGAATCACTGGCTATCGGAACGCGGTGCGGTAGCGGTCGGCGCGAAGCTGGTGAGGAAGAAGTAGCAGATGAAGACGCTCGCCGCGCCCACGCCGGTCCCGAGCAGCACGCCCTGCGATCCGAAAAAGCGGATCAGAATCGCCGTGGCCGCTAGCTTGGTCGCGAATCCCAGCACGGAAATGACCGTGATCGCCTTGTAGCGCGCCTCGCTCGCGAACGACTGAATGAGCACGCACATCCCGAACGAAAACGGAATCTGCGAAAGCCCGCAGCGGAACAGGCTCGTGACCGCGATCGTGTCCTCGCTCGTGAACGCGCCCTTCTGGAACAGCAGCTTGATCGCGTACGGCGCAAGCGCATAGGCGATCATCGCGCCGACCGTTCCCACGCCCAGCATCACGAACGACCATTTGCGCGCCGTGCTGCGCGCCCGCGCGTGATCGCCGCGATGCAGGATTTCCGAAAGAATCGGCAAGGTCGCCCGACTGATCGCGATCGCGCCCATGCTCACGAGCAGCGACAGCAGCCGGTTCGCGTAGCCGAGCGTCGCGATGGCGCCATCGCCCATATGCGCCATGAAGTATTGATCGACGGGAAGCCACAGGTTCGCCACCACCGAGCCGATCAGCAACATGCCGAGCGAGCGCGTCATGCCCGGCCAATGCGGCGCGCGCACGGAGAGACGCGGGCGCGCGGGCACGCCATCGGCGCGCCGGGCGAGGATGCGCAGCCACACGGCCTGAATCACGATGCCGATCGTCGTGCCGACGATGAGCGGCATGATCGACGTGTTGTTGCGCGCGCTCAGCACGAACACCAGCAGCGCGATGGCCGGCACGCATTCCAGCAGCGTGTTGATGTGCCTTTCGGATGCCTGGAGCCGCGCCGCCGAAATGCAGATCGTGAAGGCCAGCACGCCGACCGGCGTCATCCCGACGACCATCTGCCGGCACATTTCGCGCGTCGATTCGGAGAGCGTTCCGGCGAAGAGACCGACCATGTGCGGCCACAAAAAATACAGCAGCAGCGATACCACGATGCCGATGGCAAGCCCCGCGCCCTCGAGCTCGCTGAGAAGCTGGTTCTGCCGGTGCTTGTCGTTCCTGAGCGCGACGAGCGCGGGCACGAGCAGCACGCTCAACTGATTCGTGATCGTCGCGGGCAGCCAGGTGATGATCGTGAGCGCGAGCTGATAGGCATCGACGGTGCCGCTGACGCCGTATCGATACGCGATCGCCATTTCCTTCGATGCGCCGATCAGCTTCCCGGCAAGAACGAACAGCAGCAGGACGAAGGCGCTCCTCGCGATGCGCTTGTGATCCTGATGAACCCCGAGCAGACGTTCTCTTAGCGATTGCACTGTTGCGGTCAGCACTCTCCCTCCGGCAAATTGACCTCGATCCGCGCAAGACGGATGCTTGCTTGCGCACCGGGGGAGAGTGCATCAAACGGCATGCGCGAACTGTTCGCCACAGCACGGCGCGCGCCGATGCCATGCGCGAACCCCGCGATTCTGCACGGTCATGCTGGCACGCCCGGGCAGTTTGCGCGCTTGCCGGGTGCGCTACCGTGCAGAAGTCCACGTTCATAACGTGCGAGAGTGGCGGCTGCGCGCGGCGTCATCGGAGCCTCGTCATCGTGAATCTCAATGCGCGTACGGAAGGCAAATGAAGAAATCCATTTGGGTTGTCGTAATAATGATTGTTGTTTCCGTGCTCGCGATAAACACGCCACGCGTGACGCAGCATGTGCAGACGGTCTACGCAGTCTGGGACGATGGCCGGGTTCTGAACCGGCTGAACTGGCAAACCTTCGTGCGCTGGTGGCATCGGCTGAGGAACGAGAACTACGGCGGCGCGCATCGCGCCACGCTCACGAGTTCGCCGGTCCCGGCGACGCCGAGTTGCCCGCTGACGTCGTTCACGCCGCCGAAGCTCGTCGATCCGCGCAGCCCGAAGGATTTCGGCGCGGCCGGCGACGGCAAGACCGACGACACCAAGGCGTTCCAGGCCGCCATCGATGCCGGCGATGTGCTGGTGCCCGCCGGCACGTATCTGCTCAATCACACGGTCGTCGTCACGGCCAGCAACCGGCATCTACAGTGCGAGCCGGGCGTGACGCTCAGGAAGACGATCCGCAACAACGGCAACATGTTCAATTACGAAGGGCCGTCGACGGGCAACAGTCTCGTCGGCTGCAACTTCGTGGGCGCGAATCCGACGCGTATCCGCGAATGGGATCGCCCCGGCGAATACGACATTCCCGTCCAGACCAATGGCGCGGTCGACAACTTCGTCCTCGCGGGCAACAGCTTCCGCGATTTCTTCGGCCAGTCTATGTTCCAGACCGAAGGCCAGGGCGGCGGCACCGGCGCCGTGCTGATGTTCAACTCGTTCGCCAACTGCCCGCTGTACGGCATCGCGCTCGTCGGCTCGGTGAACGGGCGCGTGGCCTATAACCTCGCCGACAACTGCCGCATGGGCCCCGAGAACAACGACGCCACGCAGGACACCGGCGGCAACGTGCTCGAATGCAACCGCATGGTCAACGGGGGCAACATCACGGGCGGGGCGAATGGCGAAGGCGGCGTCGACTATAGCGGGAACGTCGTGCGTCACAACATCCTGGATGGCGGCTATATGCAGATCAGCCCGCCCACGCACGGCAAACCGGCGAGGTACATCGACAACACCTGCAACGACTGCGGGACGGAATAAGCGGGTTACTGACGCTGGAGTGGGAAGCGCATCTTTCTTGCTTGACGTTGCCATCGATACCCGGAGCCGCGAGTTCTTCCTCGCCGGCCGACATTCCGTCGACGCGCGCGAAGCCGCCCCGGACAAGGATGAGACGGAGGAGCGATGCGCCAGATCGGAATCACGCCCGGCATTCGCCGCGCAATTTCTGCCGTGCTGATTGCACTGCTTACCTCATGCGGCGGCGGCAGCGGCAGCGATAGCGACTCGGGCGGAACGAGTCCGTCCGCGCCGGCGGGCGGCGTGAAGCTGCAGGTCGTCGCGTTCGGCGACAGCTTGTCGGATGTCGGCACGTACGCGCCCATCGCGAGCGCGGTCAAAGGCGGGCGCTTCACGACCAATCCGGGCCAGGTCTGGACGCAGAATGTCGCGCAGTATTACGGCGACACGCTGACGGCGGCATTCACGATCGACCTCGGACACGAGTTGAAGCCGCAAAGCGGTTTGGGCTACGCGCAAGGCGGTTCCACGGTCGCCACGCCGGCCGATCAGAACCAGTTCCTGACCGATGTGATCGGCGATATTGAAATGCCGGTCAATCAGCAGATTTCGAGCTATCTGTCGTCGCACGGAAGTTTCAATTCGAATCAGCTCGTGCTCGTTTGGGCCGGCGCGAACGATGTTCTGCGCGCGGGCACGCCGCCCGCCGCCAACACGACCGTGCAGACCGCCGCGACGACGCTCGCGCAACTCGTCGGCAAGATCGTGCAGAGCGGAGCCACGCATGTGGTGGTGGTGAACGTGCCGAATATCGGACTCTCGCCCGATGGCCTCCGCCAGTCCGATGGCGGCGGCAACCTCACGCAACTGTCGCAGCTTTTCAATGCGACGCTGACCTCGGCGTTGCAGACGAACGGGCTGCAAGGCAAGGTCATCGTCGTCGATTCCTATACGTGGACGACGCAGACCATCGCGAACTATCAGGCCAACGGATTCACCGTGTCGAACACGGCGCAGGCGTGCGATCCGTCGAAGACGCCGCACGATACGTCGCTGCTGTGCTCGCCGGCGACCTACGTGACGTCGAACGCGGACCAGACGTACATGTTCGCCGACGAACTGCATCCGACGACGCGCATGCACGCGCTCTTCGCGCAGTATGTCGAGCAGCAGATCGCGGCGAGCGGGCTCGGGCGGTGAGTGGGTCCGCCCATTTGCATTCCATGCTTTTGCACATCGATCCAAGAATCCCTTATACATCAATTAAATAGAGCGAAATGCGAACCGCATCAATCCGCACCTTTCCGCGCGAATCCGCTATTATTTTGTGGGTCGATATGTGGGTTCAATCATGGCAAACGCAATCAATCGTCTCTCTCAGGCGTTCGCCAACAAGACTGCCGCGCCGGGAACTACTGTGACGGGAACGGGCTGTACTTACAGATTACAAAGAACGGCGTCAACGTGGCTGTTCCGCTACATGCGGCAGGGCCGCGCCCGATACATGGGTCTCGGGCCACTCCACACGATCGGACTCGCCGACGCCCGTACGCGCGCTCGAATGTCGGCGGCTCCTGCTCGACGGGATTGACCCGCTCGACGCCAAGCAGAAAGACCGCGCCGCCGACGAAACGGCCAAAGCGAAAGCGATCACGTTCGACGAATGCGCCAGCGCCTATATAGAAGCGCATCGCAGCGGCTGGAAGAGCGCGCCGCCTAAACAAATTTCTGCGCGAATGCCGAGCGCGACTGGCGAACAACACATGACTCGCATCGACACCCCATGCCCCGAAATGCGCTTCGCACGGGGGGTGGTTGAAAAACGGCGGCGCGGGTCCTTCCTAAATCAGAATCGCTATGCGGGCGCGATGACGCGCAAATACTCAGTAGCTAAGTATTCGCAAAGGTGTACGCATGAACGAATGCACTCATGCTCATTTAGACTGGCACGTTCCGACGCAGGTGCGAATTGGTGCGGACAATGCGAACGCCTCACGCGAACGTTCGCATGTCAATTGCGGACATTCGAGCGATAGACGGTTCCCTTTATGTTCGCGCGCTGGTCTTTGACACGACGCCGCATTTAACAAGCTCATCGAAAAGCTGTTGTTCGGCGGCGTCCATCGGTCGAAGCATGGCGCGCACCGATTGGAAAAGCTGTATTGACAATCTGGGATTTGCCAATGCCGCCAACAGACTGGACTCAACGGCATCCAGCTTTGCCGCCTGTTCAGCGCAAAGCGTCTGCTTCTGTTGTGCGATGATGTCTTGCGTCCGTTTGATAGTCACGGCTGTCTGACTCAGCCGATGCTCGATCCTGACTGTGCCTGTGACAGAATGGACGCTTCGATTACCCATGTCTCACTCCTGTGTGAAGCCCGGAGCCGCGCCCTTCGATGGAAGGGGCGGGCGGGAACAGTGACAAGGGTGGCAGACCGGGTGAGTACAACCATTACCGGCAACCCTTTCGGATTCCCTGCCACGTCCCGCCCATAGGCGTGCCAAAGCACCATGCGTCAACGGTCATTTTGGCGCTTGGGGTTCTATCGCTTCGCTCGCATTGCGCGACCGTCGCGGGTTGGAAAACTCACTAAAGGCTGCCAAGCCCGTCCCTGCGCAACCACGCGCCAGATTTCGCCGAATACGACAGAACCCCGCAGCGCTGATTTTATGATGCCGTAAAAATTCGTTGATTTCGCCGTGTCTATGTCGTCGGCTGCTTGCGCGTGGTCGCTGCCTTCGTATGCTGACGATGCCGCTCAAACCGGGCGAGCATTCACGACAGGGATAGAAATAAATGCCAAAAAGCAAGCATAACGAATCAATGATCCTTGCCGATAGAGCGGCGAGCATTGCATGACTGACAAGCTGGTTGGAAAAGGCGATTGGACGACTACGCGAGGCCGAGTTCTAGGCGGCTCTTCGTCGTTCTTCGCGGAGAACGGGCGAACGCTCTCACGCCGCAACGACATTGCTAGTTGTGGGAATTGTGAAGGTGGTTTTCCGATATTGGGCACTGCCGACACGATGCTCGACGAAGGGCTACCGCTCGTCAGGCATATGGATCGAGTGCTTTGTCCGTGTGGGCAGAATCGCGTGCTTTCGGGGCATCCCGAGTTCTTGATAAGGGACGGGAAAGGAGACGGGACTCACACATCAACAGATGGTGGAGCTCCAATTGCAGCGCCACCTACACAGGCAGCCCGCGAAGGCAAGCATACGAGTTGGTTCTATGTGCAGGACAGCGTTACCGGTGAGCCGCTACGCGATCAGAAGTATGTTGCGCGCGTGTCCGGCGTCGAACAATCCGGAAAGACAGACGCCAACGGCTACGCAAAAATTGAGACAGATGGCGTGAGTGCTATCGATATCCACGTCTCGTTCTCGTCACCCAAACGGGAGCTAAACCCCGGAAGAGGAGCTTAAGCACATGAGCACGGATTACAAGATCGAACACTGGACATCGAGTCGTTCAGCGCTGGGAAGCAGTAAAGATGATGCGATAGCCATCTCTGTGAATAATCGTGCGGCGACCCGGCAGGCGATCATTAATGCGCTTTCAAGAAAGGGCTACAAGCTGATCGAGCGATCGGAATGGCACGCAAAACCGCCGCGAAAAGTATTGAAGGATAGTTATTGGGACTACCAAGATATTGTTTTGCATCACGCTGGCCGAAGTTATTCGTGTGGCGCGCCCTCTATTGAGGAAATGCAGCGCGTTCAAGCAGAAGACATGGGTAGAAGCCCGCCATTTGATGATGCCGGATACCACTACGCTATTTCGTGCCAAGGTGAAATCTATGAAGGTCGCGATATACGGTTCACCGGCGAGCACGTCGCCGGCGATAACACGGGTAAGATAGGAATAGTTTTTCTTGCCGATCTTGTGCAAGCTGGTGAAGCGTATCAGGAAGAATATAGCCGCTTATCGTTGGTTGATAAGATTAAGAATATTCGCGGAATTTTAACGGACCAGGTTGTTTTGTGGCATGACAAACCAACGCTTGAACAAATAAAGGCAAGCAAAGCGTTGTGTAGCGTGCTCGTGGAATTCTTCGATATTCAAAGGTTAGGCGGGCACCGTGAATATCAGCAACTCGCAACAAAAAAGGGACGCGCGTGCCCCGGAAATCTCGGAATGGATATTGTTAAATTGCTGCGCTCGGAACTGTCACTTGCCGATCCGGGGAAGTAATTTCTATGAATAGAAAGAGAAACGTTGCTGCTATTTTTATGGTTTTTGCTTTGCTCACGCTCGGATTTTGGTTGAGCATCGGATATTACCATTCCTATATCGATCATGAGGATAACGTCATCTACTTCTTGAAAAGGAGGCTGACGCTTCGAAGAGAGTTCGTCAATCCGTTCGCAAATGAGGGAAATCCTTTTCCTGCGAATGAGCTATCACCTGACATCCAAAAAGAGCTTTCTGAATATTGCAAATATGCGTATGGAATAGCGCAGACTGACGAGAAGTCTATCGAAGGTTGCAGAAAGCGGATTGTTCGCGAAGTTCAATAGCCAGAAATAGCTAGCGTCATATTGATGTCGGGTAAGTCCCGCTCTCGCTTGCTCCCCGCTTGCGAGAGCATTCCAAGTCGTGCGAGTTAGCGATGCGTCAGGACGTGTCGCTCTTCGCTCCGACACGCCACAAGAAAGATGTGAGGACCGTTTGTATCAATTCGAACGGCAACGCTCAATGTCAGACCAACGGCACATCAAAGGCCGTGACAGACGTGGGTCATTTTGTGGGTCGCCAAAACAAAAATCCCGCAAGTCATTAACTATACGGGATTTTTTTATGGTGCTTTGGCGGTGAATCGGGCGATTTTGGGCGGAATCGCGTTGCTACGGGACTGAATATGGTCGAGATTCGGTTGTTCATTCCTTGACTGAATTGACCGTGAACATAGCCGACCCCATGAAACCGACGATCAATCTTGAGAGCGAAGCGGCGCAAAGCGGCGCGACCGCGCAAATAACGAACGCGCTCTTGGATATCCTTGCCATCGGGCATACGCAAATCGATCGCGCTGACCACGTCGACGGCGACGAATTCTTCGCGAACCTCGGCGAACTCGACCGCCAACAGAAAATTCGCTAGCGCGTGGCCCGCACTCACCGCCGCGTCGATTTCCGCGCGCCGCGAATGTGCTGACGTTCGGAAGCGGCTATCACCCGCTATCAGCCCAGCGGCGAAATGCGCACGGGCACCTTCGAAGCCCCCCATCGACTGTGATTTAATGTGCTCCGTTCGGGTCCACGGAGCGCATCCGATGACGAGCACCTGGTTGCATAACCTTCCGCTTTGGCAGATGACGCTCGTGGTATTCGGCGCGACGGGCGTCGCGGGGGCGGCGATCCACTTCGTAACGGGCCGGCTCGCGGCCAGCGCGCATCGGCGCGCCTTCACGACGCTTTCGCCGGGCCTGCTTTCGCCGATCGGCGTCATCTTCGGCTTGCTCATCGCGTTCACCGCCGCGCAGGTCTGGAACGACACCGCGCGCGCCAACGGGGCCGTCGATGCCGAAGCCGGCGCGCTGCGATCCGTCGTCGTGCTATCCGCCGCTTTTCCGCCAGACGCGCAGATCCAGTTGCGCAAGCTGATCCGCGAATACATCGAATACACCGTCAATACGGAATGGCCGATGATGGCGCAAGGCGCGGTCACGCTGAAAATCAGTCCGCCGACGCTGAACAAGGCGCTTCAGTTCGCGCTCGCCCTGCCCGCGATAACCCCCGGGCAGCAGACCGCGCAGCGGCAGGTAGCGGTATCGCTGGAACGGGCGCTCGAAGCGCGCCGCGAGCGCATTCTGGTGAGCCGGTCCGAAGTCAGCGGCATCAAATGGCTGTGCCTCGGCTTTCTCGCCGTGTGTCTCGTCTTCGCGATCGCGCTCGTTCATGGCGAAAACCGGCTGACATCGGCCGTCGCGATCGGGCTCTTCTGCGCGAGTCTCGCGACGACCATGCTGCTGATTCTCTCGCACGACCGCCCATTCTCCGGCGAGATCGCGGTGAAGCCCGAGCCGCTCCTGCAGGTCGTCCCCGCGTTCGGCTGATTCACTGAAGATTTTCGAAGATCGCCGCGATGCCCTGACCGCCGCCGATGCACATCGTGACGAGCGCGTAACGCCCGCCGATGCGCTTCAGTTCATAAAGCGCCTTCACCGTGATGAGCGCGCCCGTCGCGCCGACCGGATGCCCGAGCGAAATGCCCGAACCGTTCGGATTCACCTTGCGCGGATCGAGTCCGAGCTCGTTCGTCACCGCGCACGCCTGCGCGGCGAACGCTTCGTTGGCCTCGACGACATCGAGCTGATCGACGGACAGACCCGCCCGTTCCAGCGCCTTGCGCGTCGCGGGCACGGGACCGATGCCCATATACGCCGGATCGACGCCCGCGTGCGCGTAGGACACGAGCCGCGCGAGCGGTTTCGCGCCGCGCCGCTCGGCTTCGCCACGCTCCATCAGCAGCACGGCCGCCGCCGCGTCGTTGATGCCCGATGCGTTGCCGGCCGTCACCGTGCCGTTCTCCTTGACGAACACGGCCTTCAGGTTTTCGAAGTCGCTCGGGCGCGCATCGTGGCGGACGTGCTCGTCGGTGTCGAAGACGGCATCGCCTTTTTTCGCGCGCACGGTGATCGGCAGAATCTGCTCGCCGAAACGGCCTTCCGCGATCGCACGCGCCGCACGGCGATGCGATTCGAGCGCGAGCGCGTCCTGCGCCTCGCGGGAAATGCCGTATTTGCGCGCCACGTTTTCCGCCGTCACGCCCATGTGGATTGTCTGAAAGGGATCGTGCAGCGCGCCGAGCATCATGTCGACGAGCTTGCCGTCGCCCATGCGCTGCCCGAAGCGCGCGCCCGGCAACGCGTACAGCGCGCGGCTCATGGATTCCGCGCCGCCGCCGATCGCGACGTCCGAGTCGCCGAGCATGATCGTCTGCGCAGCCGATACGATGGCCTGCAAGCCCGATCCGCACAGCCGGTTCACCGTCAGCGCCGGAACGTGCTGCGCGACGCCGCCGTCGATCGCCGCGACGCGCGCGAGATACATGTCCTTCGGTTCCGTATGCACGACATTGCCGAAGACGACGTGACCGACGTCGTCGCCCGCGACGTTCGCGCGCTGAAGCGTTTCGCGCACGATCATCGCGCCGAGTTGCGTCGGAGAGAAATCCTTCAGGCTGCCGCCGAAGTCGCCGATCGCAGTTCGCACGCCGCTTGCCACCACTACTTCACGCATTGCATCGCTCCTGTTGATTTCGCGTGCAGGCGTCAGAATTGCGCCTCGCTCAATGTGAACAGCGGATCGTCGCCGTGCGCCGAGACGATCGCGGTTTCCAGCGCGCGCGCCTGCGTCAGCACGTATTCGGAGAAGCAGTGCGCGGTCGCGATCTTCGCGCCGTGGAACGCCGGATCGTCGGCCCGTCTGGCTTGCGCGACGAGCAGCGCGCGCGCCATCTGCCAGCCCGACAACACGATGCCCGCGAGCTTCAGATACAGCACGCTGCCCGCGAACACCGCGTTCGGATCGCGCTTCGCGGATTCGAGCACGTAGGCGACGACGTTCGCGAGCGCGTCGCGGCCATCGGCGAGACGGCGATGCATCGAATCGAAAACGCGCGCGGCATCGCCGGCATCGACGGATTTCAGAGCGTCGAGCGTCTCGTCGATCTGCGCGAGCAGCACCTGCGCCGTCGCGCCGCGATCGCGCAGCGTCTTGCGGCCGACGAGATCGTTCGCCTGAATCGCCGTCGTGCCTTCGTAGATCGCGAGGATGCGCGCGTCGCGATAGAGCTGCGCCGCGCCGGTCTCCTCGATGAAACCCATGCCGCCGTGAACCTGAACGCCGAGGCTCGTCACGTCGTTCGCCATTTCGGTGCTCCAGCCTTTCACGACCGGCACGAGGAATTCGTTGAGCGCGAGATGGCGGGCGCGCGTGTCGGCGTCGTCGTGATGATGGGCGATATCCGCGTGCGCGGCCGCGACGTAGGCGAGCGCACGCGCGCCTTCGGCCATCGCGCGCATCGTGCCGAGCATGCGCCGCACGTCGGGATGACGGATGATCGCGACGGAACCCGCGCTCGAACCATCGACGGGACGGCTCTGCACGCGTTCCTTCGCATAGTCGGCGGCCTTCTGATAAGCGGCGTCGGACAGCGCGATGCCCTGCAAGCCGACGCCGAAGCGCGCCGCGTTCATCATCACGAACATGTATTCGAGGCCGCGATTCTCTTCGCCGACGAGATAGCCGGTCGCGCCGCCGTTATCGCCGTACTGGAGCACGGCGGTCGGGCTCGCCTTGATGCCGAGCTTGTGCTCGATCGACACGCAATGCACGTCGTTGCGCGCGCCGAGGCTGCCGTCGTCGTTGACGAGGAACTTCGGCACGACGAACAGCGAGATGCCTTTCACGCCTTCGGGCGCGTCCGGCGTGCGCGCCAGCACGAGATGGACGATGTTCTCGGCCATGTCGTGCTCGCCCCAGGTGATGAAAATCTTGGTGCCGAACACCTTGTAGGTGCCGTCGCCCTGCCGTTCGGCGCGCGAACGCACGAGCGCGAGATCGGAGCCGGCTTGCGGCTCGGTCAGATTCATCGTGCCGGTCCAGACGCCTTCGATCAGCTTCGGCAGATAGCGCGCCTTCAGTTCGTCCGAGCCCGCGAGCAGCAACGCTTCGATGGCGCCATCGGTGAGCAGCGGGCACAGCGCGAAGGAAAGGTTCGACGCGTTCAGCATTTCGATGCACGGCGACGCGATCAGTTTCGCGAGCCCTTGTCCGCCGAATTCGGCCGGATGGCTGATGCCTTGCCAGCCGCCTTCCGTGTATTGACGGAAGGCATCGGCGAAACCGGGCGTCGCCGTCACTTCGCCGTCGCGCCACTCGCTCGGCTGCTGGTCGCCGCGCGCATTCAGCGGCGCGATGACTTCGGCGGCGAGTTTCGCGCCTTCCTCGAGAATGGCAAGCGCTGTGTCCGCGTTCGAATCGGCAAGTCCGGGAAGCTGGCTGATGCTTGCAATATCTGCCAGCTCTTCCATGACAAACATCATTTCCTTGACGGGCGGCGTGTAATTCATCGATGACTCCTGGGCCCACAGCCTTTCGACGAAACGCGCGCTGTGGCAAACAAACGTTGATGTGTTGCGATGCATGATATCAACGCCGCCGAAATCCTTAGCTACCGGAATCTGCCCTTTCACTGACAAAATCTGCCAAACGCGCCGGCCGCTTTTGGGCGCGTCACTCGCCTTTTCTTTGCCGGTACGCCGCGGGCGTGCTGCCGGTCCAGTGACGGAACGCGCGATGAAACGCGGTCGGATTATCGAAGCCGACGTCGTATGCAATGGCCGCGATGGCATCGTTCGAACGGGTGAGACGCTGGATCGCGATGTCGCGGCGCACTTCGTCCTTGATCGCCTGAAAGGTCGTGCCCTCGGCTTCGAGACGTCGGCAGAGCGTGCGCATCGAATAGTGCAACTGCTGCGCGACGGCATCGACGGTCGGCGTCGACGGCAGGCCCGTCGCGATGCACTGCCGCACGCGATGACACACCATCTCTTCCGTGAACGACACGAAAATCCAGTCCTCCGGCGCGCGCTGAAGAAACGCGTCGAGATCGGATTTGCGCTGACGGATCGGGCGGTCGAGATAGCGCGCATCGAACGCGATGAGCGTGCGGTCGCGGCCGAAACGCACCGGCCCCGGAAACAGGTACAGCAGATCGCCGGACTGCGCGGGCCGCATGAATTCGAACGCCGCTTCGATGAGTGGAATCTTCGCGCGGATCAGCCACGACGCGACGCCGTGCACGAGCTTCAGCACGAGTTCCCGCGCGAGCGCGCTCGCGGGCGGTCCAGCGGGATTCGCGACGAATTCGACGGTCGCATACGGTCCCTCGCGGCGCGACACGAGCTGGAATTCATCGAGCACCAGATGGAAGAACTGCCCGAAGCGATGCAGCGCGACCTCCAGACGCGGCGCGTCGAGCAGGCTCAAACACAGAAATTTGAGCGTGCCGTTGCGCAGCGGACGCGCGAAGATTCCCGGCATCTCGTCGTCGAGTTCCATCGCAAGCAGGCGATAAAGCGTCGAAAACTGCTCCTGTGTGACGCGCGCGGCTGGCATGCCGAGTAATTCGTGCGGAATGCCGGAATGTTCCGCGAGCCGGATGACCGCGGCGCGGTCGGCGCCCGAAAGGAAGCCGTTGACGACCGAGATGGGAACGGTTGGGGAAGGAGGCCTCATGAGGCCGATTTTGTCATAGCCGCCGGGCGGCGTAGCGCGGAACGCGTACGTTCGTGCTTCATCGCGAACGTCCGGAGCGGTGCGGACGAATCGCTGGACCTTTCAGATTGAAACTTCTATAACGGGATGTGCAAGCGCCGTCCGAAAGGCATCCGTCCGCGACGAAGCTCGCTCGAATTAGTTAGGAACTCGAACCATATGTTCTGAAGAAAATTTCGGAGGTTGATCATGACCCGTTTCCCCTGTTCAACGAAACTCCTTGCGTTGCCGGTTCTGAGCCTGATGGCAGGCGCATCCGCCGCTTGGGCGCAGACGCTTCCGAAGCAAGGCAATATCGAAGCCACGTACACCGCATCCGGCGCGGATGTGCGCAATATCAGCGTGAGCGGCGATGACGCCGTGTATCTCTTCGAATCCACGCTCCTGATGACGAACAACAAATCGCCGCTGATGCAGAACGTCACCGCGCGCTGCGTCGAAGCCGGCTTCAGCGCGGGCACGGCGACCGGATATTGCGTCTATTCGGACAAGGACGGCGACAAGTTCATCGAGTCCTACACGTATCAGGGCGGCACGCCCAAGGGCAAGGGAACGATCGGCTCGGGCACGGGAAAATACAAGGGCATCGAAGGTCAGTTCGACTGGCAGCAAGTCGTCGCCCTGCCCTCGGACAAAGGGACATATAACTACGTCGGCAAGAAGACCGGCAGCTATCGCATTCCGTGAGCGAGATTCAAAGCTGAAAGATGGACGCCACATGATCGATGAACGCGCGGACGACAGGCGGCAGCCCGCGACGGGTCGTAAAGACGAGGTGGACGATCCCGGTTTCGGTTTTCCACGACGGAAATACATGCACGAGCTCGCCGCTCGCGACCTGCTCGCGACAGACGTGATCCGGCAGCAAGGCGACGCCGAGCCCAGCCATCGTCGCATCGCGCAGTGAGACATAGTCCACGCACGTCATGCGCGGCTCGCTGCGGATCGTATGCGACGCGCCATCCGGTCCGGTGAATTGCCATTCGATCTCGCCCATCTGATCGGTGGTCGCGAGCGTCGGCAATGTCGATAACACCGCAATGTCGCCGCTCGTGCAAAGCGACGCGACGACGGGCGCGGCCACCAGAATGCGGCTCGAATGCCCCAGCGTCCGCACGATCAACGACGCGTCCGTGTCCAGCCTGACGCGCACGCGAATGGCAATGTCGATGCGTTCCTCGATCAGATCGACGGGACGATCCACGGCGATCACCTGCAAGCGCGCCTTCGGAAAGCGCGTCAGAAACGTGTTGTATGCCTTCGACAAAGTCGGCATGAGACCGAGCGGACAACTGCAGCGGATCACGCCGCGCGGTTCGCTGAGCGCTTCGGAGACGACCGAATCGGCTTGCTGCACGTCGAGCACGATCGTCCGGCAACGCTCGTAGAACGCCTGTCCGACGTCGGTCACGCGAAAGCGGCGCGTCGAACGTTCGATCAGGCGCACGCCGAGCCGCGCTTCGAGCCCGGCGATGCGTCGGCTGATCGTCGATTTAGGCGTGCGCAGGACGCGGCTCGCCGCCGCGAAGCCTCCATGCCCGACGACTTCCGCAAATAGAACGTAATCGTTGATGTCCGCCATGCCGAATGCCTCGATTGACCCATTTTTGGAACTATCAAACCCAGTTTCGCAGTCTACCGCGCCGATTGTCTCATCGGCATGATGTCTTCAACGCGACGCAACGTGCGACGCGAAACCAACGGAGAACTCAAATGACTGGCAAATTCGAAAACAAGGTCGTGGTCGTGACGGGCGGCACCAGCGGAATCGGCTATGCAACGGCGGCGCGTTTCGCGGCGGAAGGCGCGTCGGTGTTCATCACCGGCCGTCGTCAGAAGGAGCTCGACGCGGCTGTCGAGTCGATGAAGGGCCGCGTCGTCGGCATCCGCGCGGACATGTCGAACCTCGCGGATATCGACCGCGTCTACGATGCCGTTCAGCAGAAGCACTCGCACATCGACGTGCTGTTCGCCAACGCCGGCGGCGGCTCGATGCTGCCGCTCGGCGCGATCACCGAAGAGCACTACGAAGACACGTTCGGGCGCAACGTGAAGGGCACGATCTTCACCGTTCAGAAGGCGCTTCCGCTGCTGCGCGACGGCGCGTCGGTGATCCTGACCGGGTCGACGGCGGGCAGCGTGGGCACCGCCGCGTTCAGCGTCTATAGCGCGTCGAAGGCGGCCGTGCGCAACCTCGCGCGTAGCTGGACGCTGGACCTGAAGGAGCGCGGAATTCGCGTGAACGTCGTCAGCCCGGGGCCGGTGAAAACGCCTGGTCTCGTCGAGCTGGCCGGCCCCGATCAGGCGCAGCAGCAAGGCCTGCTCGACTACATGGCGTCGAACGTGCCGCTCGGACGCGTCGGCGATCCGGACGAAGTCGCGAAGGTCGTGCTGTTCCTCGGATCCGATGAATCGAGCTTCGTCGCGGGCGCGGAATTCTTCGTCGACGGCGGCATCGCTCAGGTCTGAGACGTCACTAAGGCTTGACGAACCTGAGCGTCATGCGATCCGACTCGCCGATGGCGGCGTAACGCGACCGGTCGACATCGCCGCCCCGGTAAGTGGGCGGCAAGGACCACACGCCGTTCGGATAGTCCTTCGTATCCTTTGCATTCGCGTTGATCTCGCTGCGCGCAACCAGCACGAAACCCGCTGCTTGCGCGTGCTCGATCACGAATGCTTCGGTCACGTAGCCGGAATCGATCATTTGCTGCACGGTCGCTCCCGGCCGCGCGCGATGCTCCTCCACGCCGAGCACGCCGCCATGCTTGAGCGCGTCATTGAACGCGCGCAGGTTTGCATCGATCTGGCCGTCCTTGATCCAGTTATGGATGTTCCTGAACGTGAACACGCGGTCGAACCGCTCATGCGCGTTAAAGCCGATGAAGCGCCCCGCGTGCAACGTGCCGACGACGACGTTTCCATACACCGCGGGCGCAGCCGCGAGCTTGCGCCGATAAGCGGCGTCGGTATCGCTGTCCTCGGCGGCGAGATCGGCGGATATGCTCAGATATTGCGCCTCGTAAAGCTGACCCGAATCGTGCAGATAGGGCGCGAGTATGTCCGTGTACCACCCGCCGCCCGGCGCGATTTCGAGCACCGCCTGGGTCGGAGTCAGCTCGAAGAACTGCAGCGTTTCTCTCGGATGACGATAGACGTCGCGCGCCCTCGCCTTGTCGCTGCGTTGCGATCCGTTAATCGCGGCATCGAGCGACGATTGCGCATCGCGTGAAGAAGACGCGCATCCTGTCAGCGCGAGCATGAAGCTGGCGGCGGCGATGACGATCGCGCGCCGCATGTCGAGGCGAATGAGGTTCATGAAGCACGATGCGAGTCCGAGGTATCCGACACGATACGCGTTTCTTTCGCTATTCGCTCGCCAGGAAACTGCGCACCAGCGGCCCGACTTCGCATGTTCGCGTGATGAGAAACAGATGCCCGTCCTCGATGACATGCAGCGTCGCGCGCCGGATGCGGCGTGCAAGGATTTGCGCGTTGACGAGCGGAACGATGGGATCGTCGTCGCCGTGCATGACGAGCGTCGGCTGGCGCAGGGAGCCGAGCCAGAGCAGGCTGCTCCATCCGCACGTCGCGAGCAGTTGATACATGTATCCGCGTCCGCCCGGCGCGCGAATGTGACGGCCATGTTCCGCCAGCAGCGCGGGATCGCGCCGGTAAGCGCCGCCGTAAATCTCCGCGCCCACTTCCCGCAGATAGTCCGGATCGCGGTAACGCCGCGCGCCGACGAGCTTCGACAGCACCGATAGCCGCCCCGGCACCATGATGACGCCCGGCGATGTCGCGGCCAACACCAGCCTGCGGCAGCGATACGGATACATATACGCGAACTGTTGCGCCAGCGCGCCGCCCCACGACACGCCGAGAATGTCGACCGGCCCTTCGTAGCCGAGCTTCCCGAGCAGCTTGTCGGTCATCACCGCGAGCGTCGCGAAGCGATACGGCACGAGCGGCGCGGGCGATCCGCCGACGCCGGGAACATCGAAGACGACGACTTCGACATCGCCGAGCGCATCGGCGAATGGCTGAATCAGTTCGAGATTCGCGCCGATGCCGTTGAACACGACGAGCGGCGGCGAAGTCTCGTTGCCACGCCAGATGCCCACGCGAAGCGTTTGGCCATCCAGCGAAACAGTCTGTATTTCCGGTGCGCGCACGTTTTTCATCTTTGTTTTCCGTTTGGACGCTTCGCTTCAGGCCTCGCTGACATACGTTCCGGGCGCGTCGGCCAGTCGCTTGTGACGCCGGTTGCCGAGGGCTCGCGGCGCGGGACGCAGTTCGCCCGAGCGTTGCGCAAGCCAGTCGCGCCAGTCGTTCCACCACGAATCCGCTTCGGGGCGCGCGCCGGCGAACCACGCATCGGCGTCTTCGGGCAATGCGTCGTTACGGAAGAACTTCGCCTTCGGATTGCCCGGCGGATTGATGAGACTCTGGATATGCCCGCTCGAACTCAGCACATAGCGCGTCTTGCCGCCGAACGCGCGCGCCGTGTTGTAGACGCCCTTCCACGGCGTGATGTGATCGGTCATGCCGGCCATCACATACGTGTCGCACTCGACCTTCGACAGATCGACCGGCGTGCCGAGCACCGTCAGCTTGCCCGGCTCGCTGAGCAGGTTGCGCGTGAAGATGTCGAGCAACTGGCCGTGCAGCTTCGCGGGCAGGCGCGTCGTGTCGTTGTTCCAGTAGAGGATGTCGAAGGCCGGCGGCGCCTCGCCCATCAGATAGTTGTTGACCCAGAAGCTCCAGACGAGATCGTTCGGCCGCATCCATGCGAACACGCGGCCCATTTCCTCGCCGGGCAGCACGCCCTTCGCGCGGCTGTTGCGCTTGGCGACTTCGATGGCTTCGGGCGTCGTAAAGAGACCGAGTTGCGAATCGGCGCTGCTGTCGAGCACGGCGACCATCAGCGTGGCCGCGTGGACCGTCTTGTCGCCGCGCGCCGCCAGATGGCCGAGCAGCGCGGAGATCGTCATCGCGCCGGAGCACGC
This sequence comes from Caballeronia sp. ATUFL_F1_KS39, assembly GCF_023630985.1. Lineage (NCBI taxonomy): Bacteria > Pseudomonadati > Pseudomonadota > Betaproteobacteria > Burkholderiales > Burkholderiaceae > Caballeronia > Caballeronia sp. ATUFL_F1_KS39. Next base: position 36,870 of record NZ_JALQDZ010000048.1, on the reverse strand, counting down.
GCCGTGCAGGTTCACATCCGCGTGACCGGTGATGTCGCGCACCGCGTCGATCGCTTCGATGAGCGCGGCGACATACGTGTCCATGTCCCAGTCGCGCTGCGCCTCGGTCGGATTGCGCCAGCTCACGGCGAACACCTGGAACTCGCTCTGCACCAGATATTCGACGATGCTCTTCCCCGCCGACAGATCGAAGATATAGAACTTGTTGATCTGCGGCGGCACGATGAGCTGCGGACGCGCGCGGACGTTCGGCGTCGCCGGCGCATAGTGGATGAGTTCGAGCACTTCGTTGCGGAAGACGACCGCGCCCGGCGTCGTCGCGAGATTCCCGCCGACGCGAAACGCGCGCTTGTCGACCTGCGAAGGCATGCCCTTGTTGTTGAGCGTATCGGTGAGCATGTTGCGCATGCCGGCGACGACGCTCGCACCGCGCGTGTCGACGAGCTTGCGCAGCGCCGCCGGATTGCCCGCGAGCGTGTTGGTCGGCGCGAGCGCATCGGTCAGGAGCGACATCACGAACTGCGCGCGCTCCTTGCTGGCATCGTCGAGCGCGGACCGATCGATGAATCCGGCGAGCGCATCGCGCCATGCCAGATACCCCGTCAGCGTCGTGCGATACAGCGGCTGTTCGCGCCATGCCGGATCGGCGAATCGCTTGTCGCCTTGCTGCGGCGAAGGCGCGTGAGCGCCGTTGACCGCCGAGCTCAGATCGCGGACGAGCGCCGCGGTCTGTCCCATCAGCAACGCGGGATGCAGCATCGCCTGAGCGCCGATCTGTCCCGCAGCCGCAAACATGTCGACCGCGCGCAATCCGACGAACGGGTTGGGTCCGAGCATGCCGTCGGCGGCGCTGGCCGTGAGGCCTTCGTTCTCGTTGATCATTTGAAATTCCTTCCACGCGCCGCCGTTACGCGACGAGCATTGCGAGCGTTTGTGCGATCAGCGCCGGCTTCGTCTCGCCTTCGATCTGCAATTCACTGTCCGTCTTCACGAGGATGCGTCCGCCGTCCTTGCGCTCGACCGCACTGAGCACGACGCGGCATCGCACGCGCTTGCCGGATCGCACCGGCGTCATGAAGCGCACCTTGTCGAGTCCGTAATTCAGCGCGGCGGATGCATCGGGCGGAATGAGGCCGACTTCGATCGCGAGCGTCGCCAGGAGCGACAGCGTCAGATAGCCGTGCGCGATCGTTCCGCCGAACGGGCTCTCGCGTTTCGCGCGTTCCTCGTTGACGTGAATCCACTGCATGTCGCCCGTGCATTGCGCGAATGCCTCGATGCGCGCCTGATCGACGATGACCCAGTCCGACACGCCCAATTCCTGGCCGACGAATTCATCGATCGTCGCCATGCTGTATTCCATCGTTCTCATGCAATCTCCGTTATTGCGCGAAATTGCGCCGGACGGTCAGCTTGTTCGTGACAGACGTCACGCCCGGGACGCCTTTCGCCAGCGTTGCAGCCTTCTCGATCTGCGCCGCGTCGGCCGCGGTGCCCGTCAGCGTCACCGCGCCGTCTTTCGCGCTCACGCCGATATCGCCCGCATCGATGCTTTTGTCCTTCGCGAACGCCGCGTACACGAGCTTGCGCAGCGCGCGATTCTCCTTGCGCGTCGCGACAGGCGCGCTCGCGGCCGAGGCCATCGAAGGCGCGCTCGCCGCCGCGATCGACTGGCTCGATTCGAGGCCGGCGCTCATCGACGCCATCACGATCGCTGCGCCGCCCACCGCATTGCGTGACATGATTTTCTTCATGGTTGCTCCGTTTATCGTCTTAGAAGTTGTGCCGCAGGCCGATCATCGCCGCGGTGGTCGACTCGCCCGGAGCCACGGGTTGCCCGTAGACGATCGTCTGGTTCATCGTGCCGTGATTGTCGACATAGCCGACTTGCGCATAAGCGAGCGTGCGCTTCGACAGGCTGTACTCCGCGCCGAGCGCGAATTCGCTCGAATGATTCGTCGAGTTGTTGTTGTCCTTCAGGTAATAGAAGCCCGAAGTCATCTTGAACACCGGCGAGAAGCGATAGCCGAGGCCCGCCGAATAGAGGTCGTAGTCCGCGCGGCCCGCGTTCGCCGGATTCTTGCCGTGGCTGTACGAGCCGGACACCGAAATGTCGCTGAACGTGTACATCGCGCCGAAGTAGACGAGCCGGTTGTTGTTGAGGCCGGTCGCCGCGACGCCGGGCAGCGGGTTCGCATCGTGTCCGTTGTAGTAGACCGCCGCGAGGTTCAGGCCGAAGTTCGAATACTTGACCACGGCGGACTCGCGCGTGCCGCCCTGGAATTCGCCCGGTACGCCGCCCGGCGCGTATTCGAGCGCGAGCGACGCGCCATAGAATTTCGGCGATTCGTAGACGAGCGCGTTGCTGTCGTACAGCGCGCCGATCGGACCGTTCGTGCTGGTGCCCGGCCAGCCGGCGGCCTGGTTCATGCCGAGCCACGCGGTGAGAATGCTGCCGAAGTACTGCGCGCCGCGCACGTCGGTATCGAACATTGCGTAGACCATCGGCACGATCTGGCGGCCCGCGTTGAACGTGCCGAACGGGCCGGAAATGCCGAGCGTCGCGAACTGGTTGAACTGCGCGGGCACGCCGGGTGTATCGGACAGACCGAAGCGGCCGCTGCCCGAATCGAAGGTGCCCTGCAGCCTGAAGTTGACGCGATATCCGCCGCCGAGATCCTCGTAGCCTTTAAGGCCCCAGTAGCTGGCGTAGATGCCGCCGTCCTTGTAGCGATACACCTTGCCCAGATTGGGCGCGTTCGGCGCGAACGACGCGGCCGACGTGCTCTGATAAAGCAAGCCTGCATCGACGACGCCGTAAAGCGTCACCGAACCTTGTGCCGCCGCAGCGCCTGAGCACGCTAGCAACGCGGCGAAGCATGGAATTCTTCCGAGTTTCATAAGGTCTCCGTATATTGTTGCTTCCGGACGTCGTGATCGAAAAGGCAGCCGCGTAATCGGCCGCTTCACGGCGCGTGAAGTCATGTTGCAAGAATACGGAAAGCGCGCGGTCAAAACCCCTCTCGCGGCGGGAGGGGCAACGGCTGCAGATCGCGCCCTCAATATCGCGCCCTCCCCTCCCGACGCGAGAGGGTTGCACGAGACATCTCTCCACTACGATGGGTTCAGGTCAACGAATCCAATTCACAGGAGCGAACATGCAATTCCTCGACGATTCCCTGCACCCCGAAAACCAGGACAAGGTCGTAATCACCGTTGCGCCTTACGGTCCCGAGTGGATGCCGGAAGATTTCCCTGAAGATATCCCCGTGACGATGGAAGAGCAGGTGCAGAAAGCCGTCGACTGCTACAACGCGGGCGCGACCGTTCTCCATCTGCATGTGCGGGAACTCGATGGCAAGGGCAGCAAGCGCCTCTCGAAGTTCAACGAGCTGATCGCCGGCGTGCGCGCGGCGGTGCCGGACATGATCATCCAGGTCGGCGGTTCGATCTCGTTCGCGCCGGAAGACGACGGTCAGGCGGCCAAGTGGCTCTCCGACGATACGCGTCACATGCTCGCCGAACTCGATCCGAAGCCCGATCAGGTGACCGTCGCGATCAACACGACGCAGATGAACATCATGGAGCTGCTGTATCCGGAGTATCTGGCGGGCACTTCGCTCTCCAACCCGGCGTTCATGGCCGCCTACGCGGAAATGACGGTTCCCGCCGGCCCCGCATGGGTCGAGGAGCATCTGCGCCGTCTGCAGGCGTCCGGCATCCAGCCGCATTTCCAGTTGACCGGCATCCACGCGCTGGAGACGCTCGAACGCCTCGTGCGCAAGGGCGTGTACAAGGGGCCGCTGAATCTGACGTGGATCGGCATCGGCGGCGGCTTCGACGGTCCGAATCCGTTCAACTTCTTCAACTTCGTGCATCGCGCGCCGGACGGCTGCACGCTCACGGCGGAGTCGCTGCTGAAGAACGTGCTGCCGTTCAACATGATGGCGATGTCGATGGGCCTGCATCCGCGCTGCGGCATCGAGGATACGATCATCGATCAGCACGGCAACCGTTTCACGTCGGTGCAGCAGATCGAGCAGTGCGTGCGCGTGGCGCGCGAACTGGGACGCGAGATCGCGAGCGGCAAGGAAGCGCGCGAGATCTATCGCATCGGCGTGCAATACGAAACCATCGACGAAACGCTCGCCGCCAACGGCATGGCGCCGAACCGCAAGGCCGGCCAGGTCAATCTGCCGCTGCGCGCGGCCTGACATCAACACTCCACGGCGATGGCGGGATGCTCACGCGTCCTGCCGGAAGCCGGACATCGGAGGAGACAATCTTGGATATTCATTGCATCGAGCCGGCGAAGTGTGACGACAACACCGCCACGGCCAAATCACGCAAATACGCGTGGATCGTTTTCGCGCTGACCTTCGGTCTGCTTTTATCGGACTACATGTCCCGGCAAGTGTTGAACGCGGTGTTTCCGCTGCTCAAGCAGGCATGGGGCCTTTCCGACACGCAGTTGGGCTCGTTGAGCGGCGTCGTCGCGCTGATGGTCGGCCTACTCACCTTTCCGCTTTCCGTGCTCGCCGACCGCTGGGGCCGCGTGCGCAGCCTCGTTCTGATGGCGACGCTCTGGAGTCTCGCGACGCTCGGCTGTGCGATCGCGACCAACTACGGCGAAATGCTCGTGGCGCGCGCCTGCGTCGGTCTCGGCGAGGCGGCTTACGGCAGCGTCGGCATCGCGCTGATTCTCAGCATTTTCCCCGCGCACTTGCGCTCCACGCTCACCGGCGCGTTCATGGCCGGCGGTGCGTTCGGCTCGGTGCTCGGCATGGCGCTCGGCGGCTTCGTCGCCATGCACTTCGGATGGCGTGCCTCGTTCGCGGCGATGGCGATCTTCGGCATCGTGCTCGTGATCGTCTATCGTCTGACGGTTTCCGACAAGCGCATCGCCGCGCGATATGGCGACGCGCAACCCGCCACGCGACAGGCGGACGGCATCCGCACGAGTCTGCGCGCGCTGCTGGCCGGACTCTTCTCGACGGTTTCCGTCGTCTGCGCGTACGTCGGCAGCGGCTTGCAGCTTTTCATCATGGGCGCGGTGATCGCGTGGATGCCGAGCTTCCTCAACCGCTACTACGCGATGCCCGCCGACAAGGCCGCGGCAGGCGCCGCCGTCTTCGTGCTGCTCGGCGGCATCGGCATGGTCGCGTGCGGTGTCGTCACGGACAAGATTTGCCGCAACGCGCCGTCGCGCAAGTGGATCACGGCGCTGGCCTATTGCCTGATCTCGATCGTGCTGCTGTCGATCGGCTTCCGCGTTGCTCCCGGCGCATTGCAGCTCGTGCTGCTCGGCGCGGGCATTCTGGTCGTCGCGGGTACGTCGGGGCCGGCGGGCGCGATGGTGGCCAACCTCACGCCATCGACGATCCACGCCTCCGCATTCGCGACGCTCACGCTCGCCAACAACCTGCTCGGCCTCGCGCCCGGCCCGCTCGTGACGGGCGCGATCGCCGACCGCATCGGTCTGTTGGGCGCCTTACAGGTGATTCCGCTCGTCGGCGTGGCGGCAATGGTCGCATTCGCGCTCGGCAGAGCGAGATATGCACGCGATCTCGACAAGATCGACGCGCTGCGCGGACGTGCATCAGAGCAGCAAGCAACCGAAATCAGCCGATAAATTCACGCCACTTCAAGGAGAAACAGCAATGACCGATCGCCTGCACACGGCTTCGTCGACCGAAACCGCCGACACCGTCGAACAATCGAAGCCGGAGGTCCCGTCGACCTCGACGTCCACGCGGACATGGGCGTGGGGAGCGTCATACGGCCCCTACGACTGGATGGACGCGCACACGCCGTGCGATGACCTGAGTCCGTGGCATTGAATCCGCGATGACACACAAACTATCGATTGCGCCGGAGAACGTGCCGCAGACCGGCGCGCGCACGCTCACGTTCGTCGATGGACGCAGCGTCGTGCTCTTCAATATCGAAGGCGTCGTTCACGCGATCGACAATTCATGTCCGCACAACGGCGCTTCGCTCGCGAACGGCCGGCTCGACGGACATATCCTTCAATGCCCCGCGCACGGCCTGCGTTTCGATGTCGTGACGGGCTGTGTCGTCGGGGCGAAAGGAATGTGTCTGACGAAACTCGTTATCGAATGACGTCGGACGTTTCATTGCTTCACGCTCTGCGCCAATGCGCGCAGCAACGCAGCGCCGTCACCGCTCCACGCGCTGCCGTGCATGCAGGCGAGCGTGGTCGGAGCGAGTTGCGCGAGGCGCTCGAACATCGCGTCGGCGTTACGCGTGTGAGAGAAGTAATCCATGCTGCGCCGGAACGCTTCGCTCGGGCCCAGAATATCCCCGGTGGTCAACGCGGGCAGCGTCGCGCCGCCTTGCGTGAACAGATCGCCGCATAAGAGCGTGCGCGTGCTGTCTTCCATCATGAAGCCGCACTCCCAGGCGTGCGGCAGATGCGGCGTGTCGATCCATCGCACGCGATGACGTCCGAGCGGGATCGATTCTCCGTCGCCGAGCGCGACGGGCGCGCGATCGGCGAGATCGGTGATCGACACCATCGCCGCAACCGTGCCGCACAGCGGCGTGGCATCGGGCGACGCCGCAAGCCACTCGTTGAGCGAACCGCACTCGTCCGCTTCGACGTGCGAGAACGCGATGTGCCGCAAGCGCGCCGGATCGATCACGCTCGCGAGCGCTTCCCGCACGAGCGGGAACATCTTGCGCGGACCGGTATGAAAGAGCAGCGGATCGTCATCGACGATCAGATACTGGTTGAAGGAAAAACCGCCCGCATCGCCGGGCAGCGTCACGGGCGTGTTGATGCGATACACGCCAGCGGCGATTTCCTCGACGTTCGTGCCGGACTGCGAGTTCGTGATGACCATGGATGCCTCCTTGGTTGATCGTTTCCCGCCGCACGCGATTCCTGCGAACCGGTCGCGTTTTCGGATGACGGCGTCATCTCATACTTCGCCCGCGGACGCAGCAGGAAAGTCTGCGTGCGCTGCTCCATCACATGCGCGGCTCAGCCGCCCGTGCGGCTGACGATCCAGATCGCCGTCGCCGATCCGAGCGAATCAGATGTACGAGCCGATCGCCCGCCGCCACGCAATTGAATATATCCGCATTCGTCGATGCCGCCACGCGCGCAGAACGCACGCTGCGGCCCGAGCCAGCCGACGCAACCCGCCATGCTTTGCTGCACGAGACGCGCCGATCTAGGGGTAAACATCCAGTTCGTCGGAATCGCTTTGATATAGTTGGTGTACGGAGTATATTTCAGGCCATCGAGACATCCAGTCAAAGAGGGAGACACCATGCAATTTCATCTCGACGGTTTCCGCGTCGGCGATCCGACGATCGAACCTGCCGCCAGCGACGCGCCTCGCGTCGACATGCCCGAAACGGTCGATGTCCTGATCGTCGGCAGCGGGCCTGCGGGACTCGTGCTGGCCGCGCAACTCTCGCAGTTTCCGACGATCGATACGCGCATCGTCGAGCGCCGTTCCGGACCGCTCTTGATGGGCCAGGCGGACGGCGTCGCGTGCCGCACCGTCGAGATGTTCAATGCGTTCGGCCTGAGCGATCGCCTGCAGCGCGAGGCGTACTGGGTCAACGAAACGGCTTTCTGGCGGCCCGATGCCGAAGATCGCGGCGCGATCAGGCGTACCGGCCGCGTTCAGGATACCGAAACAGGTTTGTCGGAGTTTCCGCACGTCATCGTCAATCAGGCGCGCGTGCAGGACTATCTGCTGGGTGTGATGCGGCGTTCCGCCTTGCGTCTCGAACCGGACTACGATCTCGAAGTCGTCGATGTCGAGCGCGACGACGACGGCGACGGCGACGGCGACGGCGATCATCCGGTGAAAGTCACGCTGCGGCGCACCGATGCGGCGCGGCTCGACGAGACCGTCACCGTGCGCGCGCGTTATGTCGTGGGTTGCGATGGCGCGCGCAGCCGCGTGCGGACGGCCATCGGGCAAACGCTGCGTGGCGATGCGGCCAATCACGCGTGGGGCGTGATGGATGCGCTCGCTGTCACGGACTTCCCCGACATTCGTCTGAAGGTCGCGATTCAATCCGCGAGCGAAGGCAATCTGCTCATCATTCCGCGCGAAGGCGGGTATCTGGTGCGCTTTTACGTCGATCTGGGCGAGGTCACGGCGGACAATCGCGACACCATCAAGCAGATCAAGGTCGATCGCATCATTCAGACCGCGCAACGTATCCTTCATCCCTATTCGCTCGACGTGAAGGAAGTCGCGTGGTTCTCCGTGTACGAGGTCGGGCAGCGTCTGACGGACCGTTTCGACGATGCCATCGCCGCCGATGGCACGAGTCGCGAGCCGCGCGTGTTCATCGCGGGCGATGCCTGCCACACGCATAGCGCGAAGGCCGGCCAGGGCATGAACGTCTCGATGCAGGACGGCTTCAATCTCGGCTGGAAACTCGGCGCGGTGCTGCGCGGACTCGGCGACGCCGACCTGCTGCGCACCTATTCCGACGAACGTCAGCCGATCGCGCAGGAGCTCATCGATTTCGACAAGGAATGGTCGGCCATGATGGCCGCACCGCCCAAAGACCCGAACCGGCCCGAAGCGGGCGGCGTCGATCCCGCCGAGCTTCAGGCGTACTTCGTGCGCGCGGGCCGCTACACAGCGGGCGTCGCGACGCGCTACCGTCCGGCCATGCTGACGGGCGAGCCGACGCATCAGGCGCTCGCGAGCGGCTTCGCGATCGGCACGCGCTTTCACTCGTCGCCCGTGATTCGTCTGGCCGATGCCAAGCCGATGCATCTCGGACACGTCGCGCGCGCCGATGGCCGCTGGCGTCTGTATGCGTTTGCTGATGCGAACGGCCGCGCGCTGCATGCGCTGTGCGAACATCTTTGCGCTTCGCCCGATTCCGTTCTGCGGCGCGTGACGCCGGAAGGCGCCGATCCGGACAGCGTTCTCGATCTGCGCGCGGTGTTGCAGCGGGATCATCGGGACGTCGCGTTGAATGAACTGCCGGGCATTCTCCTGCCGCGCAAGGGGCGCTATGGTCTGGTCGACTACGAGAAAGCATTTACCAACGATGCGGCGACTGATATTTTCCACGAGCGCGGCATCGATCGCGAACGGGGCGCGATCGTCGTGGTCCGTCCGGATCAATACGTCGCGCATGTCCTGCCCCTGGACGCGTACGCGGAACTGAACGCCTTTTTCGATCCGATCTTTCCGCGTGCTTCAACCCGCTCATGAACTGATCAAATTGCCGAATAAAGAAGATGACCGCGCGCTGTCGCGATACACGGGCAGCCTCGTGCGTCGCGCGCAGCAGCGCCATGTCGCGGTGTGGCTCGCCGAGGTTTCCGCCGAGATTACGAGCGTGCAGTACGCGGCGCTCGAAGTCCTGCACGAAACGCCCGGCGTCAATCAGCGCCAGCTCGGCGATGAACTCGATGTGGACCGTTCGACGATCGCCGATCTCGTCGCGCGCATGGTTCGCAACGGTCTCATCGAACGCTCGGACGATCCCGTCGACAAGCGCAGTTACGTGCTCTTCCTGACGCCGGCCGGAAAGAAGCAACTGGCGGCGCTGCGTCCGCGCGTCGAGGAAGTCGAGCGCATTCTCACCGCGCGGCTGACGAAAAAGGAATGTCTCGAGTTACGGCGGCTGCTTGCGGCGTTGCTGCCCGATCGCGAAGTTTGAGTAAGCAGTTAGTCCCAACGCGACATGCGGATGCGCGCGCCGGACAGGTTCCAGGCCGACAACGTCTTGGCGATTTCCGTCCGGCCGGCATGTCCCCGGTTTCATGACAGTACCCTCGCAGGCAATGACAACGACGTCCAGTCGACTTGGGGGAGACATGAACCGGATTCAGGCACTCTTGGCGGCATTGGCCGCCACTTCGTTGCTGGCGGCTTGCGGCGGCGGCGACAGTTCTTCGGGCGTTCAAAGCACGTCCACCGCGACCGCGCCTACGCCGGCTTCAGAGCCTGCTCCCGCTGCCACGCCCGCGGGTTCGTCGCCGAATATCGTTGCCATCGGCGATAGCCTGACGCAGGGAGTCGGATCGGATATCGGCGGCTACCCGGCAATTTTGTCCGGCATGCTAAATAATCGGACCTTTGCGAATCTCGGCATCGGCGGGCAGACATCGACGCAGATCGCGGCGCGCGTCGGAGCATTGCCATCGACGGTCACGGTCGATGGCGACGCCGTGCCGGCGGGCAACACGGCGGTCCATCTTTCGAGCGTGTCGATCGACATGCTGTCGACACCCGCCGATGACGTCGCTCGGAGCAAGCCGGGCACGCTCTGCTCGGTGCATGGCGCGCTCCAGCGCACAGCGGACGGCGGGCCGCCATCGACGACCGAAACCTATACGTTCGTGCGGGACAGCGCCGGATCGGCAGTGCCTTGCGCCGCCGGATCGGCATTCCTCGGCGATTCGGAAGGCTATGACACATGGACCGCTATCATCTGGGTCGGCCGCAACAATGGCTATGACGCACAGACCGTCCTCGCGGACGTGAAGTCCATCGTACAGTGGCTCAAGCCCGCGGGCGCGCACTTCGCGGTGCTTTCGATCATCAAGGGCGATTTCACCGGCGAGTATGCGGGCGGAGAAGTCGCGAAATATCTCGACGATCTCAACGCGTCCCTGAACGCGGCGTATCCCGACAATTTCATCGACGTCGAGTCTGCGCTCGTCAATGCCTACAATCCGAGCCTTCCTCAGGACGTCATCGATCACAGCCACGACATTCCGCCGTCTTCACTGCGCTCCGACGCGATCCATCTCAACGACGCCGGCTATACCATCGTCGCCGGACAGGTGAAGGCGCTGCTCGCATCGAAGAACTGGTAACGGCGATCGGGACTTCTAGTCGCGGACAGCAGGACGAACGCGCGCCGGATTCCCGACCGCCGTGGCGCCGGCGGGCACATCGCGCGTCACGATGCTGCCTGCGCCGATCAGAGCGTCATCGCCGATCGTCACGCCCGGCAGGATGATCGCGCCCGCGCCGATCCACACATTGCGGCCGATCCGCACGGGACGCCCCAGTTCGAGGCCCGTCGCGCGCACGGCAGGATCGCGCGGATGATCGGCGGTCAGAATCTGCACGCCCGTCGCGATCTGCGTCATGTCGCCGATCTCCACGGCGACGACATCGAGAATCGTGCAGTTGTAGTTCAAGAACACGCCCGCGCCGAGCGTGATGTTGTAGCCGTAGTCGCAATGAAACGGCGGCCGGACCATCGAGTCCGGACCGATGGCGGCGAACCGTTCGCCGAGCAACCCGTACCGCTGTGCGAGCGGCATGTCCATCGCGCCATTGAAGCGCGCCATCCATGCGCGCGCCGTTGCCTGATCGGCCTGAATTTCTGCGTCGTTGGCCGTGTACAGCTCGCCAGCCAGCATCTTTTCTTTCTCTGTCCGATTCATCTGCAAATCCTCGACTCATGATGGGCGGGCCGCAGAACAATCGTTCGCTCGCGGAGAAATCAGTATTTTCCCCCGAATACGAACCGCCGGAATTCGACAGAAAATAAGTCCCGAAACGATACGACAAGCCGAATGACGGCCTTCGCCCGCGTTAAGCGAACGCCCGAACCGCGTATGACCTTCACTTGATGGAGTGCCCTGTCATGAAAACGTTCGTTTCCCTCTTCGCGGCGTCCGCGCTCTGCCTGGCTCCGCTCATTGCAAGCGCGCAGCAGACCGTCAAGATCGGCCTGTCCGCGCCGCTCACCGGCATCAGCGCCGCGAACGGCAAGGATCTGGAAAACGGCGTGCGGCTCGCGATCGAAGAAGCCAACGCCCAGCACATCAGCATCGACGGACAGCCGGTCCAGTTCGAGCTCGCATCCGTCGACGATCAGGGCGATCCGCGCATCGGCGTTCAGGTGGCGCAGAAGCTCGTCGACGATGGCGTCGTTGCGGTCGTCGGCTATTACAACTCCGGCGTCGCGCTGCCTTCCGCGCCCATCTTCGGGAAGGCCGGCATTCCGCTGCTCGATCCCGCGGCGACGAATCCCGCGATTACGCGTCAGGGCTTGAACAACGTGTTCCGCATCATCGCCACCGACACGCAGAATTCCGGCAACGCCGGCACGTATGCCGTGAAGGTCACGAAGGCGAAGCGGATCGCGGTCATGGACGACCGGACCGCCTTCGGGCAAGGCGCGGTCGAAGAGTTCAGGAAGGCGGTGCAGGCGGCGGGCGGCCAGGTCGTGTCGGAGGAATACACCAACGACAAGGCCGTCGAATTCAATGCGCAACTGACGAACATCAAGGCCGCCAACGCCGATCTTCTGTACTTCGGCGGACTCGATGGTCAGGCCGGGCTGATCGTCAAGCGGATGAAGCAGCTCGGCATCCGCGCGCAGTTCGTCGGCAGCGGCGGGATTGCCGACAGCGTGTTCATCAGTTCAGCGGGAAACGCGGCTGAAGGCGCGATGGCCTGGGAATACGGCCGGCCCGTCGATTCATTGCCCGAAGGCCGCGCGTTCGCCGCGAAATTCAAGAAGCGCTTCGGCGCGGAGACGCTGACCTACGCGCCGTTCGCGTATGACTGCGCGTGGCTCGCCATCACCGCGATGAAGAAAGCAAATTCCGTGAAGCCCGCCGCGATCATCGAGACGCTGCGCACGATCCAGTACAACGGCATCACCGGAAATATCTCGTTCGACAAGTTCGGCGATCTGAACAACCCGACATCGACGCTGTATCAGGTCAAGTCGATGAAATGGCAGCCCGTGACGACCATCGGCGCGGAGAAATAGACGCGCTCGCGGAACGTCATCGGGCAACCGATTCAGGCCGCGTTAGCCGCCTGCTTGTCGACCAGCGCGCAGACGGCGGCCGTCACTTGCGCCGTCGTCGCGGTGCCGCCGAGATCGCCGGTGTGCAGCGACTTGTCGGATGTCACGGCTTCGATCGCCTGCATGACGCGTTTGGCCGCGTCGAACTCGCCGAGATGTTCGAGCAGCATCACGACCGACCAGAACGTGCCGACGGGATTCGCCAGGCCCTTGCCCATGATGTCGAACGCGGAGCCGTGAATCGGTTCGAACATCGACGGATAGCGGCGCTCCGGATCGATGTTGCCCGTCGGCGCGATGCCGAGACTGCCCGCGAGCGCGGCGGCGAGATCGCTGAGAATGTCGGCATGAAGATTGGTGGCGACGATCGTATCGAGCGTCTGCGGACGATTGACCATGCGCGCGGTGGCGGCGTCGACGAGTTCCTTGTCCCATTTGACATCGGGGAATTCGGCGGCGACTTCGTTCGCGATCTCGTCCCACATGACCATTGCGTGACGTTGCGCGTTGCTCTTCGTGATGACGGTCAGCAGCTTGCGCGGACGCGACTGCGCGAGGCGGAACGCGAACCGCAGAATGCGCTCGACGCCCGCGCGCGTCATGATCGACACATCGGTCGCGGCTTCGATCGGATGACCTTGATGCACGCGCCCGCCCACGCCGGAATATTCGCCTTCCGAGTTTTCGCGCACGATCACCCAGTTCAGGTCTTCGGGCTTGCAGCGCTTCAGCGGCGCGTCGATGCCCGGCAGGATGCGCGTCGGACGCACGTTCGCGTACTGGTCGAATCCCTGGCAAATCTTGAGACGCAGGCCCCACAGCGTGATGTGATCGGGCACGTCCGGATCGCCCGCCGAGCCGAAGAGAATGGCGTCCTTGTCCCGGATCGCATCGAGTCCGTTCGCGGGCATCATCACGCCATGCTGACGGTAATAGTCCGCGCCCCAGTCGAAATTCTCGAATTCGAAAGCGAATGCCTGCGTGGACTCGGCGAGCGCTTCGAGCACTTGCTGGCCCGCCGGAACCACTTCCTTGCCGATGCCGTCGCCGGGAATCGTTGCAATGCGATAGGTCTTCATGTCTCCGTCCTTCGATGTTGTCGGGTATGGGCGAACTTTAACCGCATTCCGGCTCCAAAACCGGTGCTAGACTCAAAGCATCTTTAACCTGAAGTTACGAATGAACCGATGCCCGATGCCGTCCAGCCCGCCGATCTGAGCTTCTTCTCCACCCTGTCGGCCGCAGGCAGTCTGAGCGCGGCCGCGCGCGAACTCGGCCTCACGGCGGCGGCCGTCAGCAAGCGTCTTTCGCAGATGGAAGCGCGCGCCGGCGTGGCGCTCGTCAATCGCACGACGCGGCGGATGATGCTCACGCCGGAAGGCGAGCTGTATCTGGAACACGCGCGCCGGATTCTCGACGAGATCGACGAACTCTCCGAACTGCTCGGCGCCGCCAAGCAAAGCCCGAAAGGTCTGCTGCGCGTGAACGCGACGCTCGGTTTCGGGCGCAGTCACGTCGCGCCGCTGATTTCGCGTTTCAGCAGGATGTATCCGCAAGTGTCGGTGCAGTTGCAGTTGTCGGTCACGCCGCCGCCGCTCACCGACGACAAGTTCGACGTCTGCATCCGGTTCGGCGAACCGCCCGATACGCGCGTGATCGCGCGGCGTCTCGCGGGAAACCGGCGGCTGTTGTGCGCCGCGCCGTCGTATATCGAGGCGCATGGCATGCCGCTCGTCCCGCACGATCTGACGCGGCATAACTGCATCGGCATTCGTCAGGGCGACGAAGCCTACGGCGTGTGGCGGCTCACGTCCGGACGCGGCGCGTCGCGCAAGACGGAAGCGGTGCGCATCGACGGCACGCTCACGACGAACGACGGCGAAATAGCCGTGAAGTGGGCGCTCGAAGGCCACGGCATCCTGATGCGCGCCGAATGGGACCTGAAGCCGTATCTGGCCGATGGCTCGCTCGTGCGCGTGCTGCCCGACCACGAAACGCCCAACGCCGATATCTTCGCGGTCTACTCGCAGCGGCATCAGATGTCGAACCGCATTCGCACGTTCGTCGACTTCATCGCGCAGGAGCTGAAGGGCGACGCGTGAAGCGCCGCTACCACGGCGAGCCGGCGGGCGACGGGCCGTCGGCGTGCTGGCCGAGATAGTGACGCAGATGATCGACGAAAACCGCGACCTTCGGCGACAGATTCAGCCGTTCGGGATAGACCGCGTAGATATCGGCGGGCGGCGTGTCGTATTCGCTCAACACCTGAACCAGCCTTCCGCTGCGCAGATACTTCGCGACGTCCCATTCCGCGCGCATGAGAATGCCGCGCCCTTCCAGCGCCCAGTTCAGCGCCACTTCGCCGTCGTTGGTGCTGAGCTTGCCGTGCACTTTCACGGTCTCCGTGCGCCCGCTGCGCGTCAGACGCCAGTTGCCATAGGCGGCCTCGTTCTGACGCAGCACGATGCATTGATGCGAAGTCAGATCATGCGGATGCGCCGGCTCCCCGGCCACACGCAAATATCCCGGCGACGACACCAGAAGCCGCCGATTCGACGCGATCTTCTTCGCGATCAGCCGTGAATCCGGCATCTCGCCGAAGCGCACGGACACGTCGATGCTCTCGTCCGGCAGGCTGATCGGCCGATCGGTCAGATGCAGTTGCACTTCGACATCGGGAAACGCCTCGCTGAATTCCGAGATCGCCGGACCGATATACGACCGCCCGAATCCCAACGGCGCATTGACGCGCAACAGTCCTTTCGGCGCGGCCCGGCTGCTGGAGACCGTCCGCTCCATGTCGTCGATGTCGCTCAATATTCGCTGGGCGTTCGCGAAATACACCTCGCCTTCGCTCGTCAGGCTGATGCGCCGCGTCGTGCGGTTGAGCAGGCGCACGCCGAGCCGGTCTTCGAGCGAAGAGAGCCGCCGCGAGACCGCCGGCGGCGTCAGATTCAGCTCTCGCGCGGTCGCGGCCAGACTGCCTTGCTTCACCAGCAGGCAGAAGAATCCCAGTTCCGAGTCGGTGCCCATTCGTGATTTTTTTGCAATGATGAATTAAGTTTAAGTCGATTCATACGCGATTCCAACGGTTTTAACCTAGGCGTCAGCTCACGTAAAGGGCGACCCGCTTCGAGCCGACGTTCGAAGACGGCATCAAAACCGCACCAGACGGTTTCGAACCCTATCAATCGGAATCAGGAGACGTTCCATGGAAATGGACATCGAGAAGCGCACTCTGCGCAAGGTCAGCTGGCGCATCGTGCCGTTCATCATGCTGCTGTACTTCATCGCGTATATCGACCGGGTGAATATCGGCTTCGCGGCGCTCACGATGAAGACCGACCTCGGCTTCACCGCGTCGATTCTCGGCTTCGGCGCGGGCATCTTCTTCTGGGGCTATTTCCTGTTCGAAGTGCCGTCGAACATCGTGCTGCACAAGGTCGGCGCGCGCATCTGGATTGCGCGGGTCATGGTGACGTGGGCGATCATCTCGGCGGCGATGGCGTTCGTCACCGGGCCGACGAGCTTCTACATCATCCGCTTCCTGCTGGGCGCGGCCGAAGCGGGCTTCTTCCCCGGCATCATCCTGTATCTCAGCTACTGGTTTCCCGCGCGGCATCGCGCTGGCGTCGTCGCGTTCTTCATGGCCGCCGCGCCGCTTTCCACCGCGCTCGGCTCGCCGCTGTCCGCCGCGCTGCTCGAAATGGACGGCGTAATGGGACTGCACGGATGGCAATGGCTCTTCATCCTCGAAGCCGTGCCGGCGCTCATTCTCGGTGTGGTCGTCTTCTTCTACATGACCGACAAGCCCGAGAAGGCCAAATGGCTGAAGGACGACGAGCGCAACTGGCTGGTCGATGTCATGAACGCCGAAACCGCCAGCCGCGCGACCACGGCGAAGCACGGCATCATCAGCGGCCTTGCGAATCCCCGCGTAATCGCGCTGTCGCTGATTTACTTCGGCACGTCGGCGGGGCTGTACACGCTCGGCATCTGGGCGCCGCAGATCATCAAGCAACTGGGCGTGTCGTCGATGACCGTCGGCCTGCTCAACGCGATTCCGCCGATCGTGTCCGTCATCGCGATGGTGCTGTGGTCGCGCCATTCGGATCGCACCGGCGAGCGAACCTGGCACGTCGTGCTGGCGTGCGTCGCGGCGGCGGTCGGCCTGATCGTGGCGGCGATGGCCAATAGCGTCGTCGGTCTGATCGCCTCGCTGACGCTGGTGAACATCGGCATCAGTTGCGCGAAGCCGCCGCTCTGGACCATGCCGACGATGTTTCTCTCCGGCGCGGCGGCCGCCACCGGCATCGCGACGATCAACTCGATCGGCAATCTGGGCGGCTTCGCCGGTCCGGTCGTCATCGGCTGGCTCAAGGAATCGACGGGCAGCTATGCGGGCGGCCTCTATTTCGTCGCCGGTCTTCTCGTGATGTCCGCCGTGCTGACCTTGCTTCTCGCCCGCTCGCAGAAGCCTTCGGTATCGACCAGCAACGCCGCCGCACACTGAAAAAGCACGCGCGCGTCCCCCAACTCAACACGTCGTAGAGGAATCAAGATGGAAAAGGAAGCGGCCATTCAGTCCGTCACGGACACCATGGCGAAGTTCACCGCCTATATCGGCAAGCGCCTGCCGAAGGATGTCAAGGCGAAGCTCGCGGAATTGCGCACGATGGAAACCAATCCGCTCGCCAAGTCGATTTACGATTCGATGGACAGCAACCAGGACGCCGCCGACAAGCTGAACCGTCCGAGCTGTCAGGACACGGGCGTGATCCAGTATTTCGTCGAGGCGGGCGCGAATTTTCCGCTGCTCGGCGAGCTCGAGGAAATCCTTCAGGAAGCCACCGCCGGCGCGACGAAGCTCGGGCCTTTGCGTCACAACGCCGTCGAAACGTTCGACGAGAAGAACACGGGCACGAACACCGGCACGCAGATTCCGTGGCTCGACTGGCGCATCGTGCCGGAGAAGGACAGCTGCACGATCGACGTCTACATGGCGGGCGGCGGCTGCACGCTTCCCGGCGCGGCGAAGGTTCTGATGCCGGGGCAAGGCTATGAAGGCGTCGCCGAATTCGTGATGGACGTCATCACCGAGCGCGGCGTGAATGCGTGCCCGCCGCTGCTCGTCGGCGTCGGCGTATCCACTTCGGTCGAGACTGCCGCGCGACTGTCGAAGCTGGCGATCCTTCGTCCGGTCGATTCGAAGAGCGCGAATCCGCGCGCCGCGCTGATGGAAGAGTTGCTCGAACAAGGGCTCAACGAAGTCGGCATCGGCCCTCAGGGGCTCACCGGAAACAATAGCGTGATGGGCGTCAATATCGAATCGTCGGCGCGGCATCCGTCGACCATCGGGGTGGCCATCAACACCGGATGCTGGGCGCATCGCCGCGGCAAGATCCGCATCAACGCAGACATGTCCTACGAAGTGCTCTCGCATGAAGGAGTCGTACTGTGAAGAAGGTTCTGACAACCCCCATCAAAAGCGAAGACCTCGAGGATCTGAAGGTCGGCGACGTCGTCTATCTGACGGGGCGCCTGGTGACGTGCCGCGATGTCGCGCATCGTCGATTGATCGAGCAAGGGCGCGAGCTGCCCGTCGATCTCAACGGCGGCGCGATCTTTCATGCGGGCCCGATCGTGCGCAAGAAGGACGACGGCGCGTTCGAGATGGTGTCCATCGGACCGACGACGAGCATGCGCATGGAGAAATTCGAGCGCGAGTTCATCGAGCAGACCGGCGTGAAGCTGATCGTCGGCAAAGGCGGCATGGGACCGGAAACGGCCGCGGGCTGCATGGAGCACAAGGCGGTTCATGCGATCTTCCCGGGCGGATGCGCGGTGCTCGCGGCGACGCTCGTCGAGGAAATCGAAGGCGCCGAATGGCAGGATCTCGGCATGCCCGAAACCTTGTGGATCAACCGCGTGAAGGAGTTCGGCCCGCTGATCATCTCGATCGATACCAAGGGCAACAATCTCATCCAGGAAAACAAGGCGGTCTTCAACGAGAGAAAGAAGCCGATCCTCGAAAAGATCAGCAAGGAACTCAGCTTCATCAAGTAGCGGCTTTAGACGAGCGCCTCGCGTTGCCGTCTTCGGAATTCGGGGTTCGGGCATACTACTCGGCGGCAGGTTTGCCGAACAGCGTCGATCTGCGACGCCCTTATCCCGAACCACGGACAGAGAGATGAACGCAAGCAACCGCAGCGCCGGCGAACGCTACGTCGTTGGCGTCGACGTCGGCACCGGCAGCGCACGCGCCGGAATTTTCGATACCGCCGGCAACATGGCCGCATCGGCGAAAAAGGACATCACGCTGTTTCACGAAAGCGGCGGCATCGTCGAGCAATCGAGCGGGGAAATCTGGAGCGCCGTCTGCCACGCCGTAAAAGCGGCGCTCGCGCAGGCGGCAATCGCGCCGGAGTCCGTCGCGGGCATCAGCTTCGATGCGACCTGCTCGCTCGTCGTGCTCGGCGATGGCGGCAAACCGCTGCCCGTGGGACCGTCGGAGCAGGCGGAACGCGACATCGTCGTCTGGATGGATCATCGCGCGATCGGGCAGGCGGAGCGCATCAACGCGACCGGCCACGCGGTGCTGAAATACGTCGGCGGCAGGATCTCACCGGAAATGGAGACGCCGAAGCTGTTGTGGCTTCTGGAAAACCGTCCGCGCGTCTTCGACGCCGCATGGCAATTCTTCGATCTCACCGACTTCCTGACATGGCGCGCGACCGGCGATACGTCGCGGTCGGTCTGCACCGTGACCTGCAAGTGGACCTATCTCGCGCATGAACGGCGCTGGGACGAGAGCTATTTCCGGACCATCGGTCTCGGCGCGCTGGCGGACGAGGGCTTCGCGCGCATCGGCCAGCAGGTGGTCGAACCGGGCACGCGGCTCGGCAACGGGCTGACCGAACGCGCCGCCGCGGAACTCGGGCTGATCGCGGGCACACCGGTCGGCGCGGGCGTGATCGATGCCCATGCGGGCGGCATCGGCACCGTGGGCGCACAGGGCGATCCGGAGTCGTGCCTCGCCTATGTGTTCGGCACGTCGTCATGCACGATGACGACGACCGCCGAGCCGGTCTTCGTGCCCGGCGTCTGGGGCCCGTACTTCTCGGCGATGGTGCCGCAGGCGTGGCTCAACGAAGGCGGTCAATCGGTCGCCGGCGCGGCGATCGAGCGCCTGCTCGCGATGCATCCCGCCGCCGCCGAAGCCACGCTTCGCGCGAAAGAGCGCGGCGAATCGCTGCCGGCCATGCTCGCCGGCTTGGCGGCTCAGGCCTCCGGCAGCCTGTCGGACGCGGTGAAGCTCGCCGATGGCCTGCACGTCGTCCCGGAGTTTCTCGGCAACCGCGCGCCCTTCGCCGATCCGCACGCGCGCGCGGTCATCGCCGGTCTCGGCATGGAAGCCGGCCTCGACAATCTGGTCGCGCTGTATGTCGCCGGCGTGTGCAGCATCGCTTATGGTCTGCGGCAGATCATCGAAGCGCAGGCGGACGCCGGCGCGCCGATCGAGCGCGTGATGATCAGCGGCGGCGCGGGCCGGCTCGATCTCGTCCGGCAGCTGCTCGCCGATGCGACCGGCAAGCCGGTGCTGGCCACGCAGGTCGATGAGCCGGTGCTGCTCGGCGCCGCGATGCTCGGCGCGGTGGCGGGCGGCCTGTTCGGCGACGTTCGATCGGCGATGAGCGGCATGGCGCGCGTCGAAAAAACCTACGCGCCGGCAACGGGCGATCTCGCGCGCCTTCACGACGCGCGGTATCGGGCATTCATCCGCTTGCAGCGTTGCGCACGGGAAATCCGCGAAGACTAGCGGGGAAAAGTACGGACGCGCGGTGCGCTCCGTCGTCTTTTTACTTGACATCTAAATTATCCAAACCTAAATTATCACGAGGAAAGACACGAGTCGGAGAGCAAGCATGCGTATCGTCTGCATCGGCGGAGGTCCGGCGGGCCTGTATTTCGCGCTTTTGATGAAGCGCCGCCATCCCGCTTACGACATCACCGTCGTCGAACGCAACCGTCCTTACGACACGTTCGGCTGGGGCGTCGTGTTCTCCGACCAGACGCTCGGCAACCTGCGCGCGGCGGACCCGCCAAGCGCCGATGCCATTCTCGACGCCTTCAATCACTGGGACGACATCGACGTCCACATCGGCGGGCGCACCGTGCGCTCGTCGGGTCACGGCTTCTGCGGCATCGGCCGCAAACGTCTGCTGAATATCCTGCAAGCGCGTTGCGAAGACCTCGGCGTGAAGCTCGTCTTCGAAACGCAAGTCATGAACGACGAGGACTACGACGCCGACCTCATCATCGCGAGCGACGGATTGAACAGCGCGATCCGGCAGAAATACGCGTCGACGTATCAGCCCGATATCGACATGCGCGATTGCCGCTTCGTGTGGCTCGGCACGCACAAGTGCTTCGACGCATTCACGTTCGCGTTCGAAAAAACCGAATGGGGCTGGTTTCAGGCGCATGCTTATCGCTTCGATGAAGACACGTCGACGTTCATCGTCGAGGCGCCCGAACGCGTATGGCGTGCGGCCGGCCTCGCCGACATGAGCAAGGAAGACGGCATCGCGTTCTGCGAAAAGCTTTTTGCGAAGCATCTCGACGGCCACGCGCTGATCTCGAACGCCACGCACTTGCGCGGATCGGCGCAATGGATCCGCTTTCCGCGCGTCGTCAATCGCGAATGGGTGCATTGGCGCGAATCCGCGAATGGCAAACGGACGCCCGTCGTGTTGATGGGCGATGCCGCGCATACCGCGCATTTTTCGATCGGATCGGGGACGAAGCTCGCGCTCGAAGATGCGATCGAACTCGCGAACAGCATCGACACTGCGTTCGCGATGAAGAACGGCGATCTCGAAGGCGCGCTCGCGCATTACACGCAAGTACGCAGCGTCGATGTATTGCGCATTCAGAATGCCGCGCGCAATTCGACGGAGTGGTTCGAGCATGTGGATCGATACGCGTCGTTCGAGCCCGAGCAGTTTGCATACTCGTTGCTCACGCGCTCGCAGCGCATTTCGCATGAAAACCTGCGCGAGCGCGATGCAGGATATCTCGCCTCATTCGAAGACTGGCTCGCCGCGCGTGCGGGCATCGAGCGCAACGCGCGGCAACGATCCGTTCCGCCGATGTTCACGCCGTTCACATTGCGCGGCGTCACGCTGAAGAATCGCGTGGTCGTTTCGCCGATGGCGCAGTATTCCGCCGTCGATGGCATCGCGGGCGACTATCACCTGATGCATCTCGGCGCGCGCGCGATGGGCGGCGCCGCGCTCGTGATGACCGAGATGACCTGCGTGTCGCCCGAAGCGCGCATCACGCCGGGATGTCCGGGCATGTATGCGCCGGAGCATCTCGCGGCGTGGAAGCGCATCGTCGATTTCGTGCATGCGCAATCGGATGCGAAGATCGGCATGCAGCTCGGCCATGCGGGCGCGAAGGCATCGACGCGCGTGAGCTGGGAAGGCATCGATCAGCCGCTTCCCGATGGCAACTGGCCGCTGGTTTCCGCATCGCCACAACAGTATCTGCACGGCGTGAGCCAATGGTCGCGCGAGGCATCGCACGACGAATTGCGCGAGATCGAAACGCAGTTCGTGCGCGCCACGGAAATGGCCGCGCTTGCAGGCTTCGACTGGCTCGAACTGCACTGCGCGCATGGCTACTTTCTGTCGAGCTTTCTCTCGCCGCTGACCAATCATCGCACTGACGAATACGGCGGCTCGCTCGAAAATCGCCTGCGTTATCCGCTCGAAGTATTCAAGGCGATGCGCGCCGTGTGGCCGCAAGACAAGCCGATGTCCGTTCGCATCTCCGCGCACGATTGGGTCGATGGCGGGACGACGCCCGACGACGCCGTCGAGATCGCGCGCGCATTCAAGGCGGCCGGCGCGGACATGATCGACGTCTCTTCAGGGCAAGTCAGCAAGCAGGAGAAGCCTGTGTTCGGGCGCATGTTCCAGACGCCGTTCGCGGATCGCATACGCAATGAAGCGGGTATCGCGACCATCGCGGTCGGCGCGATCTCGGAAGCGGATCACGTGAACAGCATCATCGCCGCGGGACGTGCGGACTTGTGCGCGGTGGCGCGCCCGCATCTCGCGAATCCATCGTGGACATTGAACGAGGCCGCGAAGATCGGCTACTTCGATATCGCGTGGCCGAAGCAATACGCGGCCGCCAAATCGCAACTGGAACGCAATCTCGAACGCGAGCGCGCACTGGCCGCCGACAATGCGCGCCTCACGCCGCAAGAACGCGCGCAACGCGCTGAAGGAACGGTCTGATCATGACGACTCTCGCCGACAAACACGCGGTCGTGACAGGCGGTGGCAGCGGCATCGGCGCATCGTGCGCAGAGGCGCTCGCGCATGCCGGCGCACGCATCACGCTGATGGGCCGCGATCTCGCGCGCCTCGAGGCGCAGCGCGACGCGATGCGCGATTACGCCGACGTCGCGTGCATACGCGTCGATGTGACGAATGAAGCCGCCGTCGCCGAAGCCTTCTCGCGCGCCGGTCCGGCCGATATCCTCGTGAACAACGCAGGCCACGCGCAAGCCGCGCCTTTCACGCAAACCGATGCGGCACTGTGGCAACGCATGATCGACGTCAATCTCACCGGCGTGTTCTTCTGCACGCGCGCCGTGTTGCCGTCGATGCTGGAGCGTGGCTTTGGCCGCATCGTGAATGTCGCGAGCACGGCGGGACAGATCGGTTATGCGTATGTCGCGGCGTATTGCGCAGCGAAGCATGGCGTCATCGGTCTCACGCGCGCGCTCGCTCTCGAAGTCGCGACGAAGGGCATAACCGTCAACGCGGTATGCCCCGGTTATACCGAAACCGAGCTGCTGCGCGCATCGCTGGATCAGATCATGTCGAAGACCGCGCGCAGCGAACAGGACGCACGCGATGCGCTCGTGCGCAACAACCCGCAACGCCGTTTCGTGCAGCCGGAAGAAGTCGCCAACGCCGTGCTATGGCTGTGCGCGCCCGGTTCCGATGCGATGAACGGCCAGTCGATATCCGTATCAGGTGGAGAAGTAACGTGAGCAACATCGCAGGCAACAAGAAGACGAACGCCGCAACCGAGCAGAAAGCGCCGCGCAAGGGCGTGGAGAAACCGGCGGACAACGTCGTCGATCTCGAGATGAGCACCGGCGCCGACAGCCACATGGGACTGCGCTTATGGCTGCGCATGCTGACCACGACGAACCTCGTGCAAGCCGAACTGCGCAAGCGCCTGCGCACCGAGTTCGATACGACCTTGCCGCGCTTCGACCTGATGGCCCAACTCGAACGTCATCCCGAGGGCCTGAAGATGACCGAGCTATCGCGCCGCATGATGGTCACCGGCGGCAATGTGACGGGCATCACGGATCAGCTCGAAAAAGAAGGACTGGTATCGCGTTATGCCGATCCGAACGATCGCCGTTCGACGAGCGTGCGTCTCACGCCGCAAGGCCGCGCCGCGTTCGACAAGATGGCGACCGCGCATGAGCAATGGGTCGTCGAAATGTTCGGCGGTCTCGAACTGAACGAAAAATCGCAGACGCATCAGCGGCTCGGCAAGCTGAAGCAGCATCTGCTGAAGACGCTGAAGGACTAAGGAGACACAGATGAGCTCATCGAGCGCCGATGCGCTTCTCGCCGGCAATCGCGTAACGCTCGCGGACTATCGCGCGACGCACTTCGGATGGTCCGTCACGAACGATGTCGCGACGATCATGCTGAACCGGCCCGAACGCAAGAACCCGCTGACGTTCGAATCGTATGCGGAGTTGCGCGATCTGTTTCGGCAACTCGCCTATGCGACCGATGTGAAAGCCGTCGTGATCCACGGCGCGGGCGACAACTTCTGCTCCGGCGGCGACGTGCATGAAATCATCGCACCGCTGATCGATCTACCGATGCCCGAGCTATTGCTCTTCACACGCATGACGGGCGATCTCGTCAAGGCGATGCGTCATTGCCCGCAGCCGATCATAGCCGCCGTCGATGGCGTCTGCGCGGGCGCGGGCGCGATCCTCGCGATGGCGTCCGACATGCGTCTCGGCACCGCGCGCAGCAAGCTCGCATTTCTCTTTGCGCGCGTCGGTCTCGCGGGCTGCGACATGGGCGCGTGTTCGATTCTGCCGCGCATCATCGGTCAGGGACGCGCTGCCGAATTGCTCTTCACGGGCCGCTCGGCAAGCGGCGAAGAAGGCTATCACTGGGGCTTCTACAACCGCCTTTGCGCACCCGAAACCTTGCTCGACGAAGCCGCGAAGCTCGCGTCCGAACTCGTCGCCGGGCCGACCTTCGCGCACGGCATCACGAAGAAGATGCTGCATCAGGAATGGAGCATGAGCATCGACCAAGCGATCGAATCGGAAGCGCAGGCGCAAGCCATCTGCATGAGCACGCGCGATTTCGAGCGCGCCTATCGCGCGTTCGCGGGGAAGACGCGTCCCGTGTTCGAAGGAGACTGAATGAACGCCGATCCACACAGCGCGCTCGCATGGCCCTTCTTCGATGAGAGACATCGCGAACTCGCACGCGATGCCGATGCATGGGCGAACGAGCATCTGAAGCATGTCGATCACGCCGATACCGACGCGGCCTGCAAGCGCCTCGTGCGCATGCTCGGCGATGCGGGATGGCTCAGGCATTGCATCGGCGGCACCCGATACGGCGCATCGAACGATACGATCGACACGCGCGCCGTGTGCCTGCTGCGCGAAACGCTCGCGAAACACGACGGCCTCGCGGACTTCGCCTTCGCGATGCAAGGGCTCGGCTCGGGCGCCATATCGCTCGCCGGCACCGATGCGCAGAAAGAGCGCTATTTGCCGCGCGTCGCGAACGGCACTGCATTGGCGGCGTTCGCGTTGTCGGAACCGGAAGCGGGATCGGATGTCGCGGCGATGTCGCTCGATGCGCGCGCCGATGGCGACGCCTACGTGCTGAACGGCGACAAGACGTGGATATCGAACGGCGGCATCGCGGACTTCCATGTCGTGTTCGCGCGCACAGGCGAAGCGCCGGGCTCGCGCGGCATCAGCGCGTTCATCGTCGATGCGGATACGCCCGGCTTGCAGATCGCCGAACGCATCGACGTGATCGCGCCGCATCCGCTCGCGCGCCTGCACTTCGAGAACGCGCGCGTGCCGCGCAGTCAGATGCTGGGCGCCGCGGGCGAAGGCTTCAAGATCGCGATGCGCACGCTCGATATCTTCCGCACGTCGGTGGCGGCGGCATCGCTCGGCTTCGCGCGTCACGCGATGCAGGAAGGGCTCGAACGCGCCGCATCGCGCAAGATGTTCGGCCAGACGCTCGGCGACTTTCAGCTCACGCAGGCGAAGCTCGCGCAGATGGCGTTGACCATCGACACGAGCGCGCTGCTCGTGTATCGCGCCGCGTGGCTGCGCGATCAGGGCGAGAGCGTGACGCGCGAAGCCGCGATGGCGAAATGGCACGCGAGCGAAGGCGCGCAACAGGTCATCGATGCAGCCGTGCAGTTGTGGGGCGGCCTCGGCGTGAAGAGCGGTACGGCGGTCGAATCGCTGTATCGCGAGATACGCGCGCTGCGCATCTATGAAGGCGCGACGGAAGTGCAGCAGTTGATCGTCGGACGCGACTTGCTCAAGGCGCACGGAGCACATCAACGATGACACAACGCTTCGACATGCCGATGCGAATCCGCTTCGCGCACTGCGATCCGGCGGGCATCGTGTACTTTCCGCAATACCTGGTGATGACGAACATGCTCGTCGAAGACTGGTTCGACGATGCGCTCGGCATCGACTACGCGCACATGATCTCGCGGCGCCGCGTCGGACTTCCCATCGTCAAGCTCAATTGCGAGTTCTCGCGACCGAGCCGCATGGGCGAAACGGTGACGCTGTCGCTCGCGGTCGATTCCGTCGGACAGCGCTCGATCCGCATCGACATCGTCTGTCATTGCGACGGCGAAGTGCGCTTTCGCGCGAAGCAGGTCCTCGTGACGACATCGCTCGACGATGGCCGCTCGATCGCCATTCCCGGCGACATCGCCCTCGCGATCGAACGGTTCGCGCCGGGCACGAGCCGCGCACTTCAAGAGGAATCACGCTCATGAAAAAGACCCTTCAGCCTTCAGACTGGATCAAGCCGCGCGGTTACGCGAACGGCGTCGCGGTGCGCGGCACGCAGGTGTTCATCGCGGGGCAGATCGGCTGGGACGAAGAGGCGCGCTTCGTCAGCAACGCATTCGGCGCTCAGGCCGCGCAGGCGCTGCGCAATATCGTGGCCGTGCTGCGCGAAGCGGGCGGCAAGCCGGAGCATCTCGTTCGCATGACGTGGTACGTGACCGACAAGCGCGCGTATCTCGCGGCGGCGAAGGAAATCGGCGCGGCGTTCCGCGAGCTGATCGGCGATTACGACATCGCGATGAGTGCGGTGCAAGTCGTCGCGCTCATCGAAGACGATGCGCTGGTGGAGATCGAAGCCACGGCTGTTATCCCCGACTAAGCGGAGGACACGATGGAACGCTCGGCACACATCGATACTTTCGCGCGCGAACATTTGCCGCCGCAGGAACAATGGCCGGTGCTCATGCTCGACAATGCGGACGTCGCTTATCCGGCGCGCGTGAATTGCGCGACCGAATTGCTGGATCGCGCGATCGAAAGCGGACATGGCGATCGCACGGCGATCTGGTCCGATGCGAACGGCGAGCCGCACGCAACGACGTATCGCGAGTTGCGCACGCTCGTGAATCGCAGCGCGCATGTGCTCGTCGATGAAATGGGTTTGCGTCCGGGCAATCGCGTGTTGTTGCGCGGGCCGAATACCTTGCAGATGGCCGTCGCGTTCTTCGCGGCGCTGAAGGCCGGTCTCGTCGTCGTGCCGACGATGCCGCTGCTGCGCGCGAAAGAACTGAAGCAGATCATCGAGAAGGCGCGGATATCGGCGGCGCTATGCGATGTGCGTCTCATGGAAGAACTGCAGCGCTGCACGACGAAAGGCGACGACTTCCATTGCGAAGCGCTCGCGCAAGTGCTGACGTTTCACGACGATGCACCCGCGTCGCTCGAATCGCTGGCTCGAAGCAAGCCCGATCATTTCGATGCCTGCGACACCGCCGCCGACGACGTGTGCCTCATCGCATTCACGAGCGGCACGACCGGCGCGCCGAAAGGCTGCACGCACTTTCATCGCGACGTCCTTGCGATGTGCGATCTGTTCCCGCGACACATCCTGAAGCCCACGGCCGACGATGTGTTCTGCGGCACGCCGCCGCTCGCGTTCACGTTCGGCCTCGGCGGCCTGCTGTGCTTTCCATTGCGCGTGGGCGCGTCGACGATCCTGCTCGAAAAGCTCACGCCCGAAACGCTCCTGCAAACCGTGCAGCGCTTTCGCGCGACGATCATGTTCACTGCGCCGACGTTCTATCGGCAGATGGCGCCGCTCATCGAAGGCTTCGATGTGTCGAGCCTGAAGAAGACCGTGTCGGCGGGCGAAGCGTTGCCCGATTCCACGCGCGCGTCATGGCGCGAAGCGAGCGGCATCGAAATGATCGACGGCATCGGCGGCACGGAGATGATCCATATCTTCGTTTCGTCGGCGGGTGCGGACGTGCGCGAGCACGCGATCGGACGCGCGGTGCCGGGCTATATCGTGCAGGCCGTCGACGATGCGATGCAGCCGGTGCCGCCCGGAACCATCGGCAAGCTCGCGGTGCGCGGCCCGACGGGTTGCCGCTATCTCGCCGATGAACGTCAGTCGAAATTCGTGCGCGACGGCTGGAACTTGCCCGGCGATTCCG
Source organism: Caballeronia sp. ATUFL_F1_KS39 (assembly GCF_023630985.1). Taxonomy (NCBI): domain Bacteria; kingdom Pseudomonadati; phylum Pseudomonadota; class Betaproteobacteria; order Burkholderiales; family Burkholderiaceae; genus Caballeronia; species Caballeronia sp. ATUFL_F1_KS39. Next base: position 8,265 of record NZ_JALQDZ010000048.1, on the reverse strand, counting down.
TCGTGATCGATGATGACGGTTACGTGTTCTATCAGGCGCGCGCCGACGACATGATCGTATCGGCGGGCTACAACATCTCCGGGCCGGAAGTGGAAAGCGTGCTGATGCAGCATGAAGCGGTGGCGGAATGCGGCGTGATCGGCGTGCCCGATGAAACGCGCGGGCAAGTGGTAAAGGCGTTCGTCGTGCTCAATCCCGGTTTCACCGGCGACGATGCGCTCATTGCTGAATTGCAGGCGTTCGTCAAGCGCACTGTCGCGCCTTACAAGTATCCGCGCATCGTGACGTTTCTAACGGCGTTGCCGCGCACCGAGACGGGCAAGCTCAAGCGCTTCGCGTTGCGCTCGATGTAGCAAGCTCGAAAAACGTTTGCTTGGTAGAGTATGGCTCACGCCCGCCGCGAGGCGGCTTGCCCACTCTTCCGAGCAAACAAGAAAAATGGTTCTGACGCATCGACTCCTTGCCGTTTCCCTCTTTGCCGCATTCGCATTGACGTCGCAAGCCACATCGGCGGCGAACAAGACGCTCGTGTTCTGTTCCGAAGGCAGCCCCGCCGGTTTCGATTCCGCGCAATACACGACGAGCACCGACTTCGATGCGGGCGCGCATGCGGTCTACGATCAGCTCGTCGAATTCAAGCGCGGCACGCTCGATCTCGTGCCGGGTCTCGCCGAGAAGTGGGATGAGTCCGCGGATGCGAAGACCTTCACGTTTCATCTTCGGCGCGGCGTGAAGTTTCAGTCGACCGCCTGGTTCAAGCCGACGCGCGACTTCGACGCGGACGATGTCGTATTCACGTTCAAGCGCATGATCGATCCGAACGAGCCGTTTCAGAAGGCGCATCCCGTCAGCTTCCCGTATCTGACCGATCTCGGCTACGACAAGAACATTGCATCCGTCGACAAGCTCGACGACTACACCGTGCGCTTCACGTTGAAGACGCCTGATGTCGTGTTCGTGCGCAACATCGCGATGGAGTTCGCATCGATCGTATCGGCGGAATATGCCGCGCAACTGCTGAAGCAGGGCAAGCCGGAAGACCTCAATCAGAAGCCAGTGGGCACGGGCGCGTTCGTGTTCCGCGACTATCAGAAGGACGCGACGATCCGCTACGACGCCAATCCGACTTACTGGAACCGCAAGGACGTGCATATCGACAAGCTGGTTTTCTCGATCACGCCCGATGCCGCCGTGCGTCAGCAGAAGCTATCGAGCGGAGAATGCCAGGTGACGTCGTTTCCGCGTCCCGCCGACATTGCCGCAGCGAAGCAGGATCCGAAGCTCACGGTGCTGTCGGGCGTCGGCTTCAACGTCGCGTATGTGGGCTACAACACGACGCACAAGCCGCTCGATAACGTGAACGTGCGCCGCGCGCTCGACATGGCGATCGACAAGCAGGCGATCATCAAGACGGTCTACGAAGGCGCAGCGACCATCGCGACGAATCCGATGCCGCCGTCGCAATGGTCGTATAACAAGGCGCTGAAGGACGCACCGCGCGACCCCGCGAAGGCGAAGGAACTGCTGAAGGAAGCGGGCTTTCCAAACGGCTTCACGATCACGCTATGGGCGATGCCGGTGCAGCGCGGCTATAACCCGAACGCGCGTCTGATGGCGCAACTGATCCAATCGGACTGGGCGAAGATCGGCGTGAAGGCGAACATCGTCACTTACGAATGGGCCGAGTACAACAAGCGCGCGAAGACGAACGGCGAGCACGACGCGATTCTTTACGGCTGGCTCGGCGACAACGGCGATCCCGACAACTGGCTCGGCACGACGCTCGGTTGCGACGCGGTTCACGGCAGCAACATGGCGAAGTGGTGCAACAGGCAGTTCGACGATCTGCTCGCGAAAGCGCGTCTCGTCACCGATCAGAACGCGCGCACGAAGCTCTATGAAGAAGCGCAAGTGGTGTTCAAGGATCAGGTGCCGTACACGCCGCTCGCGCACGCCAACATCTTCCAGCCGATATCGAAACGCGTGCATGGCTATCTGATCAGTCCGCTCGGCGGACATCGTTTCGACGGCATCACGTTCGATTGAGCGATCAGCCGCCGCGATACCACGCATCGATGCTGTCGTGCTGCTCGTGTTCGATTGGCGGCGTCTTGGCAGCGTCGGGCATTTCGTGTCCGGTGCTCTTCGCGCGCATCCCATGAACCGCCCGCGCGCTGTTCTCCTTGTGCGATACATGCTTCACCGCGCTTTCGCACTGCATGTTCGCCGCGCCGCAATCGTGCGCGAACGCAGGCACGGCCGACGACGCCGCGCTCGCGGCGAGAAGAACGGCGATGGTCTCCGCTTTCATGGCAACCCCGTGAATCCGTCGATAAAAAGAGGCGCGATCCGTCGACACGGTTCCCGGAATGAAATCATCGTGCCGGCGGCATCGCGCCCGCTTCATCAAATGCATGGCTCGTGCCAATGACGCGCTGAATCGCTGTGAGCGTTGCGCGTAAAGGGATTGGCGCGTTGAGCGATGATCGCGTCAAGGCGCTCCTGTCGGACCGAGGCCAACGCTTGCGCGTCGCGTGTGCGATGCAATCCGACATTGCAATGATGCGAGTGTCGTTTTCTGCCGATTCAAGGACGCGTGAGCGAAGGCATGCACGCGCCGCGACCCGCACACTCTGATCATTCATCGTGCCGAGGGCCCCGCGCCCCATCGGCGGCCTTCCGCGCGAACGCAACGCAGTCCCTCGCGTTCGCCGCGAAATCAGGAGTGAGACAATTGAGCCTCTCGCACGAGCGCAACGCCCGAAGCAAAACGTCGCCGCATCTCACGCTGGGCGATATCACGGTAGTCGACCATGCCTTGCTGAAGCGTGCCGTCGGCGCGATGGCGCTCGGCAACGCCATGGAATGGTTCGACTTTGGCGTGTATAGCTATATCGCCGTCGTGCTGGGGAAAGTATTTTTTCCGTCGAGCAGTCCGTCCGCGCAGTTGATCGCGACCTTCGGCACGTTCGCCGCTGCGTTTCTCGTGCGTCCTGTCGGCGGGATGGTCTTCGGGCCGCTCGGCGACAGGATCGGCCGCCAGCGCGTGCTCGCAATGACGATGATCATGATGGCCGTCGGCACGTTCTGCATCGGCCTGATTCCGAGCTATCACTCGATCGGCATTCTCGCGCCCGTTCTCCTGCTCGTCGCGCGTCTCGTGCAAGGCTTCTCGACGGGCGGCGAATACGGCGGCGCGGCGACGTTCATCGCTGAGTTCTCGACCGATGCGCGGCGCGGCTTCTATGGCAGCTTTCTGGAGGTCGGCACGCTCGCGGGCTATATCCTCGGCGCGGGCACGGTCGCGTTGCTGACCGCCCTGCTCCCGCACGACGCGCTGCTTTCATGGGGATGGCGCGTGCCGTTCATGATCGCGGGTCCGCTCGGGCTGGTCGGCTTGTATATCCGCATGAAGCTCGAAGAGACGCCCGCGTTCAAGAAGGAAGCCGAGACACGGGAGGCGCATGAACGGTCGCGTCCGAAACAATCGTTGGCCGAACTGCTGTCGCGGCAATTCAAGCCGATGATGCAATGCGTCGGCCTCGTGCTGATCTTCAACGTTACCGACTATATGGCGCTGTCGTATCTGCCAAGCTTTCTTTCGGCGACGCTGCACTTCGATGAAACGCACGGCCTGTTTCTCGTGTTGCTCGTGATGATGCTGATGATCCCGATGACGCTCTTCGCGGGCCATCTCTCCGATCTCATCGGCCGCAAGCCGGTGATGATGATCGGCTGCATCGGGCTTTTCGCGCTGTCGATTCCCGCGTTGCTGCTCGTTCAAACGGGCGCGATGCTTCCGGTGTTTCTCGGCTTGCTGATACTCGGCGCGCTGCTATCGACGTTCACCGGCGTGATGCCTTCATCGCTGCCCGCGCTCTTTCCGACGCGCATTCGTTATGGCGCGCTCGCCATCGGTTTCAACGTATCCGTGTCGCTCTTCGGCGGCACGACGCCGCTCGTCACGGCGTGGCTCGTCGATGCGACCGGCAATCTGATGATGCCCGCGTATTACCTGATGGCGGCATCCGTGATTGGCGTGGTGTCCGTGCTCGCGTTGCGCGAGACGGCGCGTCAGCCTTTGCTCGGCTCAGGGCCGTGCGTCGCAACGAAGGCCGAAGCGCTCGCTCTTACGCGCAAGAAGTTGAAGGTGGTGCCGGCGGGCAAGCGCGAGCGTGAGGTCGTGGTGCAGAGGAAGCGAGCGTGAAGGCGTTGGCCGCGAGGACGCACCCCGTTTTCACCTGATTGGAGCGCGCCGGTAGAGACGTAGAGCCCCCATATGATGCCTTGGGGGCGGGGGGGGTTTCGGCGCGGTCAATGAATCATTGCAATCCTAACGGCTGTCTTTCGATGAAACATTCGTATAGGACGCGTCAGGTTCATGCAATCATTGCTGAACGTATTCGAACAATAGGTTCGTCGAAAGCGATCTGAAGTTCCTGCTGACGTAGAACGTGAACTTGGGCCAGGTCGTCAAGACGAGATGACCCGAGAAAGGCAGCGTCGTTCTTCCGCCGACGTTCTTCGTTTGCGATCCGAAGTAATAAGGATCCGGATAGCTTGGATCTCGCTCCAATTGATCCGGCGGGAGGTTGATATACGCGCGAACCAGGTCGTTATCGCCTGTCGATGGAGCCGCGATTCCAGTGATCAGGCCGGAGACGCGGTACAAACCCTTTGTCTTTATGGCGATAGCACCATCGTTTGCGTCGATCGTGACTGGGTCACCGCCTTGGTTGTTGAGGCCCCAACGACCGTTCCAAACGTTGAAAGTCGAATCATACTCAACCATTTCATCGTCGCGCAGACCGACAAAGAAAATGCAAGACATGGTTATTATCCTTGTGTATCTAGATGTGCATATTGAGCGTCCGCCTCAACAAGACGACAGACGCGAGTAAGCTTAGATATCGATTCGCACGGCGTCGATTGTTGCGAATGAGTTTTTTACAAAAGGAGAAGAGTAACGAAACAAGAATGATCGATGTCAAGCTTTCATGCGGCGGTCAGATCACGAATGGTACACTTCGGCATCCGTAATATTTATGGCAGGGGAAATACGTGAAAAACCACCGCACCGGCATACTCGTCTACGTAGACAATGCTGCCACAATGCTCGAGGAATTCTCGTGGCTGTACAAAAGCTTGATCTTCTCGGGTGCAACTGCGACGTGTGATCTCATCGCCGTCTGCCACCCTGACGCCCTGAAGAAACTTCCTTCAAACGATCGAATTCGATACATCACCGCGCTACCCTTCGCGGACGAGCATGCCGCGTGGTCGGACTATAAGTTCATCAATTCGGTAGCAAATCTAGTCAGCCCCGCTGTATTCGACCTCTGTCGTGAGTACGAATACATCCTCAAAACAGATTGCGACACGTTTGTGACTTCTGCGTTAGTCGAGTTTGAGCCATCAGGTCTTTGCCTCGGATTCGGCGCATATGCTTATTCGGAGTCGGTCCGTCGAAAACTAGCCGAATGCAGTGAGCGATGGGGGTTCCCGCATAACGGCACGCACAACGTGGGCGCGTCGGTTCTCGGCCCTACGGAAATGGTGCTGAACTTTTTGGCTTCTCAGATGGAAAATTGCGAACGTCTTCTGCAAGAAGAGTTCGCCGACTTTACGGGCGAGTGGCCGGGCTGGAGCAAGCAGGTTTTGACCATGTACGCTGGCGAACTTGCCCTGCGCCTCACGTATCCGCAACGCTGTTCGCTTGGCTTACTTGATCACTTCACCTCGGGAGATCGAAAAATTGCAAGCGATGTCCTGCACATTCACGCGTGGCACACGGACAGTTATTGGTCGAAGCACGACTTTCGAGCGGGAAACTATGGAACGATCGAACTGGGGCACATTGATCGAACAACCTTGGGTGGCTATTGTCATTGGCTCGCCGCGGCTACATTAGACGAAGTTAAGGCCGCGGCACGAACGTTATCACGCTAGGGCGGCATTCATCCCCCGACCGCATCTCTCAACGCCTCTAGAAACCTGACATAAGCCGTCGCACCGGGATCCGCGTGCCCGATGCTGCGCTCCTGCACCCATGCCGCGCGGCCCTTCTTCGACTGCATCGTGGCAGTCGCGCTGACCTGCTCGCGTGCCTTGGCGATCATGGCATCGAGCGTGTCCGTCGCGCTGCCTTGCGATGCGGCCAGCACATCGAGACTCGGCACGAGCGCATCGAGCACGGTCTTGTCGCCGACCTGACTCTTGCCGCGTTCGATGATGCGCGCCGCCACCGCCTGACCGATCGCAAGCGCATCTTCGCGGCCGATCGCGTTCTTGTCCTTCACCGTCTTCGCCGCTGCGATCAATCCGCCGCCGACGAGCGCCGCGAACGTCGACGGATTCGCCGTCGAGAATGCCTTGGCCGCGGCCAGCATGATGTCGTTCAACGTCGCCTCGTCGGGCAATGCGTTCAACGCTTTCACGACTGCCGTCGATCCCGCCTGCACCGTGATGCCGAGATCGCCATCGCCGAGCGCCGCGTCGAGATCGCGCAGTTCATCGGCGTGTGCGGGAAGCGCGTTCAGCGCGCGCGTGAGGATGTCCCGCAGTTCCTTGCTCGTCACACTCATTGCACGCTCCTTTCAGGATTCGGTGCCGTCGCGGAAGAACGGCGAACGCGCGGGCGCTTCGAGCAGCGCCTCGAGTTCGTCGTCGAGCAGCATGATCGTGATCGATGCGCCCGCCATCTCGAGACTCGTCACGTATTCGCCGACATACGAGCGCGCGATTTTCAGGCCTTCATCGGCGATGAGTTTCGCCGAATGCCGGTACAGCAGATAGAGCTCTTCGAGCGGCGTCGCGCCGAGGCCGTTGACGAGCAACGCGACGCGCGAGCCTTTCGGCGCGGCGAGATCGCCGACGATCTGCTTCGTGATGCGCTCGGCGATGGCATCGGCGGATTCGAGCTTGCCGCGATGCGTGCCGGGTTCGCCGTGTATGCCGATGCCGATTTCCATCTCGCCTTCGGGCAGCGTGAACGTCGGTTTGCCTGCGGCGGGCAGGATGGTCGGCGAGAGGCCGACGCCCATCGTGCGGCAATTCGCGTTGGCCTTGGCGCAGATGCGCGCGACGTCGTCGAGCGAATCGCCGCGTTCTGCTGCGGCGCCAGCGCATTTGAATGCGAAGACCATGCCGGCGACGCCGCGTCGGTCGGCGGCGCGGTCTTTCGGTGCGGAGGCGACATCGTCGGTCAGCACGACCGTTTTGATGTCGATGCCTTCGGCTTCCGCGAGGTCCGCGGCGAGATCGAAGTTGAGCACGTCGCCGCCGTAGTTGCCGTAGACGTAGAGCACGCCTGCATCGCCGTTGACTGCTTTCGTCGCTTCGAATATCTGTTCCGATGATGGCGATGAGAAGACGTTGCCTACTGCCACGCCGGCGCATAGGCCCTCGCCTACGTAGCCGAGGAAGCCGGGCATGTGGCCCGAGCCACCGCCGGTGACGATGCCTACGCGGCCTTGCGTCGGGGCGTCAGCGCGGACGAGTGCGCGTTTGTCTCCTGTCGCGGGTTTGATCCATTTTGGATGCGCTATCAGCAGGGATTCGATGATTTCATCGACGAAGGCTTCAGGGTTGTTGATGATCTTCTTCATCTCTTTGTTTGCTCCTTGTTTCGGTTCGGTTCTGTTCGCTTGCGTTTGTGTGGAAGCCTGATTTCGTGTCGGTCTATTAGCACTGCCCCTGTGCGGGGCGGCACTCACTTTCTTTGCTGCTGCAAAGAAAGTAAGCAAAGAAAGCAGCTACTGATACGCCCGCGGTCACACGCAATTTGGGTAGTCCTCTCGTCCTTCGTGGGCTGCCTAAAGAGTGCCCTCATAGGCCCCATCGGACTTGGCTCGCGCACGGTCTGTCTCATCGCACCACACGCCAAACGGGTTCAGCACCAAATAGCTCCGGCCCGCTTCGCGGCCGACCGGTCAATCGGGAGTGCATGTGCTTCTCTGCTAACGTCTCCATCTCACTGCAATCGCCGCCCTTTGGTTTCCCTTGCATACCCGGCGGCAGCGCGTAGCGCTGTGCCGGAGCTGTTTCGTGCTGAACCGGCGCGCTCGAAGTTATTGGGCGGCGGACCGTGCGCGAGCCAAGCCGGATGGGGCTTATGAGGGCACTCTTTAGGCGAGTGCCGCCGTGGACGAGAGAACTACCCAAATTGCGTGTGACCGCGGGCCTGAAAAGCTGCTTTCTTTGGTTACTTGTATATTGAATCTGGCGTCCGGAAGCTGATCTCTCCCGTTCGCTCGAAGCGGTAGC
>NZ_JALQDZ010000047.1:0-19284 GCF_023630985.1 Caballeronia sp. ATUFL_F1_KS39 | reverse complement strand
TGATGCGCGACGGCACAACTTGGAATCCCCCAAAACCATGATCCTTACCAACTCAACCCTTGACGCTCAATACAGTTGCTTTCTTTGCAGCAGCAAAGAAAGTGACTGCCGCCCCGCACAGGGGCAACGCTAATAGACCGACACGACAGCGGGATCCGGCGATAAGAAGCAAAAACCATCAAACCTTTCTCCGCTGACTAAGCGCATCGAGCAAGACCGCAGCAAAGATGACACCGCCTTGAATGAACTGCGTCCAGAACGGATTCACCCCAAGAAGAGAGAGCCCAACATTGATGACCCCAATCAGCACGACACCGATAAAAGTCCCGACGATGGACCCACGCCCGCCCGCCAGCGAAGTCCCCCCAATCACAATAGCCGCGATAACCTGCAACTCCAGTCCATTAGCCGCCGAAGGCAAAGCGGAATTCAACCGCCCGGCGAGCACGATGCCTGCAATCGCCGCCGTCGCACCGGCAAGCATGTAAGTGAAGAACACCACGCGTCGAACCGGAATCCCGGCAAGCCGCGCCGCTTCCTGATTCCCGCCGACGGCGAACACCTGATGCCCGAACGTCGTCTTGCGCAGCAACACATGTCCGACGACGAACACGACGAGCATCACGACCATCGGCATAGGCAAGCCAGCAACGGTCTTCGCACCGAACATCGTGAACGCGTCAGGAAAATCGAACTTGGTGCGGCCATCGGAAATGGCGAGCGTCAGGCCACGCGCCATGGCCATCGCGGCAAGGGTGACGATGAACGGCACGAGCCTCAGCCACGAAATCACGAGCCCATTCAGCGCGCCCGCGAACGCGCCCACCGCGAGCGCCACACACAACCCCGCAACGCCCAATCCGACCGCGCCCGGACTCGACCCCGCCATGACGGTCGCCGCGACCATCCCGCTCAACGCAACGAGCGATCCGACAGAAAGATCGATGCCGGACGTGATGATGACGAACGTCCCGCCCACCGCCGCGATGCCGACCACAGACACCTGCACCATGATGTTGGTCAGCGTGCTCGTCGTAAGAAACTCGGGCGATGCAATCGACAACGCAATACAGATGATGACGAGCGCCGCGAACAAAGGTCCGATGCCGCTCCTCAACTGACGGATCACACGGCGCGACAGCGCCTCCGTATCCGAACGATCGGCTGCCGTGGAGGTCATGCGCCTGCTCCTGTCGTTGCCCACTGAATGACCGTTTCCGAATCCGCCTTGTCGCGCGCGATCTCGGTCACGATGCTGCCGCGATACATCACCAGCACGCGATCCGACATGCCCAGCAACTCCGGCAGCTCCGAACTCACCATGACGACCGCCGCGCCCGCGCGCGCCATCGTCACCATGTGCGCGTAGATCTCCGACTTCGCGCCCACGTCGATGCCGCGCGTCGGTTCATCGAGCATGATGACGACCGGACTCGTCGCCGTCGCGCGGCCAAGAATCACCTTCTGCTGATTGCCGCCCGAAAGCGTTCCCGTGATCTGCAACACCGAAGACGCACGCACGCCGAAGCGCGCACTCGCTTCCTGCGCGAGCCTGCGCTTCTTCACGCGGCTCACGAAGCCGCCGCTCGCCAGCGCCTTGAGGCTCGACAGCGCGACGTTCTCTTCGATATTCGCCTCCAGCACCAGCCCTTCGAGCTTGCGATCCTCCGACGTATAGACAAGCCCATGACGCACGCCTTGCGTCGGCGAATGATTGCTGACCTTCTTCCCCTTGACGAGAATCTCGCCGCTCGTCACCGGCAACGCGCCGAAGATCGTCTTCAGCAGCTCGGTGCGTCCCGCACCCGCGATGCCCGCAATGCCGACGATCTCGCCCGCGCGCACCGTGAAGCTCGCATTGCGCAGAAGCGGCGCGCTCGCGAGATTGCGCACTTCGAGCACGACCGGACCATACTCGCGCGGCTCCCACGGATAGAACGATTCGAGATTGCGCGCGACCATCGCCTGCACGAGATCGGCTTCGGTCCATGCGGACATCGGGCGCGCGCCGACGGTCGCGCCATCGCGCATCACGACAGCGGAATCCGCAAGCTCGAACACCTCCTCCAGATGATGCGAGATGAAGATGATGCCCATGCCTTCCGCGCGCAGGCGGCGCACGACCGCATACAGATTCTCGATGTCGTGGCTTTGCAGCGCGGCAGTCGGTTCGTCCATCACGAGGATGCGCGCATCGCGTGCAATCGCCTTCGCCACTTCGACGAGTTGCCGCTTGTTCAACGGCAGATCGCCGAGCCGCATCCAGGGCGGCACGTTGTCGAGGCCGACGCGCGCGAGCGCTTCGCGCGCCATCGTGTTCGCCTCGCGCATCATCACGAAGCCGTTGCGCGAAGGCATGCGGCCGAGGAACAGATTTTCCGCGACCGTCATGTCGTTGATGAGCGAAAGCTCCTGATAAATGACGGCCACGCCCGCATCGATTGCCGCATTCGTGCCACGCGCGAGCGGCATGCCGTCGATCTCGATCGTGCCTTCGTCGGGTTCATATGCGCCCGACAACACCTTCACGAGCGACGACTTGCCCGCCCCGTTCTCGCCGACGATCGCCATCACGTGACCCGCCTGCAACTCCAGGCTCACGCCACGCAGCGCCTTCACGCCGGGGAAGCTCTTGACGATGCCCTGCATGTGCAACAACGGCTTCGCCGCGTGCGAAGCCGTGTGCGCGAGTGCTGCCGTTTCGACTGTCATGTCGCGCGTTCCGGTTGGCCTTACTGCTTCACTTCCTCGGACCACAGGCCGTACTTCTTCACTTCGTCCGAATCGATGTTCGACTTGTCGATGAGCATCGTCGGCCACGCATAGTTCGCGGGCACGTCCTTCTTCGCGTTGTAATCCGCGATGAACTGCAGCGACTTCGCCGCCATCTGGATCGGGTTCTGCGAGATCGTCGCATCCTGCTTGCCCGCGCGAATCGCGGACAGCGCCTGCGCGGTGCCGTCCGCGCCGATCACGAGAATGTGCTCCTTGTCGCCCAGCGGCTTGTAGCGGCCCGCATTGTCGATGGCCTTTTCCGCGCCCACCGTGTTGTCATCGTTGGCGCCGAACACCGCATCGATCTGCGGGAATTTCTGCAGGATGCTCGTCATCGCGTTGAGCGACTTCTCCTGGTCGAACGCGCCTTCCTGACGCGCGACGACCTTGATGTTCGGATACTTCGCGATCTCTTCGCTGAAGCCCTTTTCGCGATCCGTCGCGGCGGTCGTGCCGACAAGACCGATCAGGTCGACCACGTTGCCCTTCTCTTCGCCATAGCGCTTCTTCAGTTGCTCGGCGATCCACTTCGCTCCCGTCTGCCCGAGCGCGACGTTATCCGATGCAACGAAGGACGTGACCTTGCCGCCGTCCGAGCCGCGATCGAGCGTGAAGACGGGTATGTTCATCGAGTTGGCTTTCTCGACAGCGGGAATGATCGCCTTCGAATCGATCGGATTCAGCACGAGCGCCGTCACGCCCTGACTCAGCAGATTGATCGCATCGTTGACCTGCTGCTGCGCGTCGCCGTTCGCGTTGGTCTGCACGAGCTCGAAGCCCTGATCCTTCGCGCCGCGCTCCACGCCCGCCTTCAATCCGACGAAGAACGCGTTGTTCAAAGTCGCGATCGAAAAGCCGATCTTCGTCTTGCCGCCCGCCGAGGTTGCGGCCGGCGCACTCGCCGGCGCGCTAGCCGCCGCGTTCGCGCCCGATGCCGCGTTGGTGCTGCTTGTCGACGACGAGTTGTCGCTCTTCGAGCATCCGCTCAACGCGGCCGCCGCGCAGAGCAACGCCGCGCCCGTGGATTTGCCGAACGTTCCCCAACTGTCGAATCTTGCCGAGCTCCAGGCCATGACTGTCTCCGTTGTACGAGTTGTTCAATGCGATTTGTTCTTGCGATGAGGCATCGCTTCCCGTCACGCGCGTATCAGCGATCCTCCGTATTGCGCTTGCCGTATGTCTTGAACTTCTCCAGCACTTCTTCCATCTGTTGATCGGAAAGCAAAGGCGGTGCGCCGATCTGCAACGCCAGCAGATATTGCTTCGCGAGCACTTCCACTTCATGCGCGAGCCACACGGCGCGCGAGAGATCGGTGCCGAGCGCGATCACGCCATGATGCGCCAGCAGACATGCGCGACGCTCGTCCAGCGCGGCAAGCGCGTGATCCGACAATGCCTGGCTGCCGAAGATCGCATAAGGCGCGCAACGTATCGACTTGCCGCCCGCCGCCGCGACCATGTAATGCAGCGCGGGAATGTCGCGGCCATGAATGGCGAGCGCGGTCGCGGCGATCGAATGCGTATGCACGACCGCATGAATATCGTCACGCGCGCGCAGGATGTCGCGATGAATGCGCCATTCCGACGACGGCCGTGCGATGCGAAGAATGTCGGCATCGTCGGTAACGTCGAGCGGCAGCCACACGATCTGTTGCTCGTCGAGCTCGCGCGCCGACACGCCGCTCGGCGTGACAAGAAAGCCATCGCGATACCGCGCGCTCACATTGCCCGATGTGCCCTGATTGATGCCGAGCCGCTCCATTTCGAGCGACGTATCGACGATCGCGCGGCGCAACGCGCTTTCATCGGCCGCGATCATGCGGCGGTCCCCTCTGCGTCGAACAGCGTGCGCAACGAGCGCTCGAACGGCGCGCGCACGATGCCGCGTTCCGTGATGAAGCCGCTGACGAGCGCATGCGGCGTCACGTCGAACGCGGGATTGCGCGCCTGCATCGCATCGGGCGCGATGCGTCGTCCGGCGAGATGCGTGATTTCCTCGGCGTCGCGCTCTTCGATTTCGATGCGCGATCCGCTTGCCGTTTGCAGATCGAGCGTCGATGAAGGACACGCGACATAGAACGGAATGCCGTAGTGATTCGCAGCGATGGCAAGTCCGAGCGTACCGATCTTGTTGGCGAAATCGCCGTTCGCCGCGACGCGATCCGTCCCGACGATCACGAGATCGACGAGCCCTTGCGACATGATCGATGCGGCCGCGCTATCCATGATGAGCGTGACGTCGACGCCCGCCTGCTGCAGTTCGAACGCGGTAAGCCGCGCGCCTTGCAGAAGCGGACGCGTTTCATCGGCGTAGACCTTGAACGCGAGGCCCGCGCGACGCGCCGCATAGATCGGCGCGGTGGCCGTGCCGATGCCCGTCGTTGCGAGCGCGCCCGCATTGCAGTGCGTGAGCACGCCGATGCCTTCGCGTATCAACGGCATGCCATGCTCGCCGATGCCTTCGCACAGCGCGCGGTCTTCATCGTGGATTCGCTTCGCTTCTTCGACGAGCGCCGCGTGAAGCGTCGCGCTATCTTTCGCGTCGATATCGCGTGCGTGACGCAGCATGCGCCGCACGCCCCAGCTCAGGTTCACCGCGGTAGGCCGCGCCGTTTCGAGCCAGTTCGCATGACGTTCCAGCTCCGCGCGATACAGCGCAACCGGAAGCGTCGTCGAATCACGCATCGCGATGCAAAGCCCGTACGCCGCCGCCACGCCGATAGCCGGCGCCCCGCGCACGCGCAACTCGCGGATGGCGCGCCATACCGCTTTCACGTCGGCGATGTTCTCCACGACGATCTCATGCGGCAGACGCGTCTGATCGAGCAGCAGCAGATCGCCGTCGCGCCATTCGATCGTCGGGGGAAGCGTGCTGAACAAGGGCTGCGAAGCCATGAAGTCTCCTGTCACATCGTCGCGGTGTCGCGCTGAATTTCGCGCGCGAGCATCGCAACCTGTTCGATATCGCCGAACGTCGCGCGTCCAACGAGCAACGCTTCCGCGCAACGCAGGCAACGCACTTCGATACGCGCGCGCGCCTCGGCATCCGGAATGCGCGTGATCTCCGCCACCTTCGCCATGCCGACGATGCGGCGAATCATCTTGCAGCCCGCGAAGCCCAGCGTATCCGCCAGCAAACGCCGCATGAAATGCGCGCGATACGCGCTGAGCGCGCGGCTTTCCGCTTCGCCGCCGATGAAGCGCCGCTTGCTGCGGCTCTCGTGATCGCGCCACAGTTCGAGGAACTGCGTGCTGAAGCCGGTCCAGATGCGCGTCATCTGTTCGAGCAGCCATTCCTGATACGCGACGGGATCGCGTCCGTCGATGCGGCCGTGCCAGTCGCGCGAGAAATATGCGAGCAGCAGATTCGCGATGAGCGCGCCGACGTCGAAGCCCATCGGTCCATAGAACGCGAACTCCGGATCGATCACGAAGGTTTCGTCTTCGTTGACCATGATCGAGCCGGTATGCAGATCGCCATGCAGCAAGGTCTCGGCGTGATTCATGAACGCCCACTTCATGTCGGCGGCCGCGATGCGCAAAGGCTCGTGCGTTCGCAACCTTTCGATCGCGGCCTTCGGCAAGGCGGGGCTATACATGTTCGACGGATGATCCTCGAACGGATACGTGAAGACGAGATCCTCGGTGATCTTGCATAACTCCGAGTTGACCGCGGCGCTCGCGGCCTGCTTCTTGATATCGGGCGCGAGAAAGAGATCGGAGCCGTAGAACAGCGTATGCGCGAGATAGCTCGACAGATGATTCGCGAGACGCGGATACGTCGTGCCATCCATCAGACCTTGACGCAGAATGCGATGCGACGCGAGATGCTGCATCACCATCAGAAAGCGCTTGCTGTCGGCGTGATAAACCTTCGGCACATGCTGCGGACACAGCGCGCCGAAGCGCCGCAACGCCGCGACTTCATGCTCCATGCGCTGACATGAAAGCGGCCACGTCTTGCCGACGAGCCGCAGGAACGGCGGCGCCTGCTTGACGACGACACTGCGCTGCGGCGTCTTCGCGTTGGTCACGAAGTACACATAGTTCAGATTGCCATCGCCGACTTCGACGACTTCGAGATCGTCGGGCTCGCCCAGCAACGCGCGCACGTCGGGCACGCCGCCGAGATAGGCAGCGAGTTCCTGCGCGGTGAAAGCTTCAAACTCCATCGGTGTCTCCTCCGATGTTGCCCGTGCGCGCATCCCAGTCAGCGACGCTTGCGCACCAGATCGAACTTGAAGATGCTCGTGTTGTAGTAGTCGTTGCTATAGCAAAGCGGCTCGCCGCTCTGATCGAAATCCACTTCGTCCAGCAGCAGAAACAGACCGAAACCGTCGCCCAGTTCGGGCAGATCGCGCGGCGTGAGAATGGTCGGCTGTATCGACGTATGTGTATGCGACAGCCGCCGTCCCGTGCGCTCGAACATGCCGAAAAGCGATTCGCCCAGATCGCCTTCGGCCGCATCGAACACGCGCTTCGGGATCGTGTCGATGCAATACGCGGCGATGGCGTCGTCCGCGCGCCGCACGCGCTCGATTCGCACGCATGGATCGCCGGGCCTGATCGCGAGCTTTTCCGCGAGACTTTCCGATGCGGCGACGGTGTCCGTGTGGATGCGACTCGTCGATGGCACTGCGCCCACGCTGCGAATCATGTCCGTCACCGACATCAGATCATCGAGTCCGCCGTGCAGCTTCAGCGAAATTTGTCTGATGAAGGTGCCCTTGCCTTGCTGACGCGACAGCAAGCCATGCGAGATCATCTGCGCAACCGCTTCGCGCAAGCTCGACCGTCCGACGCCGAGCAGCTCGCAAAGCTCTATTTCAGTGGGAATCTGGTCGCCGGGCTTGAGCTTGCGCTCGCGGATCATGGTGAGGAGCGACTCCTGGATCTTGTCGCTCATCGATCGCTCGACGCTCAGTCGCATGAGGCTCTCTCGGATGACAGTCCATGAAATATACATCAGACGTCTGATGTTTCCGTAGGGACTTTCCCGAAGCGTTTACTGCTTTATACAGGCGGTTTTCTTTGCGCACGTGCAGCATGAAAAAGCCCGTCGTGCGCAATGCGACGGGCTTTGCGGTGCACGATTTTCGCCACTCAGGCGAGCGCGGCGACGTCGATGTAAGGCGCGATGTTTTTCATCGCGCGCTCGACGTAGGCTTCCTTTTCGCCGACGGGCGCGACGTAATGCATTGCACTGCGCGCCGCTTCGACGCCTTCGAACCGCGCGATCACCCACGCCGCGAGATATTGCGATGCGAGGCACCCACCCGCCGTCGCGACATTGCCGTTTGCGACGAACGGCTGATCGAGCGTGCGCACGCCCGCTTCCTCGACCCACGGCTTGGTCGTCAGATCGGTGCAGGCGGGGACGTCCCGAAGAAGTCCGAGCTTCGCGAGGACGAGCGTGCCCGAGCATTGCGCCGCCAGCAACTGGCGCGCGGGATCGAGCCTGATGCGCGCCATCAGCGATTGATCCGCGACGACTTCGCGCGTGAGCATGCCGCTGCCGACGATCACGGCATCGGCCTGCGCGGCGTCTTCGAGCGTGGCTTGTGCTTTGAGCACGACGCCGTTCATCGAACGCGCTTCGTCCGATGGACATGCAATCGACACCTTCCAGCCAGGCTTTTTCACGCGATTGAGAATGCCGAGCGCGATCAGTGAGTCGAGTTCGTTGAAGCCGTCGAACGTGAGAATGGCGATATGCATGATGTTCTCCTTTCATCGCATGGAACGCATGAGTGCATGCTACGGCGCGAGACGAATACAATCAAAGAATTGTCATGGATACATCGGGAATGGGCGCTCATGCCGAAACCACCGCGCTACAAGCAGATCGTCGACAGGTTCGTCGATGACATTCGTTCCGGCCGCCTCAAGCCCGGCACGCGTCTGCCGACGCATCGCGAGCTGGCCGCGCGCGAGCGGCTCGGCATCGTGACCGCGACGCGCGTGTATGCCGAACTGAACGCGATGGGACTCGTCAGCGGCGAAACGGGACGCGGTACGTTCGTGAAGGAAACGACGCTTTCGCGAGCGCTCGGCATCGATCAGGTCGCGATCGCCGCGGACATGGTCGACCTCAACTTCAACTACCCCGCGCTCGCCGGCCAGGCGGAACTGTTGCGCAGTGCGTTGCGGCAGTTGTCATCGGCGGGCGATCTGGAAGCGCTGTTGCGCTATCAGCCGCATGGCGGACGCGCCCGCGATCGGGCGACGGTCGCGCGTCATCTCGCGCGCCGTGGTCTCGATGTGAGCGCGGATCGCGTGATGCTCGTCGATGGCGCGCAGCACGGCCTCGCCACGACGGTCACGGCGCTCTTGAAACCCGGCGATGTGGTTGCGGTCGATACGCTGACCTATCCCGGCTTCAAGCTGCTCGCCGACGCGCACCGGATCGAACTCGCGCCGATACGCGCATCGGGCACGGGCCCCGATCCCGACGCGCTCGAGGCGTTGTGCAAGCGGCGCCGCGTGCGCGCGGTCTACACGATGCCGACGCTGCACAATCCGCTCGGCTGGGTGATGACGGCGACGCGGCGCAGGCAACTGGCAGCGCTTGCGCGCAGGCATGGCTTTTTCATCATTGAGGATGCGGCCTATGCCTTTCTCGCCGATGACGCTCCGCCGCCGCTCGCCGCGATCGCGCCGGAACTGACGGTGTACGTATCCGGCTTTTCGAAGAACGTGGCGACGGGACTGCGTGTCGGCTATGTCGTCGCGCCATCCGAATGGGTGCCGAAGATCGAGCGCGCCATCCGCGTGACGACGTGGAACACGCCGGGCGTCATGACGGCCATCGCGTGCGGCTGGCTCGCGGACGGCACGGTCGAGAGACTCGAAGCGGAAAAGCGCGCGGATGCGTCGATGCGCCAACTCATCGCGGCGCGTGCGTTGGGGCGTTTGAAGCGCGTGACGCATCCGGCGTCGTACTTTCTGTGGCTGCCGATGCCCGAGGAAGTGCGCGCGGATCGCATCGCGGCGGCGCTGATGGAAGAGCGGATTTCCGTATCGACGGCCGAGCCGTTTTGCACGGCGGCGCAGGTGCCGCATGCGCTGCGGCTGGCGCTGGGATCGGTGGATGTGGCGACGTTGGGCGACGCGTTGGGGCGCGTCGCGGAAGTCGTGGCGAGGTATGCGTATTGAACCTGAAGCAACCGCAAAAGCAATAGCGTAATAATCGCCCAATAAACCAATTCGGGCGAACCGCATTTTCCGGATAACGAAATAAACCATCCGCCGCGAGGGGTCCTTTCCCGCATCGCAAATCCGAACGCGCGAAAGAAAGCAAGCCGAATTTACCGCCATCCGCCCATCGGCACGGAATTAATACTCACGCAATAAATCCGCGAATGCACAACCGGTCATTTGTCGTACTTATGCCCATAACCGCTTACGATCCAGTCAATAATCCCCGGCATGCCGCCCCGACGCGCTTCATCGGCGGCCCAAGCCTCTAAAAATCTTCTCGAACAGCAAACGATTGCGGCCGTATTTGTGTTCCAATTGAGCGATTAATCCGTCGCAAAAAACCCGATATCTCCGCGACTCGAAGATCGCGAATCCATCGATTGGAAATACCCTATGCGGACTCAATACGAGGCGTCGACACCGGAAAAGAAAATCAAGGCGGAACATACGCGTCAGGCGCATTTCCAGCGATGGTTCGCCACGTTCGCCAGCCTCGCCCATTCGCGGCTCCCGCTTAACGCTTATCTGCAGAAAGTCACTGACACGCTGAGAGAAGTCGCGGGCGTCGCGTCCGCCGTCGTGGAATGGATCGAGGGCGACACGCTCCACTACCGCGCGGCAAGCGGCAAGGCGGCGGCGCACATCGGCGTGCGGCTGCCCACGGCCGGCAGTCTGTCCGGGCTTTGCATCACGCGCCAGCAAGCGCTCATCTGCCGCAATTCGGCGACGGATCATCGCGTCGACCGCGCGGCGTGCAAAGCCGTCGGCGCCGTGTCGATGGTCGTCGCGCCCGTCGTCTACGAAGGCCGCTCGGTCGCCGTGCTGAAGCTCATCTCCGGCGAAGTCGACTATTTCGGACATTCGGACATCAGCATCCTCGATGCGTTTTGCGCGTGCATCGCGGAAACCATCGCGCGCGAGGAGATCGCGCAGGAAAATCGCGCGCTGCTGCGGGAGAAAGCCAGCGTCGCCGCGGATCTCTCCGTCGAGTCGTCGCTGCGCATCGAATACGAGAAGAAGCTCGCCGACGCCCTGCGCCGCCGTCAGACCGTGCTCGACAACGCGCACGTCGCATTCGTATCGATGGACGAAGCCGGCATGGTCGTCGAATGGAACGAGGCCGCGAGCGTGCTTTTCGGCTGGAAACATCGCGAAGTCGCGGGCCGGGAACTCGCGTCGTTCATCGTGCCGGAGCGCTTTCGCGACGCGCACCGCACGGGCCTCACGCGTTATCTCGCGACGGGCGAGGCGCGCATCATCAACACGCGCGTCGAGTTGCCCGCGCTGCGCCGCGACGGCACCGAGTTCGCCGCCGAGCTGACGATCAGCGAAGTCTGGTACGAAGGCCAGCGCCAGTTCGCGTGCTTCGTGCACGACATCACCGACCGGCACGTCGCGAACGAGGCGAACGAACGGCTGCGCCTGCTCATCGATTCGGTGAGCGACTACGCGATCTGCATGCTCGACCAGAACGGCTACGTGCGCTCGTGGAACGAAGGCGCGCGCGAGATCTACGGCTTCACGGCGGCCGAAGCGATCGGCCGGCATTTCGCGCTTTTCTACACCTCGGACGAACACGGCCGCGACCGTCCGACCGACGATCTCGCGCTCGCCGCGAAGCGCGGCCGCGTCGAACACGAGGACTGGCACGTTCGCAAGGACGGCACCGAGTTCTGGGCGCACGTCATGCTGAGCGCGCTGCCCAACAAGAACGGCGGCGCGCAAGGCTTCGTCAAGATCACGCGCGACATGACCGCGCGGCGGCGTCTCGAAGAACTCGAAGCGTCGAGCCGGCGCATGAACGAGTTCCTCGCGCTGCTCGGCCACGAGTTGCGCAATCCGCTCGCGCCGATCCGCAACGCGGTCAGCATCCTCAAGCTGAAATCGTCCGACGACGCCGACGTGATCCGCAGCCGTCAGATCGTCGACCGCCAGCTCGCGCATCTGACGAAGCTCGTCGACGATCTGCTCGAAGCGGGGCGCGTCAGCTCGGGCAAGATCCGTCTTTCGACGGACATCGTCGATATCGCGGATGTCGTGCACCTGAGCGTCGAGGCGAGCCAGCCATCGTTCGACGAGCGCGGACAGCGCATCGACGTTCAGGACAGCGGCCAGCCGCTTTTCGTCAACGGCGATCCGACGCGGCTCGTGCAGGCGCTCAACAATCTGCTCAACAACGCGTCGAAATTCAGCCCGCACGGCTCGACCATCACGCTCGAAGTCGGCCCGCGCGGGGGCACGGTGCTGGTGCGGGTCATCGACGAAGGCCGCGGCATCTCGCCCGAAGCGCTCGGCACCGTGTTCGATCTGTTCGTGCAGGAGCATCCGCCGGGCGCGCATGCCGACGAAGGCGGGCTCGGCATCGGCCTCACGCTCGTGCGCGCGATCGCGGAACTGCACGGCGGCCACGTCGAGGCGAAAAGCGGCGGCGCCGGACGAGGCAGCGCGTTCTCGCTGTGGCTGCCGCTCGCCGAGCCGCCCGCGCGCGGCACGCCTGCGAGCGGCACGCCGGCCGCTACGGAGGGACGTCAGCTCGATGTGCTCGTCGTCGACGACAATCGCGATTCCGCCGACAGCATGACACTGCTCGTCGACATGCTCGGCCACAACGCGCGCGCCGCCTACGACGGGTCGCACGCGCTCGAATCGTTCGAAGCGGCGCGGCCGCAGGTCGTGCTGCTCGATCTGTCGATGCCCGGCCTGACGGGTTTCGACGTGATCCGCCGCATGCGTGACGATGGCAAGCACGTCATCGTCGCGGCGATGACGGGCCTCGGCTCCGACGAGGACATGGCCCGCACGCGCGCCGCCGGTTTCGACGCGCATCTCGTCAAGCCGGTAGATCTTCCGGAGCTGGAGCGCGTGCTGGCGCTGGCGGGGCGCGTCTGACGCGTTGCGGCGCGCCCGGCACGGCGCGCACGCGCGCGGGCGTTTTCGTCAGCGGATATGGCTGCTTCAGCACAGGCCAGAACCTGCCGTTCGCATCGCGCGCGGACGAGAGCACGTCGGCGAGGAAATCGCTGTCGTCGAGAAATTCGTCGACGCGCATCGCCGGCGCGGCGCCCGCGATTGCCCTCGCCGCCGTCGCTTTCGGCCGAACGGCGGATTGCTTTCGCGCGGTCATCCGGTCGGCGCGACCGGGCTCGCGCAGATCGTCGAGTTGACGCAGCAGTTGCGCGGCCGGGCGGGCGCGCGGCAACGGCCAGGCGCGAAAGTCGCGCTCGCCGAGCATAACGGCGGTCAGCTCGCAGGCGATTCCGCCGTCGCGCTGGTCACGATTCTTTCGACGTAACCTGCGCCGTCTCCACCGTCACATTCCCCCGCTCTTCGAAGCGCGCGAGCACCGGCGCTTCGGCCCATGCATCGGTGACGAGCGTCCAGTTGCGTTCCAGCGGCGTCCAGTGCTGCTGATTCGCGCGCTCCAGCTTGTTCGACGTGACGAGCACGAACACGCCCGCCGCCTGGCCCGCGATGCATTCCTTCAGAAACGCCTGCTCCGCCGTCGCCTCGCACAGCCCGCGGCCCGCGACGACACCATCCGCGCCGAGAAACGCCTTGTCGAACGTGACGCGCGTGAGCGCCACCTGCGCGATCGGTCCGAGCGTGCTCATGCTCGATGGCCGCACGTCGCCGCCGATCAGCGTCACGCGCACATCCGCCGCCGCGAGCGTGTTCACCGCCAGCAGATTGTTCGTCACGACGTGAATCTCGGCGCGCCCGGCGAGGCAGCGCGCGAGCGCGGCGGTCGTCGTGCCGCCGTCGAGAAAGATCGTGTCGCCGTCCTGAACGTGACGCGCCGCCGCGCGCGCGATCGCTTCCTTCTGCTCGCGATAGCTCTCGCGCCGCGTATCGAGCGATTCTTCCGGCTCGTGCATCCCGACCGACGCCGCGCCGCCATACGTGCGCACGATGCGCCGTTCGTCGGCGAGCGCGCGCAGGTCGCGGCGCACCGTCGCCTCCGACATGCCGAAGTGCTCGCACAGCGCGGCGACATCGTTCATGCCGGAGAGCACGGCCTTCAACATGGCTTCGCGGCGTTTCTCGACTTTCATCCTGTTCCTTTCTTTTGACGGTTCTGGCGGCGACGCACAGTGTAGCGAACCGGCCGGGTCCGTCGAATGCTCGCGGTTCGTGTCGAGCGCACGGCCGATATTTTGATCGATTTGGTCATTCGAACAGTCGGAATGATCGACATCGATCAGAGTAAACGCCTAGAACGACCAAATTGCGCAAAACAAACGGGAGGACTACACTGCGATTTGATCGATTCGATCAATCGATGATCGAATCGGACAAAGACCACTCAGGAGACTTCATGGCTCAACTTCACATCAAGCGCGCCGTCGAGCGCGTTCCTGGCGGGATGATGATCGTCCCGTTGCTCATCGGCTCGCTGATCGCGACGTTCATGCCGGGCATGCCGAAGTTCTTCGGCTCGTTCACGAACGCGCTCTTCACCGGCGCGCTGCCGATTCTCGCGGTGTTCTACGTATGCATGGGCGCCAGCATCGACGTGAAGGCGACGCCTTATCTGCTGAAGAAAGGCGGCGCGCTGTTCGTGACCAAGGTCGGCACGGCAATCATCGCGGGCATCGTGCTCGGGCATTTCCTGGGCGAGCAGCCGATTTCATCGGGACTGTTCGCGGGCATTTCGACGCTCGCCGTCGTCGCCGCGATGAACGACACCAACGGCGGCCTCTACATGGCGCTGATGGGCCAGTACGGCCGCTCGGAAGACGTGGGCGCGTACACGATCATGTCGCTCGAATCCGGCCCGTTCCTGACGATGGTCACGCTCGGCGTCGCCGGTTTGTCCGCGTTTCCGTGGCCGACGCTCGTCGGCAGCATTCTGCCGCTCGCGGTCGGCATGCTGCTCGGCAATCTCGATCGCGAGATGCGCGAGTTTCTCGGCCGCGCCGTCCCGGTGATGATTCCGTTCTTCGCGCTGGCGCTGGGCGCGAGCCTCGATCTGCACAAGGTCTGGCAAGCCGGTTTGCTCGGCATCGGACTGGGTTTCGCGGTCGTCATCGTGACGGGCATTCCGCTCTATTTCGCGGATCGTCTGACGGGCGGCACGGGCGTGGCGGGCGCGGCGGCAGCGAACACCGCGGGCAACGCGGCGGCCGTTCCGGCGCTGATCGCGGCGGCGAATCCGGTGTACAACGAGGCGGCCAAGTCGGCGACGCTGCTCGTCGCGGCGTGCGTCGTCGTGACGGCGATCGTGTCGCCGATATTGACCGCATCCATCGCGAAACGCGTGAACGCTCGGCGCGATGCGGGTTCGTCCGCGAAGGCTCGGGGGGCCACGCAATGAAGAGTTTGCTGATCGTCGCCGACGATCTGTCGGGCGCGGCCGATTGCGCGATCGCGTTCGCGGCGGCGGGCCGCAAGACGGTCGTGTCGCTCGACGCGGGCGCATCGGACGCGAACGCGACCGTCGTCGCCGCCGACACCGACACGCGCCGCCTCGCGCCCGCCGACGCCGCGAAGCGCACGGCCGACGCGTGGCACGCGTTGCGCGCGCCGGGCCGGCGTCTCTACAAGAAGATCGATTCGACGTTGCGCGGCAACTGGGCCGCCGAAGTCGCGGCGCTGACCCGCGTCGCCGGTCCGGCGATCGTCACGCCCGCGTTTCCCGCGACGGGCCGCACGGTGCGCGATGCGCGCGTGTTCGTGCGCGGCGTGCCGCTCGAAGACACGGAAACGTGGCAGCTCGAACACGCCGGGCAGCATGCCGGCTTGCGCGAGTTGCTGGACGCGGTCGGCCTGCGCGCCGCGCATGTTCCGCTCGATGCGTTCCGCGCCGCGCCGCAGGAAGTCGCGCTGATGATCGCGTCGGCGGCGGCGTCGGGCAATGGCATCGACGCGATCATCGTCGATGCCGAAACCAGCGACGATCTCGCATCGCTCGCACGCGTGAGCGCTTCCGTCGATGAGCCGTTCTTCTGGGTCGGCTCCGGCGGACTCGCCCGCGAACTCGCCGCGCTGCCCGATCTCTTCGATACCGACGCTTCCACGCAGTCGGCGAGCATTATCGAGCCGGCGCAAGGCCCGATTCTCGCGCTCGTCGGCAGCCTGTCGGCCATCTCCGAACGTCAATGCGCGCTGCTGTGCGCCGAAGCCGGCGTGTGCGAAATGATCGTGCCGCCCGCCGTGTTGCGCGACGGCGCGCGTCATCCGCAATGGCAAACGTGGAGCGCGCGCATCGGCGACGCGGTGCGCGGCCAGGAAGACGCGATCGTGCGAATCGGCCGCGACGACGCGTTCGATCCCGCCGAGGGCGCGCGCTTGTCGAACGCGCTCGCCGCGCTCGTCGCGCCGCATTTCGATGCGCTCGGCGGGCTGATCGCGACCGGCGGCGAAACGGCGCGCGCGATGCTCGCCGCCGCGAACGTCGGCAGCCTCGAACTCGTGCGCGAAATCGAAGCGGGCGTCGCGCTCGGACGGCCATCGAACGGCAAAGGGCCGTCGGTCGTCACCAAGGCCGGCGCGTTCGGCAGCGAGCACGCGCTGCTCGGCGCGTACCTGCATTTGCGCGGCGCGGATATTCCCCTCGCGCGTTGAAGCGCGTTGAAAACAGACATCACCAGACGAAAATCATGAGCAACTATCTCCCCGTAATCGGCATCACGATGGGCGACGCAAGCGGCGTCGGACCGGAAGTCGTCGTCAAGAGCCTCGCGCACGACGCGGTCTACAAGCAGTGCCGTCCGCTCGTGATCGGCGATGCGCGGCGTCTCGAACGCGCCAACGAAATCGTCGGCGGCAAAGCGACGGTGCGGCGCATCAAGGACGCGACCGAAGCGCGCTACGAGCCGGGCGTGATCGACTGCATCGACCTCGGTCTCATCCCCGACGACCTGCCCTTCGGCGAACTGTCGGCCGTTGCGGGCGATGCGGCTTACCAGTACATCGCGCGCGCCGTGGAACTGGCGCAGGCGAATCAGATCGACGCGATCTGCACCGCGCCGCTCAACAAGGAAGCGCTGCACGCGGGCGGCCACAAGTTTCCGGGTCACACGGAAATGCTCGCGCATCTGACGGGCGTGGAAGAAGTGTCGATGATGCTCGTCGCGCCGCAATTGCGCGTGATTCACGTGACGACGCATATCGGCATCATCGATGCGATCCGCAAGATCGAGCCGGGTCTCGTGCAACGCACGATAGAGCGCGGCAACGCGACGCTCGTGAAGGCGGGCATCGCGAAGCCGCGCATCGGCGTGTGCGGGATCAATCCGCATGCGGGCGAGAACGGTCTGTTCGGTTACGGCGAGGAAGAGGAAAAGATCATTCCCGCGGTGAAGCTCTTGCAGGAACGCGGCCTCGATGTGACTGGCCCGCTGCCCGCCGATACGCTGTTCTATCGCGCGGGGCGTGGCGACTTCGATCTCGTCGTCGCGATGTATCACGATCAGGGTCACGGTCCGGTGAAGGTGCTCGGTCTCGAAGCGGGCGTGAACGTGACCGTCGGTCTGGATGTGATCCGCACGTCGGTCGATCACGGCACGGCGTTCGATATCGCGGGCAAGGGCATCGCCGATGAAGGCAGCATGCTCGAAGCGCTGCGTCAGGGCGCGGAGCTGGCGACGCGGCGTCAATGACGCATATGGCGTGATAATGGGCGCTCCATCGACTCAGGAGCGCCCGACATGACTTCCTCTCTCGATACGCTGCGCAGCCTATGGCGCATCGCCGGCTTGCCCGACGATGCGCTTTCTTTCATCGACCTTCCGGGTCGCGATCCGGTTTTCCCTTCCAGTTTCGCTGTCGGCACGGCGGCGCAGGCGACCATCGGCGCGGCGGCGCTCGCGGCGTGCGAGCTTGGTTTCGCGCGCGGCGTGGAGCGGCAGCGCGTGTCCGTCGACATGACGCACGCGGCGGTCGAATGCACCGGCGCGTTCACGGTGGACGGCAAGGAGCCGGAGACATGGGGACGCTTCTCCGGTCTCTATCGATGCGCCGATGGCTACGTGCGGATTCATGCGAACTTCGAACATCATCAGGATGGCGCGCTGCTTCTGCTCGGGCTCGATCCGCGCATCGCGACGCGTGAGGACGCCGAACGCGCGCTGCTTTCGTGGCGCGCGGGCGACTACGAGAACGCGGCGGCGGAGCGCGGTCTCGTCGTGACGATGCTGCGGACGTTCGACGAATGGGATGCGACGCCGCAGGGCCAGGCTATCGCCGCGCAGCCGTTGATGACGATCACGCGTATCGGCGATGCGCCCGCGCTTGCGTTGCCTTCTTTATCGGCGGATGCGCGTCCGCTCGATGGCCTGCGCGTGCTCGATTTCACGCGCATTCTCGCGGGGCCGGTCGGCGGGCGCGCGCTCGCCGCGTTCGGCGCGGACGTGATGCTCGTGAACGGACCGCATCTGCCGAATATTCCGGCTATGGCGGATACGAGCCGCGGAAAACGATCGGCGCTGCTCGATCTTCGGTCGCCTTCGGATCGCGAGACGCTCTGGCATCTCATCGATGACGCGCATGTGTTCGCGCAGGGGTATCGGCCGGGCGGGATCGCGTCGCTGGGATTCGGGCCGGATGAAGTGGCGCGGCATCGGCCGGGCATCGTTTATACGTCGTTGAGCGCGTATGGCGCCGAGGGACCGTGGGCCGCGCGACGCGGTTTCGATTCGCTCGTGCAGACCGCGATGGGCTTCAACGCGGCGGAGGGAGAAGCAGCCGGCGAGAGCAAGCCGCGCGTCTTGCCGATGCAGATGCTCGACATGGCGAGCGGATTTTTGATGGCGTTCGGCGCGGCGGCGGCGCTGTGGAAGCAGCAGCGTGAGGGCGGAAGCTGGCATGTGGAGGTTTCGCTCGCGCAGACGGGACATTGGTTGCGCGGGCTCGGGCGTGTGGACGGCGGGTTCGCTATCGCAAAGCCGGATCTCGCGCCGTATATGGAGCGGTATGAATCGGGATTCGGTGCGTTGATGGCGGTGCGGCCAAGCGCGCAACTTGCGCGGACGCCGGCGGGGTATGCGAGGGAATCGGCGCCGCCGGGGACGGCGCAGACGCGGTGGTGAGGGGTGGGCTTGCGCAGTCGAGCGAGTAACGAAGGTCGATGGACCGCTTGGTCGACGGAGTCCTTACTTTTATTCAGATAAGTCTCCTTGCGCTCACTGTGATGTCCATCTAAAAGTCGTGGTCAGTGTCAACTCTCGGCCGATCGTCAGGCATTCCGCCTGACATCCCCGATTTCGCACGGATCACGCAATGGAAGCACAATCAAAGCGATCCACCGCCCTCGCGCGCTGGATCACGGGCAGGCAGAACTACTATCTCAAGGTGCGAGGCGCACCGCCG
>NZ_JALQDZ010000046.1:0-991 GCF_023630985.1 Caballeronia sp. ATUFL_F1_KS39 | reverse complement strand
CAAAGCGATCCACCGCCCTCGCGCGCTGGATCACGGGCAGGCAGAACTACTATCTCAAGGTGCGAGGCGCACCGCCGAGCGATGGCCTCTCGATCATCTCCGTCAAGGCGATCGAGCGGCTAGGCAGTCCGTATCACATCACGCTTGAACTGACCGCCAATGTGGAACTGGCGCGCGCCGACTATCTCGGGCACAACGCGACGTTCAGCATCGAGCCGTTACCCGGCGACGGCACGCCGCGCGAGTGGAACGGCAACATCACGCGCTTCACACGAACTCGCAAGACGCGCGACTTCTGCGCGTATCGCGTCGTGGTCGAATCGCCGCTTGCGCGTTTGCGCATCACCAAGCGCTCGCGCATCTATCAGAACAAGACCGTGCCCGAGATCATCGAGACGATCTTGCGCGATCACGATTTCCTCACGCATCAGTTCGCGTTCAAGCTGCGGCGCAAGTTTCCGAAGCTCGTCTTTCACATGCAGCACCAGCTATCAGACTGGGCGTTCATCCATCTGTTGATGCGGCAGGCGGGGCTGTTCTGTTACACGCGCCCCGGCGATTTCGGCGATCAGGTCATCTTCGCCGATGACATCGATGGATACGACTATTCGCTGCGGGCGAACGTGCTCTATCGCGAGACTTCAGGGCTGGAAACGGGCCACGAAGCGGTCTTGTCGTTGCAGCAGCAGAGCGTGACCGTCGCGCAGTCGATCCGCGTTCGCGACTACAACCCCCTGCGTTCATGGGAGCCGATCGAAGCGCAAGTCAATCTCGCGCGCGACGATAAAACCACCTACGGACAGTCCTATACGTGGGGTAGCCGCCATCTCGACGCCGACGCCGCCAAGTTCGAAGCGCAACTGCGGCACGAAGAAGCGCTGTCCGGACAGATCCGTTTTGACGGCAAGAGCACGGTGTCGGCATTCTGTCCGGGGCTGGTGGTGCGGCTCGACGAGAAGCTGCCCGATGCGCCGCATGGCATGGTGCTGTC
>NZ_JALQDZ010000045.1:0-166147 GCF_023630985.1 Caballeronia sp. ATUFL_F1_KS39 | reverse complement strand
CAGTGGGATCAACGCCGCTCCGACGATGATAAGAAGCTTCATGCATGGGAACAGTCGTTGCCGAAGTGCATCGGCAACGTGCTGAAGGAGTTGAACCGCACGCATTACGCGTATGACGAGCGCGGCAACCTGAGCCGCAAGACCGAGCCTAATGGCGTGACGTGGGTCTATGCCTACGACAAGCAAAACCGGCTCACGGAGGCCAAGCGCTACGGGAAGCCGCCAGCGGCGAACGAGATCGATCGACGTGAGAGGAACACGGATGGTTCTACTCGGTGGATTTCTGGCACTGCGCCGTTCGATGTTGCCGCAAGCTATACCTACGACGCATTCGGGCGGCGCGTGGCGAAGGAAGTCAGAGGCGCGACAGGCGCAACCGAGCTAACCGTCTTCACATGGGACGGCGATGTGCTGCTCATGGAAGAGCGCTTTGACGAGCTGCCGCGCGAATATGGACGCGAGCGCAAGTCCGCGAATGCCCGCTATGAGACAGTGCGAGAGGACGCGCAGGACGCGTATTCGCTGCCGGTCGCGCAGCGCATGCATACGTTGGACGTGAGCCATCAGTGGACGCGCGCGTCGCTCTATCTGCACGAACCGGGGACGTTCGTGCCGCTCGCTCGTCTCGACGAAAAGCTGGTCGAACCTGCGTTCCTCGCGACGGGTACGGATGGCGGTTTCGTTCAGGTTCCGGCGAAGAGCCGCCATGCGACGGTGTTCTATCAGAATGACCACCTTGGCACGCCGCAGGAGTTGCTCGACGAGTCGGGTAAGGTTGTGTGGCTGGCGCGGTATAAGGCGTGGGGCGGAAGGAAACCAACGCCCTATGGCAAGACAGATCCGGCCGAAGCGGATAACGCTATCCGGTTCCAAGGCCAATACGCGGACGACGAGACGGGACTGACGTACAATCGGCATCGGTACTATGATCCGCAGAGCGGGCGGTTCATCTCGAAGGATCCGATTGGGCTGGCCGGTGGACTCAACGCGTATCAGTATGCGCCGAACCCGATCGAGTGGGTTGATCCGTTTGGCTTATCGAAGACTCCTGCGATAGCGGGACGAAAGCAAACGTCAAACAAGCCGAATCAAAATTCTAAGTGCTCTTGTAGAAAGGAATGGGAAATAAATCGATTTGATCGAGTTTGCGCAGGCAATGTATCAGGCGTTGGTTACGCTAAATACTTGCGCGATCCGAGCACGGGCATGTGGTGGTCCGAAGATCAAACCGGGCATGGCAATAGCGCTTGGAAAGTCTATGATAAGAATGGAGCTTGGGTCGCTGACGCCGATGTTTACGGCGACTACATGAGTAAACATAAGAGCGATACCGGGAAAAACGTTAATCTTGATTCATTGCAGTGCAAGGACTCAAGATGATCCAGTCTGCTGAAGAATTCATAGCGCTAAGAGATAGTCTCATGAAGGAAGAGTACGACCGAGCCGCTAACGAAGAGGCTCCTGTATCTGTCTGGAAAGATGTGATTTCGAGGTTCCCGGGCTACAGGAAATGGGTTGCTCATAACAAGACTGTTCCGTTGGAAATATTGACGGAGCTCTGCCAGTTTGAATCTGATGTCAGACGTAGCGTTGCCGTAAAGCGGAAACTATCGGTGGAGTTGTTTGAGCTCCTCGCGAGAGATCCGGATCCAGTGGTTCGGCAAGGCATCGCCTCAAACAAAAAGGCACCTATATCGATAGTCCGCGGGCTCTTCGATGACCCAGATGAAGACGTCTCAAGAGTAGCTAGATACAACGTCGAGAATCGCTAATCTTTAAGTTCGAAGGGCCGCTACGCGGCCCTTCGTCTACTCGGCGGTAATGATCAGCCGCCCATGTTCAACATTGACCTTGACGCGCTGCCCTGCTGTGAATCCTGCCTGCTCGATCCATGGCCCGGCGAGTTTGAGCCGCGGAAAACACGGCGGCTCGGTTCGCTGCCAGTAGGGTTTGGTCGAGCGGCTCTCGCGCTGCGACTGCTGAACGGTCACGAAGCGTTCCGTATCGTGTGGACGTGCTTTAAGATTCGCGAGCTTCGCGGAACTGCGCCATCCGCGCGCCAAGAGCGACGAAAAACGAGCGTGGTGAACCGATGACCGTCAAGACCAAGCCCTTCGGGCGCTGCGCGGCCTTGACGGATTCGGGCGCGGTGGGCGAAGACTTGCGCGAACGTGGCGCATCGGTGTGCTTCGGCCAAGTTCCGCCGCGTCTGCGGTCGGCCTGCGGCCGCCGTCAGCCACTGCGGGTAACGAGCAAGCGTTACTCGGACGAGTCGCATAGTTCGGGCTACCGATGAGCGTCTAGAATCGCGTCTACAAAAAAATTCTCTCGTGCATGAGCTCGTCGAGCTGGACGGCTTGCTGGATAAGGGACTGCGGCCTGCGCGCGAGGAGTTTGTGTCCAGGCGAAGTCAGACGGGGCTTCATTACAACCGGCATCCGTACGATGATCCGGCGACGGGCAGATTCATATCGAAGGACCTGATTGGCCTTACGGGCGGACTCAACGCCGTTGCCGCCGATCGGGATATTCAAGTCAAGGTAGACGAATCGAATCGTCGCAATCGAAGAATCATCGAAGGCCGCTAGAGAGACTCGACAATGGAAACATGCCAGAAGGACGGAGCGTCCGTAAGATACACGTCTGCCCGGTGGTCTTGCCGTGGGTGAACATGTCGTTAGCGTCGAGCAAGAAAAGCTACGGGCCTTCCTGAGACGACGATGAACAAAGGAGTTGATCGATGGATATTCATCTCAAGAAGGCGTACGAGATTCATGTTGGTCAAGGCATCGACCAGCAAAGGCTACTCGACGCCATCGCCGCTGAACTTGGCGCTCGCGGTATCAGGCGTGATTCCTACCGCTTAGGTGACGACCCGCATATCGGGTTTGGAGAGTTGCGCCTGTCCGAGGAAGATGGTTACTGGGTCGTATGCGTCGACGAGCGAGGCGCCTCGTTCAATCCTTGCATATTCACCGACTATTTCGACGCGGTGAAATTCTTCATCTTCGAATTGTCCGGCGCAAGCGCTGAACCGATCTGGAAAAACCTCTAACCGCACGATAACGAAAATGACTTCAATAGCATGCGTAGGCGACGCGACCACCCACGGCGGCCGCATCATCACGGGCTCCGACACGATGGACATCAAGGGCCGCGGGGTCGCGAGAATGGGCGACTTGGTGACATGCCCCGAACACGGCACGAACCCGATCATTCAGTGTTCCGATATGTTGATCGACACGAACGGCAATGGCGTCGCGCTGGATGGGCATCTGACCGCCTGCGGCAGCCGTGTGCTTGCCGTCGAAAGTCACGGCAGTATTGATTAGAAGCCCACTTCAGGGAAGGTCATGCGAGCAACAGATAATCGCGTGAGGCCGGTTCCCTAACTCGGGATCGCCCTCCGCGCAAACGCGAGATATCCACCCAATCCCAGCATGACGACGCCCGAGGTCCGCGTGAGCATCCTCGCGCGCGCGACGCGTGCGGCGCTCGACTTCAGCAGACGCGAAGCGGCGAGCACCGCGCCCACGTCGACAAGCGTATTAAGCACGACGCAAATGCTCCCGAGCATCGCCAGTTGCGGAATCAGCGCATGCCCCGGCGAAACGAACTGCGGAAGAAAGGCGAGAAAAAACAGCGCCGTCTTGACGTTGAGCGCTTCGACCAGGACGCCTTCGCGAAACGCACGCCGCGCACCGTGCGATGCAACCGGCGCGACGCCGCCCGCTTCGCCTTCGCGAAACAGAAGCCGAACGCCCAGATAAATCAGATACGCCGCGCCGACGTACTTCACGACGCTAAAGAGCGTCGCCGAGCGCGCGATCAACAGGGATAGCCCGAGCGCCGCCGCGGCCACATGGACGAGACCGCCCACCGCCGTGCCGAGACACGACGCCATGCCTTCGGAACGACCACCAGCGACAGTGCGAGCCACGACATACGCGAGGCCCGGACCGGGCGTAATGGCGAGAACGATCGCCGCGATCAGAAAAGCAATAAAAGCCATGAACTAGTCTCCCGCCCGCCCCATCACCCGTGCCAGCTCCCCTTTCCCCCGCGCGTCGAGCGCATCCGCGGCGCCGATCCGATCGCGCGTTTCCTTGTTCTGACTCAGTTTCGACTTGCCTACAAGCGACGTCACCGCGATTTCGATGCCCACGATATTCCGCAGCATCCCATCGATGAATTCGCGCTCGGAATCGCCCATCTTCCACGGCTTCGGCTCGTTCGCCTCGTGCCGCCGCGTCAGACGCGCGACGAGACCGCGCACGAACTGCTCGTCGTCGCGCACGGTGAGCACGCCGTGCGCGTGCACGACTTCGTAGTTCCACGTCGGCACTTGCCGATGCGTCTCATGCTTGCTCGGATACCAGTTCGGCGAGACATAACCCTCCGCGCCGCGAAAAATCACCATGACGGGCGTGCCGCCCGGGCAACGCTGCCACACGTCGTTGGCGCGCGCGACGTGCGCCGTCAGCAAGCCATGCTCGCCCTGCGCCGGATCGAATTCGAACGGAATGTGATTGGCGTCGAGACCGGCGGCGTCGTGCGTCACCAGCATTCCGAGCGGATGCGCACGAATGATCCGATGCAGCTCTTCAGGGCGAGTCTCGGCGAAATGCGGCGGAATATACATCCTGGATGCCCGATGGAAAGTGGCGGAACCCCGTCACTATCGCCCGAAACAGGCACAATAAGAAGATCCAGTTTCGAGCAATTTTCATGGTCCAGTCGAAAGACGCCATCGGCACCGGACGGCGCATTTACGATCTGCTGCGCGCCCAGATCGCCGATGGCACGTTGCCCGCCGGCGCTCCCGCACCTTCTACGCGCGCGCTGGCCGCCGATCTCGGCGTCTCGCGCACGACTGTCACGGCAGCGTACGAACAGCTCGCGGCGGAGGGCTTTCTCGTCACGTCGGCGGGACGCGTGGCGCGAGTCGCCACGCCGCCGATGCCGCTCGCGCCGCCGATTCCCGCGCGCGCCGAACGCACCGCGCCCGCGCTTTCCGCCTATGGCCGGCGCGTTTCTACACTGCCGATGCCCGTTCTCGCGCAAGTGACGAAAGGCAGCATCAACTTCCTGTACGGCGCAGTGTCCGCGCGCGACTTTCCTTCGTTGATCTGGAAACGCGCGTATCAGGCCGAACTGCTGCATCAACCGCATAGCCTCTATTACGTCGCGCCCGAAGGCGATGCGTCGCTCAGGCGCGCGTTGCAGGCGTATCTCGGCCGCGCGCGCGGGCTCGTCTGCGATAGCGATCAGATCGTCGTCGTGAACGGCACGCAGCAGGCGCTCGATCTTTGCGCGCGCCTGCTGCTCGATCCCGGCGACGCCTTCGCATTCGAAGATCCCGGCTATCTGATCGCGCGGCATTGCTTCGAGGCATCGGGCGGCGTGGCGCTGCCGGTGCCCGTCGACGAACACGGTCTCGATACGCGCCGCCTTCCCGCCGATGGACGCGCGCGGCTCGCGTACGTGACGCCATCGCACCAGTTTCCGCTGGGCGGCGTGCTGCCGATCGGCCGCCGTCTCGAATTGCTCGAATGGGCGCAACGGCACGACGCGTGGATCATCGAAGACGATTACGACGGCGAGTTCCGATACGGCCAGCGCCCGATCGACGCCTTGCAATCGATCGATACGAATGGCCGCGTGATCTACATCGGCACGTTTTCGAAGGCGCTCTCGCCGCATCTGCGGCTCGGCTACATGATCCTGCCGCACGATCTCGTGCCGGCGTTCCGTCAGGCGAAGCGGCTCGCGGATCGTCATTCGGCCGTCATCGATCAGCGCGTGCTCGCGGCGCTAATCGAAAGCGGCGCGTATGAGCGTCACGTGCGGCGCGTGCGGCGCGAATACGAACGGCGGCGCGCGGCCTTGCTCGACGCCATCGCCGATCTTCTTCCGAAGCGCGCGCACGCGACGGGCACGGCTGCCGGATTGCACGTCACGCTGTGGCTGCCCTTCATCGACGCGGCGCACGAAGCCGCGCTCGTCGCCGCCGCGCATGCGAAGGGCGTGGGCGTCTATCCGGTGTCGCCGCTTCATGTCGCGCCGTGCGGCGGCACGTCGAACCGGACGGCCGGGCTCATCCTCGGCTATGCGAGCGTGCCGGTCGAGCAGATCCGCAAAGGCATCGAAATCCTCGCCGATGTGATCGCGCATTTTCGAACGTAAGCACTGCCTTCGAGACGCGTCATCGTGAGCGTCATGCCGAATGCGCTTCTGCCCGATTCGAAACGCCCGCGTCGATCGCGACGGGCACGCGCCGCGCGAGCGCGCACATCAACTCGTAGCCGATCGTGCCGGACGGTTCGGCCACTTCATCGACCCGGACGCGTTCGCCCCATAGTTCCACCGGCGATCCGATGCCCGCAGCCGGACACGGCGTGAGATCGACGGTGAGCATGTCCATCGACACGCGTCCGACGATGCGCGTACGCACGCCATCGACGATGACGGGCGTGCCCGTCGGCGCGTGACGCGGATAGCCGTCCGCGTAGCCGCATGCGACCACGCCGATCTTCATCGCGCGATCCGCGGTGAAAGTGCGGCCATAGCCGATCGTCTCGCCCGCCGCGAGCGTCTGCACGCCGATGATGCGGCTCTCGAGCGTCATCGCCGCGCGCAACGGGAAATGCTCGATGTGGCGCGCGCAGCCCGTCGGCGAGGCGCCGTAGAGGATGGTGCCCGGCCGCACCCAGTCGCGATGCGCGCGCGGATGCCACAGCACCGCCGCCGAATTCGACAGCGAGCGCGTGCCGGGAAGATCGCGCGTGGCCGCTTCGAATTCGTCTATCTGCCAGTCGATCGCGCCTTCGTCGGCGTTCGCGAAGTGACTCATCAGGCCGATCGAGCCGATCGCCGCGATATCCGACGCCCTTTTCCAAGCCTCGACGAATTCGCCCGGCCGATAGCCGAGCCGGTTCATGCCCGAGTTCATCTTCAACTGTATGTCGATGCGCTCGTTCGGCCGCGCCGCCTTCAGCAACGCAAGCTGCTCGTCGCAATGCACCGTGACCGTGAGCCGGTGACGATCCGCCGTTTCGACATCCGCGGGCTCGAAAACGCCTTCGAGCAAAAGAATCGGCTTTTTCCAGCCGAGTTCGCGCACGCGCACGGCTTCATCGAGATCGAGCAGCGCGATGCCGTCGGCTTCATCGAGCGCCGGATAAATGCGCTCGATGCCGTGACCATAAGCATTCGCCTTGATGACGGACCACACGCGCGACGACGGCGCCGTGCGTTTGACAAGTTGAAGATTCTGTCGGATGGCGTCGAGATGGATGCGCGCGGAAATCGGACGTGGCATGACGTGCTGGATTTGTGGTTGAAGGCAGTGGAATGATGAATCGTATCGGCCTAATGGCAGTCGTTGTTATTTTATTTGCGCCGATTTTTGGTGGAAACGCCTGCCGCCATCGATGGCTTTCGCGGTGCGCTTCGCGGTATCTTGTCGCTCATGTCGCGCCGCCAAGGAGCCGCCATGAACGACGCCCGTCGCCTCGCCTGCCTGCGCATCGTGCTCGCCGTCGTCGGGCTGATCGCGCTCTTCGCCTTCTATCCGCTCATGCTGCTCTGGCCTTCTGGATGGGCGTGGGATGCCGGCCACGAAGGCCATTCGGAATACGCGATGATGATCGTCGGCATCTACGCGACGCTCGGCGTTTTCCTGCTGATCGCATCGCGCGAGCCGATGAGGCATCTGAGCCTCATCTGGTTCACGGTGTGGTCGAGCGTCGTGCACGGCGCGATCATGGCCGTGCAGTCGTTCGGCGGCGCGGGGCGCCACCTCGGTCATCTGGCGGGCGACGTGCCCGCGCTTTTCATCGTCGCCGCCGTGCTCGCGATTCTCACGCCGCGCGGCGGCAAGGCGCGCATCCTCAGCCGAGATGGCCGAGATGTTCGGCCAGAATGACGCTGCCGACGCCGATCAGAATCAGCCCGCCGACGATTTCCGCCCGCTTGCCGATCGTCGCGCCGACGAGCCGGCCGACCATCACGCCGACCGTCACCATCAGCATCGTCGCGAAACCGATGGTCGCGGCCGTCGAGAAGATATCGACATCGATGAACGCGAGGCCCGCGCCGACCGCCATCGCGTCGATGCTGGTCGCGAAACCGGTGAGCGCCAACACCCAGAACGAATGCGAATTGGGCTTTTCCGCTTCGTGGCTCACGCTGCTGAAACCTTCGCGGATCATGCGCGCGCCGAGCAGGAAGAGCAGGCCGAACGCGATCCAGTGATCCCACGCGGTGACATACTGCGCGGCCGCCCTGCCGAGCGCCCAGCCGACGAGCGGCGTCAGGGCTTCGATCACGCCAAAGATCACGCCGGTCTTCAACGCTTCGGCGATGCGCGGCTTGTGCAGGGTCGCGCCCTTGCCGACGGCTGCGGCGAACGCGTCGGTGGACATGGCGAAGGCTAGAAAAATTGTGGAGGCGAGATTCATCGAGTAGCGCTCTGGTCGGGCAAGATGGAACGACAGAACGCGCGCCCGACCGGTCGCGAATTCTGTCGATGGTCTTGCCAACCTTTGATGGCTGCTCATGCCACGGCCTGAACGACCGAGCGTGTTGACATGAGCGCTTTCCCTGTGCAGGAAAGCCGGCTACTCCCCAGCGAAGAACCGAGAGCTTAACATGACTTCGCGACCGTTCCACGGCGTTTCGGCTAGTTGCGGCGCGCTCGCGGCGTCACGCCCGGCGCCGCGTTCGCGCGCCGATCCTATTTCGACAACAGCCCGAACACGGCGACGCCGTTCTTCGTGCCGACATACACCTTGCCGTTCGCGATCATCGGCGTGATGAACTTGTTGCCCGCACCGAACTGGTCGCGCGTGCCGGCGTCGTTGCTGCTGTAGAGCTGGCGCGCGAGATTGGCCGCGTCGTAGGCGTGCAGCGCGCCTGTCGCGCCGTTCTCCGCGGCCCACAGAATGCCGTTCGCCGTGCCGTTCGCGGAAATGCTCGGCGTCGCGCCGGGGAAGCCGAACGCATTCGACGTCTGACTCGTCGACGTCGCCGAAAGCAACGCGTTGCTGACCGCGAACGCCCGAATGCTGTCGCCGACCGCGCCGAAATAGACCGTGTTGTTGAAATACGCGGGCGCGCCGAACATCGCCCCACGAATCTGGCCGACGAGTTCCTGATAGATGTGGTCCGCGTTCGAATCGAACTTGCCCATCGAGAAGCGGTTCACGACGTAGATCGTCGAGTTCTTGCCCGCGCCAATCGCCAGATGCCGGACCGTGCCGCCCGCATCGGTGAAGTCCGGCAGCACCATCGCGCCGCCGGAACCGAGATCTTCGTCCTCGTTCGACTCCTGCACCGTGTTCGACGGCTCGAAATAGTCCTGCACCCTGAGCGGCGACGTTTCCAGCCGCAAAAAACCGTTGCCGAAGTTGCCGTTGATCGGCATCTCCTGCGCGTTTTGCGTCGGATCGAAGGTGCCGTTGGCGTCGAGGAAAAAGATCGCCTGGCCGTCCGATGCGAGGCCCGCGCCGCTCATCCAGATCGAGCCCATCTGGCCGTTCGGCGTGAGGTTCAGCACGCTCGCCTGTTGCAGGGTCGCGGCGTCGTAGCCCATGACCCAGCCGGTGTACGGCATGAAGTCGCAATGCGAAGTCCACGCCGTGTAGACGACGCCGTTCAGCAGCAGCAACGCCGCGCGCTCGGCGTACTGGCCGGGATCGAACGTCAGCGTGCCGTTCTGGCTGCCCGCGCCGTTGCCCGGATACGTCGCCCGGATTTCGGTGGGGCCGTTGAAGAGCTCGGCGCCCGTCGCGACATCGAGCGCGTGAATGCGCTGGTGATACGCGCCCGACGCATCCTTCGACATGCCGACGACATACATCGCGCCATTCGGGCCGCGCGTCCGGTCGATGACCGGCGTCGCCGTGACACCGATTGTCGGCGTGATCTGATGACAGTTGTGGTCGTCGCTCGGCGACTCGCCGCTGCCGAGCGTCGAGACTTTCCACAGCACCGCGCCGCTGTCGGCGTCGAAAGCGTAGACGCTGGCGTTTTCCGTCGCGACGTAGAGCACGTTGCGCGTACCGCCCGCGATCGGTACGCCCGCCAGAAAGAGCGGCTGCGCGTCGACGGCGCCATCGACGGAAAAGAGCGCGAGCTTGCCGAAAGTACGCTGATTGACGTTCGCCGGCGTGAGGACGGTTTCCGCGAGTTGCTGTCCGGTGCGCGCGATGTCGTTGTGCCAGGTGACGACATCTTTCGACACCGCAGCCAGAGGCGCCGATGCCGCCGCCGGGCTCGATGCCCCCGACGGGCTCGATGCCGCCGCCGGCGCGCCGCCGCTCGCCGCAGACGAAGTTGCGCTATCGCCGGAACCGCCACTGCACGCGACGACGATCGCCGCGATGAGCACAACGGCGCCGACCGCCGCGATACGAGCCGGAAAGTGCGTCTTCATGTGGATGCTCCTTCAGAGCGTTTCGCCTTTGCGTACGGTCAATTCCCCGAAAGATATTTGTTGCAATGCGTCATAATGTGCTAACCTAGGGTTATTACCTAGTTAGTTACCCCTAGTACGGAGTTCATCATGGGAATCATCGCTGCCACGCCGATCGCCCTCGTTTCCTTCATCGTCGCCGCCGTCCGCAATGCGCTGAGCGCGCGCGCCAAGGTCAGCGCGCTCATGGCCGAGGCTTATCGCCGGACGTAACGTGCAGGCGCGGGGGAAATTCCCGCGCTTTTTTTCGCATTCACTGCAACGTATAGGCGATCACATAATCGCCCGCCTTCGTGCCGAGCGAGCCATGACCGCCCGCCGTCACGAGCACATATTGCTTGCCGCTTGCATCGGCGTAGCTCATCGGCGTGGCCTGACCGCCCGCCGGCAGACGCGCCTCCCACAGCTTCTTGCCGTCGCGCACGTCGTAGGCGCGCACGTATTGATCGAGCGTGCCCGTCAGGAACGCGACGCCGCCCGCCGTCACGATCGTCCCGCCGAGGCTCGGCACGCCGAGCGGCATCGGAATCGGCAGCGGCGCGCTGTCGACGATGGTGCCGTTCTTGTGCATCCACGCAATCTTCTGCGTGCGCAGATCGACGCCCGCGATGTAGCCCCACGGCGGCGCCTGGCACGGAATCCCGAGCGGTGAAAGAAACGCGCTGATCTCAAAGCCGAACGGCGTACCGCGCGCGAGCTTGATGCCGCTCGTTTCGCTGCCTTTCTTCTCGCCGTTGTCCTCGGGAATCTTGTCACGCGGAATCAGCTTCGACGTGAACGCCATGTAGTCCGGATTCGCGATCAGAATCTGCCGCACCGGATCGACGGAAATCCCGCCCCAGTCGAATACGCCGAAGTTACCCGGAAACACGAGCGACCCCTGCTCCGACGGCGGCGTGTACGGCCCGTCGTAGCGCAGGCTCCTGAACTTGATGCGGCACCAAAGCTGATCGAACGGCGTCGTGCCCCACATGTCCGCCTCCGTCACGCGCGGCGGGTTGAAGTTGAGCGCGGAAACGGCCTGCGTCGGCGCGGTGTGATCGCCTTTCGCCGCGCCGCCCGGCACCGCGACTTCGCTGATCGGCACGATCGGCTGGCCGGTTTCGCGATTCAGCACGTAGATGCTGCCCTGCTTCGTCGATGCGATCAGCGCCGGCTGCGTGCCCTGCGCCGTCTGCAGATCGACGAGCGTCGGCTGCCCGCCCACATCCATATCCCACAGATCGTGATGCGTGAACTGATAGTTCCAGCGCAGCTTGCCCGTCGCGGCATCGAGCGCGACGACGCCCGCGCCGAACTTCTCGGCCTGTGGCGTGCGCTCGCCGCCCCACTGATCGGGCGTCTGGTTGCCCATCGGCAGAAAAATCATGCCGCGCTTTTCGTCGACGCTGAACATCGACCACATGTTCGGCGAATTGCGCACATAAGTGCCGCCCGCCGCGATCGGTTCGGTGGCGTCCGGATTGCCTGGATCCCAGTTCCAGACGAGATGGCCGTCATTGACGTCGAACGCGCGGATCACGCCCGACGGCTCGTTGTTCGATTCGTTGTCGGTCACATGACCGCCGACGATCACGAGATTGCGGAACACCGCCGGCGGCGAGGTCGAGTAATAGCCGCCCGGCGTGAACGGCCCGATATTCGCGCGCAAATCGATTGCACCGTTCTTTCCGAAGCTCGCGCACGGCTTGCCGGTGTCCGCGTCGAGCGCGATCAGGCGGGCGTCGGCGGTCGGAAGGAACAGGCGATGCGGACATTCGGCCTGCGCCGTGGTTTGCGCGGGCGTCCGCACGGGCGCGGACGCTTCCGTGGGCGCGGATGCGTCGGCAGGCGCGGAGGCCGCATCGGCTTCGGCGGGCGCGCTGGCTTCGGGCGCGGCGGCAGCGGGCATCGGATGCATCGACGCATCGTAATAAGCGACGCCCCGGCAAGTCATGTGCTCCCAATGCTTGAACCCGATCGGACTCTGAATCCGCGGATCGAAACGCCACTTTTCCTTGCCGCTCGCGGCATCGAGCGCGATCGCCTTGCTATGCGGCGTGCACAGGAAAATCGTGTCGCCGACCTTGAGCGGCGTGTTCTCGTCGGTGGTTTCGGTCGGATCGTCGGGGCCGGGCATGTCGCCGGTGCGATACGTCCACGCCACCTTTAGCCGATGCGCGTTATCCGGCGTGATCCGGGCGAGCGGCGCGTAACGCTGCGCGAGCGGCGAGCCGCCATAGTCGACCCAGTCGCCCGCCGCGCGGCCGGTCGCGGCGTTGGCATCGGGCTGATTGGCGTCGGCGGCGACGTTCACGTCGATGCGCCCCGGCCGGTCGTGCGGATGATTGAACCAGGTGCCGACGCCGAGCAGCAACGTGAGGATGATCGCGGCGGCGAGCGGCGTGCGCGCGGCGCGCGATGTCGAAGGCGGCCCGAACAACGCGCCGCGATGCACGAACGGAATCAGCAGCCAGATCGCGAGCAGCAGCCAGATCCACAGGCGCGGCATCAGTTGCCAGAAATCGAAACGCACTTCGACGACGGCCCAGATCGTCGAGGCGAACAGGAACAGCGCGAAAAGCAGCAATGCGGAGCGCCGCCGGATCAACAACAAGAGCCCGGTCAGCACGATGGCCGCACCCGCGATCACGTAGTACCACGATCCTTTGAGCGCAACGAGATACGCTCCGCCCGCCGCCAGCAACACGCCGATGACGATAAACACAATGGCCGTAAAGAACGTGAGCGGACTGAGTCTGCCGTTGCCAGCCATGCTGAATCCTCCGTGACGATGAAAGGCGGAACACGGCCGTCGCGCGGTCGTGGTTCGGACGCTGTCGCGTGGAGGAACGGAGCAATCGCTGTGCCGTTCGGCGGGGAACGGGCGCGTGCGAGGCGTGCTTACGGATGACTTGCCGAATGAAGCTTAAATCACAGCGCCCGCGGCCAGAGCCCGCCGTGCGCGCTCGCGGGCATGACGCCTGCGACGAACGCGGCCTTCAGATCGGCGCGTTCGGAGAAACGCGGCGCATCGAACCACGCGAGGAAATCGTCGCGCCAGACGCCCCAGGCGTTTTCGTCGAAATCGAAGTCTTCGTCGAGGCGGCCGTTGTCGCGCAAATAGGCGCCGACCACTTGCGTGCCGTTCCAGTACGCGACGGCGACATCGCTGAGATCTGCCGTCACGCCGCGCGGCAGATCGCGCAGCATCATCGCGACGTGCGCCTTGAACGATTTGAATTCGGTCGGTCTCATCGCCTGCTCCGCTTCAAAAAAGTGCGTGAAAAAACTGCTTGCGCGTGCCCGTTCATCTGAACACGCCCTTGTTCAAGTCTTTTTCGAACGCGGCGGTCCATTGCGTGCCGTGTCCGATGCGATATTCGCGTTCCTTCAACGTGGAACGTCGCGTGATGGTGACGACGCCCTGCAACGGATAAACATCGTCCACGACATCGGACGCGCCGCCTTCGTGCACCAGAAAATCGCTCTCGTCGAGCCGATGGCGCGCGAGAATCGCGAGGAAATCCGCTCTTTCGTCCGGCGCGATCACAGTCATGTCGCCCTCCATGATCGAATGCTGCTTCCATTCAAAGTAGCACACGCGCGGAGGAACGTCGGCGCGTATCTTGCGAGGAGCGCGGGACGGCGCACGCGCTTTTTCCGGGAGTCGATAGCCGATGAATCGCAAAACGATGTTTCTATGCGCAGCGGCGCTGGCCGTCTGCACGCACGCACGCGCCGACGACGCCGTCTGCGGCACGCTCGAAAGCGCCACGAACGGGCAGGACGGCATGATCGCGCTGCGCGAAGGGGAAAGCGTGAATTTCTGGCGGGGCGGCGCCGTGCGGCACGGCGCGCTGCATGTGTACAAGGACGGCGAGGTGTATCGCGTGTACTGGCAGCCCGAAGGAAGCGGCGATATCTACGTGCTCGCGAACGAAGGCACGAGTGCCGTGCGGCTCATTCTGACGCCGCCGCGCGGCACGAAAGTCGATACGGGACCGGGCAGCCTTCCGCCGCAGAAAGTGCTGTCCTGTCCCGCGATGTAGCGATCTACTTCGCCGCCAGCACCTTGCCGATGGCATCGGCGACGATCTGCACGTTGCTGTCGTTCAGGCCCGCGACGCACATGCGGCCCGAGCGCAGGATGTACACGCCGAATTCCTCCTTGAGCCGGTCGGCCTGATCCGCGACCAGACCCGTGTACGTGAACATGCCGCGCTGCTTGATATACCGCGTGAGCATCTCGCCGCGAACGTGATCCTTCAGTCCGTCGTGGATCGCCTGACGCATGCGCGCGATGCGCTGGCACATCGACGCGAGTTCCTTTTCCCACGACTGTTTCAGTTCGGGCGTGTTCAGCACACGCGTGACGATCTTCGCGCCGTGCGTCGGCGGATTGCTGTAGTTCGCGCGTACCGCGCTCGTCAGCTGGCCGAGCACGCGATCGGCTTCGGCGGCATCGTCGCAAATGACGTGCAGGCCGCCGCAGCGCTCGCCGTACAGCGAGAAATTCTTCGAGAACGAATTGGCGATGAACGCCGGCACGCCACGGCGCGCGAGTTCGCGCACGGCGAACGCGTCGTCGTCGAGACCGGAACCGAAGCCCTGATACGCCATATCGACGAACGGCAGCAGATCGCGCTTTTGCAGCACGTCGATGATCTTCACCCATTGCGCCTGATCGAGATCGACGCCCGTCGGGTTATGACAGCACGCGTGCAGCAGCACGACGCTCTTCGCGGGCAGCTTGTCGATGGCGTCGAGCATCGCATCGAAGCGCAGTCCGCCGGTGGCTTCGTCGTAATACGGATACGTGTTCACTTCGAAACCCGCGCGCTCGAAGATGAAACGATGGTTCTCCCACGTCGGATCGCTCACCCACACTTGCGACTTCGGAAAGTAGCGCTTGATGAAATCCGCGCCGACCTTCAGCGCGCCCGATCCGCCGAGCGTCTGCACGCTCGCGATGCGGCCATCGGCGCGCGCCGGGCTGTCGTTGCCGAACACGAGCGCCTGCACGGCGTCGCGATAATGCGCGAAACCGGCCATCGGCAAATACGGTTTCGGGCCGAGGTCTTTCAGGATCGACAGTTCCGCCTCGCGCACGGCCTGCATCACGGGCAGACGGCCTTCGTCGTCAAAGTAAATGCCGATGCTCAGGTTGACCTTATTGGTGCGCGGATCTTTCTGGA
The DNA here is from genome assembly GCF_023630985.1 of Caballeronia sp. ATUFL_F1_KS39. Lineage (NCBI taxonomy): Bacteria > Pseudomonadati > Pseudomonadota > Betaproteobacteria > Burkholderiales > Burkholderiaceae > Caballeronia > Caballeronia sp. ATUFL_F1_KS39. Next base: position 150,493 of record NZ_JALQDZ010000045.1, on the reverse strand, counting down.
AGTTTTCGTTCAGCGACAGGATCGGGTCGCCGGGGTAAGCATCGATATGTTCGAACATGGTGACTTATAGGACGAGAGAGGACGAGAGATCAGCAAGCGCGGCCGCGTCAGTCTCCGCGCGCGGCTCGAGTTTTAAGATAGTAGCCGATTCCGAGAACGGCCAGCCAGACCGGAATCAGGTACACGGACAGGCGCAGATCCGGAATCTCGTACATCACCCAGACGATGCCCGCGAGAAACGCGAGCACGACGTAGTTCGTGAACGGATGCAGAAAGCTCGGAAACGAGGTCGCTTCGGCGTTCGCGCGCTTCTGCCGGCGGAACATGAGATGGATGATGCTGATCATCGCCCAGTTGATGACGAGCGCCGACACCGCGAGTCCCATCAAGAGGCCGAACGCGCGCCCCGGAATCACATAGTTGATGACGACGCACGCCGCCGTCACCAGCGCCGACACCGCCAGCGCCGCGAGCGGAATGCCGCGTCCGCTCACGTTGAGCAGCGCGCGCGGCGCGTTGCCTTGCTGCGCGAGGCCGTACAGCATGCGGCTGTTCGCATAGACGCCGCTGTTGTACACGGAGAGCGCGGCCGTCAGCACGACCACGTTGAGCACGTTCGCGACGACCGTGCTGTTCATCTCGCGGAAAATCAGCACGAACGGACTGCCGCCGGTCGCGACCTTGTCCCACGGATAAAGCGAAAGCAGCACGCCGAGCGCGCCGACATAAAAAATCAGGATGCGATAGATGACCTGATTGGTCGCGCGCGGAATGCTGCGCGACGGGTCTTCCGCTTCCGCCGCCGTAATGCCGACGAGCTCCAGCCCGCCGAACGAGAACATGATGACGGCCATCGACATGACGAGCCCGTGCACGCCGTTCGGAAAGAAGCCGCCGAGCCGCCAAAGATTCGCGACGCTCGCTTCCGGCCCCGCCTTGCCCGACGCGAGCAGCCAGCCGCCGAACAGGATCATGCCGACGATCGCCGCCACTTTGACGATCGCGAACCAGAACTCCGTCTCGCCGTAGGACTTCACGCTCGTCAGATTGATCGCGTTGACGATCACGAAGCACGCGAGCGCCGATATCCACATCGGCAATCCCGGCCACCAGTACTGCATGTAGATGCCCACGGCCGACAGCTCCGCCATGCTCACCAGAATGTAAATGGCCCAGTAGTTCCAGCCGGAGATGAAACCGGCGGCGTGGCCCCAGTATTTATCGGCGAAATGGCTGAAGGAACCGGCGACCGGCTCGTCGACGATCATCTCGCCGAGCTGACGCATGATGAAGAACGCCATCAGCCCGGCGATCGCGTAGCCGAGCAGCACGGATGGCCCGGCGAGCTTGATCGTCTGCGCGACGCCGAGAAAAAGCCCGGTGCCGATCGCGCCGCCGAGCGCGATCAACTGGATGTGGCGACTCTTGAGTCCGCGTTTGAGTGTGTGCGGCGAGGGTGTTTCGTTCGTCGTGGGTGAAGCCATGTCGATGTCTGTTGCACTGCAAAAATTACTGCGTTCATAGATCGAACGATCGCGCGTATCGTTTGATCCGATCTTTTAGTCTGCTTTTTGGTAAGAAACTGTTGTTTTTTCGTGCGGATGACCCCACAAGCCGCTGCAAAAAAGGCCGATTATCAGCGGACGGATCTGCGATTTTACCGCCCGGCGGCCGCAAAGCCTTGATGGGCGGGCGTATAGCAGCCGTGCTCCGAATCGCGGAAACGGACATCAAACGAATTGAGGCCGGAATCAGGGCTTGTTCGGAGGATTACTCGAGGCGTCGCGGCGTGAGAATCGCATCATCCACTCACGACGGGGGTCGCCATGTATCGGACGATGGAAGGAAACGCCAGGCCGCATCGAACGGCGCAGCGTTTTGGCGAAGGATCGCAGGACAGCGCGGCGACACAAGCGGAATTGCTGAGCGCGCTGCAGTCGGTGTCGGACAACATCATGCGTCTCGCCGGGAAGCTGCACGGCGATCCGAACGCCACCGACGACGATGCAGAGACCATTACCGAGCAGCATGCGTTCGCGCAAGAGCTGATCGGACGTTTGCTGGCGCTGCCCGCGTCGCAAACGTAACGGACCAACAGGGCCAACAGAAGGCGGGCAGCGGTGACGGCAAAGCCGCCCGCGCTCGGAGCATCGGGGAGAAGGATATGAGCTACTTGACGATCATCGCGGTGGTCTGGGCTGTTTGCGCGGTGGGTGCGGTGTTGTTCATCCGCGGCGCGGCGCAACGCAATCACGAACCGCTGCGCAAGCAGAGCGAACGCGAGCCGGTCGCGCCCGCGTCGAAGGATTTCAGTCGCCCGGCCTGACCCGATGACACGGCGAAGCGCCCACACGCTTCGCCGTGAAGGCATCGGCCTTATTTGATCGCGGCGACTGCTGCGCGCAAGCCCAGCAAGTAGCTATCGACGCCGAAACCGGAAATTTGCCCTCGCGCAATTTCCGCGAACACCGATTTGTGGCGGAACTCCTCCCGCGCGTGCACATGCGACATGTGCACTTCGATGATCGGCGCCTTCAGGATCGCGAGCGCATCGCGGATCGCGTAGCTGTAGTGCGTCCACGCACCCGCGTTGATGACGATCGCATCGACGTTTTCTTCGAACGCGCGATGAATGCGCGAGCACATCTCACCTTCGATATTCGTCTGGTAGCACTCCACCTCGACGCCGAGTTCCTTGCCGAGCGCGGCCATCTGCTCGTCGATTTGCGCGAGCGTCGCCGTGCCGTACTGCTTCGGGTCGCGCTTGCCGAACATGTTGAGGTTGACGCCGTGCAGCGTCAGGATCGTTGCCATGTGATTTCCTTGAACTGGAAGGGGAATTGAAAAGATTCAGGCGGTCTCGACGATCCTGCCGCTCGTGGCGGCAAGAACGATGGCCTCGGTGATCCGCAGATTCTGCAGTCCGTCGCGCGCGCTGACAATAGGTTCGGCTTCCCCGCGCGCCACGCGCCCGAAATGTTCCATCTGATGCGCGAGCGGATCGTCGCGCTGCATCGCCACGACGTCTTCGTCGAACGGCTTCCACCATGATCGATCTTCGGCCTTCGCGTAGGACTTGAGACGCATCGTCGGCACGGAAAGCGAGCCGAACGTGCCCGCGATCACGTAGCAGTCTTCGTCGGGATACGTGGAATACGCCTTGTTCTCCTGCGACGTCTGCTCCCAGCTTCGCGGGCACGCGGCGGTGTCGGACAGCATGAACGTGCCGAGCGCGCCGCTCGCGAAACGCAGATTGATCGCGACCGTATCTTCGACGGGAAAGCCGCGCGTCGCGTGCGATGCGAACGCCTGCACCGCGACGATATCGCCGCACAGCATCCGCAAGTTGTGCACCTCGTGGATCATGTTGAGCAGGATCGGCCCGCCCCCCGGCTCGCGCCGCCACGGCGCGCTGGCGTAATACTCGTCGGGCTTGAAGAACACCGCGCTGCCCATCACCGCGACGAGCTTGCCGAGCCGCCCTTCGTCGATGACCTGCTTCGCGCGCGCCATGATCGGGCTGTGCGCGCGATGATGGCCGATCAGCACTTTCGCGCCGGAACGCTCCACTTCATCGACGAGCATCTGCGCTTCCTCGACCGTCGGCGCAATCGGCTTCTCCAGCAGGATCGGCACGCCCGCCGCGATGCACACGCGCGCATGTTCGACGTGCAATTGATTCGGCGTCGCGAGCACGATGCCGTCCGGGCGATCCTTCGCGAGCAGTTCGTCGAGCGTTTTGTAGAGCGGCACGCCCGCCTTCTGCGCGATGTCGACGGCGGCGGGCGCCGGATCGACGATGGCCGAGAGCGTGCACGTCGTGCTCGCCTGCGCGACGCCCATGTGCGCCTGACCGATATAGCCCGCGCCCGCCACCGCGATACGCGTCTTGCCTGAGTCTGTATTCACTTCGATTTCACCGTGTTGAAAAAGCGCGAGTTCACCCCGGCGGCGCTGTCGCGCGCCGCCTGAGCAAGGAAAGAGGACATGAGCTTCAGGAAGTGCGCGCGTTCGCGACCGATTCCGCGCGCAGGCGGTCGTACTCGGACTTCTCGACCGGCCGCGCGTCCGGCTCGCCGAGCTGGTTGAGCGGAATCCGGTACGTCTCCCGCGCGCTCCACGCGGCGATCGCCGAGATGACCGTGACGGCGAGCGTGATCGAACCGATCATGACCGGAATGTTCGTCGATCCGGGCGGCGCGACGCTCGCGAACAGCGCGGGCAACAGCGCCGTGATGGTCGTGCCGATGTTCTGCGAGATCGCCATCGCGGAGACGCGCGTGCGCGTCGGGAAGAGTTCGGGATAGAAGCTCGGGAAGATCGCGTTGTAGCCCTGATAGACGATGCCCCACATCAAGAGCGACGCGACGATCGCCATGCCGACGTTGTGAATGCTGATCGCGTAGAGATACAGATACGACAGCAGCCCCGAGGCGATCGCCCCGACGATGATCGGCGGCCTGCGCCCGATCTTGTCGGAGAGATTGCCGACGATCGGAATCACGATGACGGCGAGAATATTGCCGACGACCGGAATCCACAGATACACGCTCTTGTGAAAGCCGATGCCGTACGCCGCCTGCACCGCATACGCCGCGCCGAAGATCGTCGCGACCACGGGAATCACGTTCATCAGCGCCATGCAGACGACGCGGATCATGTCGGCCAGGTTGTACTTGAAGGCGTCGACGATTGGCGAGCGCGGCACCGCGCCCTTCTCGCCTTCCTTCTCGAACGCGGGCGTCTCGTGCACTTCGCGCCGGATGATGTAGCCGGCAACCAGCACGAACGCCGAAAGCAGGAACGGAATGCGCCAGCCCCATGAATTGAACGCGTCCTCGGGCATGTAGTACGCGAGCGGCAGGAACACGGCGGCGGCGAGAATCTGTCCGGCCTGCACGCCTTGCAGCGTGAAGCTCGCGAAGAAACCGCGGCGTCCGAATGGCGCGTGTTCGAGAATCATCGAGCTCGCGCCGGAGATTTCGCCCGCGACCGCGAAGCCCTGGACGAGCCGCAGGATCACGAGCAGCGTCGGCGCGAGCATGCCGACGCTGTGATACGTCGGCAAAAGTCCGACGGCCATCGTCGAGAAGCCCATCAGGAACATGCACAGCACGAGCACGGTCTTGCGGCCGTGCGTATCGCCCCAATGACCGAGCACGAATGCGCCGATCGGACGCGCCACGTAACCGACGCCGTAGGTCGCGAGCGACGCGACGATCGCCACTTTCGGATTGCCCGAAGGAAAGAAGAGTTGCGGAAAGATCAGCGCGGCGGCTTGCGCGTAGATGAAGAAGTCGTAGTACTCGAGCGCGGAGCCGATCCAGCCGCTCGCGGTCGCCTTCTTCGTCTGCTTGTGGTGCTCGGCGTGCGACCCGCCTTTTGCACCGGGTGAGAGAGAGTTCGTGTCCATGACGTCTCCTTTTATGAATCGCCCGACGGTTTCTGTGGCCATCTTTCCGCGAAACTGCTTCTTTCATCCTCACCGACGACGCCTTCGCGGCATGGCGCGCAGGACATCAAACATGATCGTCTCTGAAACGAAAGCTTTCGATGAGGCAAAACCCGGCGTCAGGCCAGGTTGAAAGACTTGAGCCCTAAATTACTATGTCCGCGCGAAAACATAATCCGGCTCGAAGGAAAGTCAGAATGCGCTCTCAGCGAATAATCGACGCTCACCACGCCTGAGCCGCCGCTAAGTCTTGCCTAAAGAACACGCAGACGCCGCCGTATACACGATTACCGGCGGTGATCGCATCACCGCCGCCTTCGTATTCATCCTCTCGCCGGCCCGGTCTTGCGTATGTCAGGCAATCCGTCCTTGATCGATTCGATTCTGGCCACGCCGGCGACCGCGGACGGACGGATCACGCCTGCCGTTCGCGCATCGCTGCTGTCGACGCTTGTCGAAGACATCCGCCCGCTGCTGCTGTCCGGCATCTCCGGCGCGTTCGTCGCGATGATCGCGCTCGGACGCCAGCCGTCCCTCTGGACGATGCTCTGGCTCGCCGCCGACGCGCTTCTGCTCGCCACCCGCCTTTCGATCGTCGGCCGATATCGCGCGTTGAGCCGCACGGACGCGCCGCAGCCCGGCCGGTGGGCCGCGCGCTATGCGCCGTTCGGGCTGCTGGCCTGTCTCGTGACGGGCCTCGGCGCGATGGGCTGCGTGATCTCGGGCGACGCCGTGCTCGCGTCGCTCGCGATCATGGTGACGGCCGGCCTGCTCGGCGGCGTCGCGTCGCGCAACGCGGGCACGCCGCATCTGGCGATCGCGCAGGTGTGCCTCGGCGCGCTGCCGATCGGCGTCGGCGGGCTGTTCGGGCCGTCCGGCTACTGGATTCTCGTGCCGCCGCTCGTCCTCTATATCGCCGCGATGTGCGCGGTCGTGCAGCGGCACTATCGCGGCCTCGTCGCGCTGATGACCGCCAAGGAAAGCCACGCCGAAATCGCCACGCGCTTCGACGCGGCGCTCGCGCACATGCCGCACGGCCTCTGCACCGTGGATGCGTCGGGCAGGGTGGTGATCGCGAATCGCAAGGCGGCGGAGCTGTTCGGCGCGACCATCGACATGCTGCGGCTGAACGTGTCGCTGCCGGAGTTCATCGGCTATGCCGCGCTCGCGAAATTCGGCGAGACGCCGCGCGCGCAGCTTGCCGAGCGATGCGCGCAATGGCTCGAAAGCGGCCATCCGACGCTCGACCTGCCCTTGCGCGACGGACGGCATCTCGAACTGAGCCGCAATCCGGTGCCCGACGGCAGCGCGGTCATCATCATCGAGGACGTGACGGAGCGCCGCAAGGCCGAAGCGAAAATCCTGCAATGGGCGCATCACGATTCGCTGACGGGCCTGCCGAACCGGCGCTATCTCGGCGACCAGGCCGGGCGTCTGATGGCGGGCGGCGCGGGCCGCGAGAAAGTGACGGTGATGTACGTCGATCTCGACGGCTTCAAGCACGTCAACGACACGCATGGCCACAATGCCGGCGACGAACTGCTGAAGCTCGTCGCCGACCGCCTGCGCAACGCGATGCGCCGCGGCGAGCTGGTCGCGCGTCTGGGCGGCGACGAGTTCGCGATCGTCGCCACGTATATCGCGCACGCGGCCAACGTGGTTTTCGCGCGCAAGATCATCGGCGAGCTGTCGGCGCCGTACACGCTCGAATCCGGGCAGACGGTGCGCGTGGGCGTGAGCGTCGGCATCGCGCTGGCGCGTCCGGCGGAGTCGTTCGAAAGCGCATTGAAGCGCGCCGATGCCGCGCTGTACGAAGCGAAATCGGAGGAACGCGGCACCTATCGCTTCGCCGATCGCGACGGCGACTCCATCGCGAGCGACGAACAAGCCGTCGCGAACGACCGCGGCCGCGCCTGGTAAGCGAGCCTACGCCTCTTCCGGCCCGGCGATCAGCGCTTGCTCGTTCGACTCGCGCCACGCGTCGAGCCACGCTTCGAGCTTCGCGGGGGGCAGCGGCCGGCTCAGGTGATAGCCCTGCGCCAGATCGCAGCGCAGCGCCTTCAGCCGCTCCAGCATCTCTTCGGTTTCGACGCCTTCCGCGACGACCTTCAGTCCCATGTTGTGCCCGAGATCGATTGTCGAGCGCACGATGGTTTCATCGTCCTTGTGCTGGAACATGCCCATCACGAACGATTTGTCGATCTTCAGCTCATCCACGGGCATGCGCTTCAGATACGACAGCGACGAATACCCAGTGCCGAAATCGTCGATGGACAGGCGAATGCCGAGCGCGTGCAGCCGGTCGAGCGTCTCGATCGCGTGATTCGGGTCGTCCATGATCGCGCTCTCGGTGATCTCGATCCAGATCGATTCCGGCGCGACGCCGTGCTTGTCGAGCAGTCCCTGGAAGATTTCGGGCAGCGTCGACTGGATCAGCTCGCGCGCCGACACGTTCACCGACACGGCCAGCTCGATGCCCTGCCTGCGCCACGCGGCGCATTGCGCGATGGCCTTGTCGGCGACCCAGCGCGAAATCGTCTTGATGTAGCCGGTCTGCTCCGCGAACGGGATGAACTGGTCGGGCGAGACGAAGCCGCGCGTCGGATGATCCCAGCGCACGAGCGCCTCGACATATTTCACGCGATGCGTCGCGAGATCGACCTTCGGCTGATAGTAGAGCGTCAATTGATCGTGCTCGACGGCCTGCCGCAGCTCGCTCATCAGCGAAAGACGCTCGGCGTTGTTCTGGTCGTGACGTTCGTCGTAGAGCGCGTAGCCGAGATTCGAGCGCTTCGCCACGTACATCGCGATATCGGCGCGGCGCAGCAGCACGTTCATGTCCGTGCCGTTCTGCGGAAACGTGACGATGCCGATGCTCGCGCCCACATCGACGAGTTGCCCTTCGATCGTGATCGGCTCTTCGAGCGCGTTCAGCATGCGCGTGGCGAGAAAACGCGCGGACGCCAGATCGTCGGTCGGCAGAAGGACGGCGAATTCGTCGCCGCCCAGACGCGCGACCGTATCGGTCTTGCGATGCAGCGCCGCGCGCAGGCGCTTCGCCACTTCGCACAGCAGCATGTCGCCGATCGGATGCCCGAGCGTGTCGTTCACGTACTTGAAGCGGTCGAGGTCCATCATCATCACCGCGAGCGGGCGCTTGCTCCGCGTCGCCGCGCCGATCGCCTGCTGCAGGCGGTCGTTGAAGAGCGCGCGATTCGGCAGGCCGGTGAGCCGATCCATGTACGCGAGCTCGGTGATGCGTTTCTCGCGCTCCGAGATGCCGTCGCGCATCTGATTGAACGCGCGCGCCAGCTCGCCGATTTCGTCGTTCTGGCGAATCTCGATGGGCGCGGCGTAATCGCCCTGCCCGATGCGCTTCGAAAACTGCGTGAGCGCCGCGATCGGCCGCGTGACCGAGCGCGCCATCAGCACGCTGCCGACGATCGACACGAGCACGCCGAGCAGCGTAATGAGCAGCAGCGTCGTCTGCAGGCGCTTGAACGGCGCGAGCGCCTCGTTGAGCGAGCGTTCGAGCAGCACGGCGACCGTGCGCCCTTCGGAGTGCAGCCGCATGACGCGCGTCGCGTAGCCGTTCGCGGCGAGTTGCGCCTGATCCGTCAGCGCGTCGCGTGCGTCGTGGGGGAGCGAGCTTGCGAGCACGCCCCATTTGCCGTCGTCGCCGACGGTGAGAAACGACACATCGAGCGACGTGAGCGAGCTCAGATCGCGTGCGAGCGCATCGTCGACCGCGAAGCCCATCACGACCCACGCGATCGCGATGGGCGCCTTCACCGGCACCGCGACGAGCTGATACGCGCGCGGCCCGATCATGCCGAACGACGACGCATCGCCCTTCGTCGCGACGGTCCTGATGAGCTTCGGGAACGGAAACGCCATGCCTTCGCGCCCGACGCCGCCGCTATCGGCGATCAGCTTGCCGTCGAGATCGACGAGCATCACGACGTCCGCATGAACGCGGTCGCCGTGATTGCGCAGCGCGGACGCGACCGTCTTGCTGTCGTGCGTCGCGACCGCTTCGCGAAAGCCGAAGTCGAGCGCGACCACGCTCGCCGCCTGCGTCAACTGTTCGCTATTGCCGCGCAAAATCTGCGCGAATACGCGCTCGGCCACCGACAGTTGCTCTTCGGCGTTGCGATGCGCGTTCTTCAGAATCACCGAGTTGATGACGAGAAACGCCGCCGCCTGCGCGACGAGCATCAGCACGACGAAGACGAGCGCGATTCGCGCGCGCAGGCTGTGAAAGAGCATCGTGACGGGCGTCCTATTCGGCGGGGCGCAGTTGCAGCGCGAATTTCGCCGCGCCGTCCGCGTTGACCTTCTGCGTCGGCTGCGCGTTCGGATCGCTCTGGCGGAAATGCCACGCGATCACCTTGTACGCATCGGCGGGCAGATTGTCGATGGTCGCGGCGCCGTGCGCGTCGGTCTTCGCGAACCACGGCGTATCGACGATCAGCAGATACGCGACCATCGAATCGTGGATGTTGCAGCCCATCACGACGAGGCCGGGCTTGTCGAACACGACCGGATTCGCGGGAATGCCGTGATACAGATTCAGCTCGAAGCGCTTGGGCGGCGAGAACGAATAGACGTCGTGCTCGATGTTGTCCTTGTTCGGGAACGCCACCGACGCGCCCGTCTGCACGACGGAGACCATCGGCACGAAGCGCCGCTTGATCTGATCGATGACCGCGCTGGTGGGCTTCGTCGCGGGCGGCTTGCCGTTGACGGGCAGCGCATAGACGATGGCGTCGGGCACGGGCGCGCCGGCCTGATCGACCACTTGCACGCGCACGCTCCCGGCGTGGGCGATCGTCGCGCCGAACGCCAGCAGCGTGATGAAAAATTTGAGCATGTTCATTCGCGGTCTTGCACGTCGCGGTACATCGGCGCGAGCTTCGCCAGGAGTTTGTTTTGCGCGTGGAACGGCACGCCGTTCTTGTCCATCGCGGCCTGCAAGTCTTCGACGAGCGCGTTGAACGCGGCCCGGTCGATGCTCTGTCCTTCGTGCGTGCGGCGCATCGGGCGGCCGGTGTAGACGCACGGGCCGTCGAGCAGCACGCAGATCTGCTCGACGAGCTTCTGCTTGATGCGCTTGACGGGCGCGTTGTCGAAATACGGCGCGGTGCGCGGATCGGCGAGCACGTTGTCGTACATGTCGTCGACGATCTTCGTCAGCCCTGCTCGCTCGCCGAACTGTTCGTAGAGCGCGTCGTCGGCGTGCGCGTTCGCGCAGGCGAGCGCGAGAGCCAGCATTGCGGCGTGGCGGATTTTCATCGTCAGAACCCCGCCTGCATCGAAACGTAGAGGCCGCGCTGATTCTTCACCGTCGCGATGTCGCCGAGCGCGACATACGCCGCCGTCAGCGAGACGTGCTTGTTCGGGGCCCACGCGACGAACGCGTCGTACGCGTCCTGCTCGCGCGCGAACGAGAGATTGTTCGGCTTCATCCGATATTCCCCGCCGATCGCGACGTTCTTCGTCAGCAGATACGCCACCGACGACTCGAATTCCGGGTGATACGCGTTCGACTTGTCGCCGCCGAACCCGAGCAGGCCGAACTGGTTCGCCTTCGTGAAGCGCAGCGTGCCGTTCAAGAGGAGGCTTTGCGCGAGCAGCAGCTTCGTCGCGGACAGATAGAAATCGGTGCCGGAATTGCTCGCCGCGCCGACCGCTTTCACGATATCGCCCTGTTCGTTGTGCTTGAACTGCAGCCCCGCGGCGATTTGCGGTATCCACGTGTCCTGATCGAGCACGGCGTCGCCGAGCAGCCGCACCTTCACGCCGAAGATGTTCTGATTGAACTTGAAGTTCTCGCCGAGGCCGAGTTTCGCGCCGGCATCGCGCGTATCGAAACTTTGACGCGCGAGCGACAGCTCGACGCGATTCGCGACGCCGACGGTCAGGCCCCACGTGCCGAGCGCGTAATCCTGCGTGCGGATGTAGGTGCCGTGCGCGTTCGCGCCGAGTTGGCGCGCGGTGCCGTATCCGCCGATGACGGCCCACGGCGTGAGGCCGCCGCCCGCCGCGCCTTCGACTTCCGAGACGCCGCCCGTCAGCAGCAGCTTGCCGCCGGTGAGCGGCACGGCGGGCGGATCGTCGGCGAAAGCGGACGACGAGAACGAAACGAGCGACGCCACGGCCAGACTGGCGAGGCGCATCTTTGAGTAAATCTGACGCATGCGGGAGACATCGAGCGGTTGTCGGGGTTGCCGTCGCCGCCTCGGGGTGCCGCGCGACGCGTCGCGGCGAGCCAGGCGCTCTGGGAAGGTCACTCGCCAGGTAGGCGGCGCCTTTTCATATGCGTGTAAACGGCCGCTGACGGTCGAACTTGACGGCCGTTCGTCAGTTTTTGCGGGCCGAACGTTTGCAATCCGGGATGGGTCAGCGCGTCGGCCTAACCGTGGATCGTGTCGCGATGCAGGTCGCGCAGTTCGAGAAGGTCCGAGCGAATCAGCGAGACGTATGTCTCGACGTCCTCGACCCAGTTGCCCGCCTCCCTCAGCGTCGCGCGCAATTCCTCGCACTCATCGAAGAGCATGGACGGGCCGAGCACCGACAGCCCGCCCGCAAGCTTGTGCGCCCAGCGGCGCAGCGCCGGGGCGTCGCGCTGCGAGCAGATCGCGTCGAGCGCGGCGATGTCTTCGCCGATCTGCTGGACGAAGGCGGCGACATACGGCGCCGGCACCGTCGGCAATCGTGGCGGCGACGCATCATCGGCCGATGCGTTTCCTTCATCGACGGCTAACGTGCGCAACACGTCAGCGAGCACGGAGAGCGCAACCGGCTTTGTCAGATAGTCGGTGAAACCGGCGTCGCGACCACGTTGAACATCGGTCGCGCTCGCACTCGCGCTCACCGCATAGACACGCATCGACGGATCGAGGGCACGCGCGGCCGCCAGGAGTTGCGCGCCGTTCATCTTCGGCATGTCCATGTCGGTCAGCACGAGGTCCACGCGGTTCTTGCGCAGCAGATCGAGCGCTTCCTCGCCGTCGGCTGCTTCGATCACGGATGCGCCGAGCGTCAGCAACTGGTCGCGCAACAAACCTCGGTTGAGGCGATTGTCCTCGGCGATCAGCACTGTCGCGCCGGGATTCGCCGAAGCGGGTTGCAGAGGCGCCGACCGAATGGGCGACGCGGAGATCGCGTGATGCCTCCCGTCTCTGACAATCTGCACCGCTTCCCGGAACTCCTTGGCCGCGAAGATGCTGACGGCTATTTCGCCGTTCTCTCTCGCCACCGGCACGAGCGGGCCGTCCTGCGTCACGCGGATGACGCGCGCGCGATCTGTCCATCGCGCATCGATCTCGTCATCCGAGATTTCGTCGGTCGCGATGAGATAGTCGCAACCCTCCACGTTCGCCGCCGCGCCCTCGTTCGTGATGTAAGTGATCGAACTGCGCTCTGCATCGAAGAGTGCGTCGAACCACTCGCGATGCTCGTTCGCCCGATACAGGATGGCGGGCCGGCCGACGAGCAAGGCATCGGCTTCGTCCGGCGACGACTCAGCCACTTGCAACGGCAGCGTGACGGTGATGCGCGTGCCGACGCCCTCCGTGCTTTCAAGCGCGATGCGCCCTTTCATCAGCCGGCACAGATGCTCGCAGATCGAGAGCCCGAGCCCGGTGCCGCGCGCTTGAGTCAGCCGGTGCGCGTCGCCCTGGACAAACGGCTGAAAGAGCATCTGACGCTGCGCTTCCGGAATGCCAATGCCCGAATCGGCCACACTCAGTGCGAGCGCGCCGTCGACCCAGCGCGCACGCACGACGACCTTGCCCGAATACGTGAACTTGAGCGCGTTGCCAAGGAGGTTGTTGAGTATCTGCGCGACGCGAATCGGATCGAGCCATAAGCGTGACGGGCACTCGCGGTCGATCACGACGAACAAACGCAAGCCCTGGCGATTCGCGATGGGCGAATGACCGACCATCACGCGCATGACGATGTCGCGTATCGACGCCGGCTCTTCGCTGAGACGCATTTCCCCGACGTCCATCTTCGAGAAATCGAGAACATCGTTCACAACTTGCAGCAGCGCGCCCGCCGACGCCTGCATCGCACCGACGCGGGCTTCCTGTTCCGCCGCCAGCGGGCCCCTGGCGACGAGTTCGAGATTGCCGACGAGCGACGACAGCGGCGTTCTGATCTCGTGGCTCATCGAAGCGAAGAAATTCAGCTTGGCCTTGGCGGCGGCGTCGCTGGTTTCCTTCGCTTCGCGCAGCAGGCGTTCGGCTTCGTGATGCTCCGTGATGTCGGCAATGGCGCAGAACAGCACATCGGTTTTGTTGACGACCGCCGACGTGTAGGAAATCTTCAGGTGACGCGACGACTGGTCCGCTTTCTCCAGCGTGCATTCGAATTGCCAGATCACGGCGGCGTCGCCTTTTGCGGGCAAGGTCATGCCGTGTTGATGGAAGGCCACACATAGCGCGGCGGGCAGATGCATCGCGCTGGCATCGAGGTCGAGCAGGTTACGCGCGACCTGATTCGCGGCAATGGCGCTGAAATCGCTACGCAGCGCAATGCACAAACCGACCGGCGTCACCTGCACCTGCAGATGATTTAGAATCTCGCCTTCCACCGCGCGGCAAGCCTGCTCATAGGTACGCGTCAGGAAGCGGTAGTTCCAGTATCGGTATAACGCCACGAGCATAGTTGAGAGCGCCGCTTCCACCAGAACGATAACCGACACTTCCGTACGCTTGACAGCGAGATTGGTCGCCGTCGGCAAGGAAACGACAATGTGGCCGACGCCGAGCCCAAGCGGTTCCATTCGCGCGCCCCATCCGTGTCCCATGATCCAGTGGGATACGCCAGGCGGCCCCTTCTCGAGATGTTTGTCGACGAATCGCGCGTCTCCCGATGCATCGCCCGCCAGCACCGTGCCATCGTCGCTAAAGATCGTTATTTCCGAATTGAGGGCGGCGGGCCGGACCAATTTCAGCACACGCTCGACATCGACCTTCGTGAAGACAAACGCAACGGGTCGATCGTTCTTCTCGACCACCATGAACATAACGATCGTCGAACTCTCGAAACCCAGCAGGGCCGGTGCACGGAACCATAGAACGCTATGTTCTCGTGCGACGCTTACGGGATCGAGGCCGCGAGAACTCATGGTGGCCTTGGCGGTATCGACGAGTGAGCGCAATCGTTCGGTGCCGGGTCCCTCATCGGCGTCGCGCTTGGTGAAAAATTCAAAACCATACGACGCGCTTCCGTCGAACCGTGCGAATTGCAGGGAGAACGGCAAGCTCCCGTCGGGAATAGCACGCAGTGCCGCGCTGCAAATCCGGCTCATCGATGCGTCTTCGCTGTCCGAAGGTAAGGGCGCGCACGGCAGCGCGGCCCGAGGACCGTTGGGCGATGGATGGTAGTCCTGCGGGGTGACTTCGAGGAATAGCTCGCCCGTCTTCAGCATGTTGTAACGACTGAAGATACCGATATTCACGCCGCGCATGACGGACTGGACGTCGGCAAGCTCGGTCCTGAGCGTACTATTGACCAGAAAAACGATGGCCGCGAAAGCGGCACACATCGAAGAGAAAATCAGCAAGCCGATGGCGACCGCGAAAATGCGTCGCTCGCGTTTGAGATTGTCCTCGAGCATTCGCAGCATCTGCAGAGGAGAATCTCGCGATGCGGCGAAAACATGCTCCATCAGGCTAGTCCTGCTCTGGCCGCGTATTTGACGAGATCGACGTGGTTCTCCACATGCAGCTTGCGCATGGCCGATCGCTTCTGCGTGGCGACGGTCGGCACGGATCGGTTCAGCGTGCGCGCGATTTCAGTCACCGAAAGGCCCTGCGCGAAGAGGCGCACCACTTCCAGTTCGCGGGGCGAAAGCGGCTGCTCGCGCGCGAGGTCCTGCAGGGTCGATCCATCGCGCGCCAGACGGTGTTGAATCTTTGGCGAAATGATCGTCTCTTTCGTGCTCAATGCACGAAGCGTGACCTGGCTGAGCTCGCTGGCGGGCTCCTCCTTGCTCATGATCGCAGCGACGCCCAGCTTGCACAATTCGTGGTAGATGCCGCCGCTCGTCATCATGGTCAGCACAATGACGGGTATGTTCGGAAAGGACCGCTTGAGCTTGCTGATCAGCCGCAAGCCGTCTATGTCCGTCTCGTCTTCTCCCTGCATCACGAGATCGGTGATGATAAGGTCGACCGGCTCCTTTTCGAGTACGCGAAGCAACTCGGCGCCGGAATGAGCCATGGCGGCGATCGTAAAACCCGGAATTTTCGAGAATTGGTCGGCTACAGCCAACAGCACGATCGGATGATCGTCCGCCAAAACCATCCGAATCTTGTCCCCTCGTGCGTTCATATAACAACCGTTTTTGAGTTGCCGCTCTTCGAGTCAAAACCCGAAACGTACGGCTCATTTATTGATGTAAAAGCAACTCACGAATGTCGGGCGGGCCTGAGCTATCCCGCAAAGGAAGCCTATCGGATTTTAGGACGTGCTCAATCCGGGAGAAACATCGGCGGTGTCAGAAGTGCGTTTCGCCCGGCGAAACGAATCTTCCCGGCGACACCGGCTTCACGTCCCGCACGCACTTTGTCTGCAGCGCGGACGTTTGTGCATCCTGACCCGCGCTGCTCATGCTCATTGCTTCCACGAAGCGAACTCGCGAGCTGGTCGAGCGGAATCGATGTCACCGGCGGCCTGGCCTCACGTTCGTACTTACGGCTTTCGGATAGCAGCATGCAAGCAAAGATGATCATCGAAAGGCTGAATACCAAAGCAATCGGCACGATCAAATTCCAACTCGATACCCCTAGCGCTGCCAGAAGCAGAAACGACAAGCCGAAATAAACCGACGTGAGAATCGACGACGCGCGCCCGGCCATTGCGCAGTAATGCCGAAATTTTCGGCTCAGAAATTCGAGAATTGACATGGCGATATTCAGTGCAATGGGCACGACGGTCGACCCCGGCTCATACAGGATCCGAAGGAAGACAGTGCTTACTCAGGCCAGCACGCAGGCAGAGCGAGTGCCCATCGCTCGTGACTTGCGCCCTGCCACAACGATGGTCGAATTTAGCCGACGGGCTCTCCGCTCGATATAGAAAAATATCGAAAGCCCGATATGGTCAAAATATCCGCACGATTCATGCGGGAATGGTCTTGCTTCGATCTGCGAACTTATGTAGGGAGATCGTTTTTTTCGTCATTTCCGAAGACGAAAACACCGAAGCGCGAGAGGGTCTATCGCGGAGTCTTCGGTGATTGGGCACAGGACGCAAGACATCCCGCAGACTCGCGTCTTGAGGATGTCTTATGAATTTCTCAGACGCACGTGGTATCGGCCCTTAGCATCTTCAGATGCCCGGCGATGCGCGCGACCACTTCCGACCAGTCGCAACCGTGACGCTTGCGGAAGAGACGCATCGTCGGATACCAGGGACTGTCCTCGCGGGTGTAGTGCCAGCGCCAGTCGCCGTAGAACGGCAGCATCATCCACACGCGCTTGCCCATCGCACCGGCGACGTGCGCCACCGACGTATCCACCGTGAGCACGCCGTCGAGTGACTCGATGGCTTTCGCCGTCTCCGCCATCGTCGTGACTTGCGCGCCTACATCGTGGAAGTTCGCGTGCTTCTGCGCGTAGTCGGCGGCTTCGTCGGCTCCGGCGCCCTTCTGCAGGCTGAAGAACTCGATGTCCGGAATCCTGAGCAGATCGTCGAGCACGGCAAGCGAGGGCAAGGAGCGCGCGCGATCGTTCTCATGCGTGGGATTGCCCTTGAACACCAATCCCACTTTCAGCTTGTTCGGCGCGACGATCGGCAGCTTCGAAGGCACAGCGGACGGCGCACGAAGATACGGCACTGCTTTTGGCAACGCTTCGAGATCGAGCGTCAAATGAGCCGGAATCGCGTGCGGATACCCGTAAGATTAACCACGCCGTTACCCGACGCGTTGACACTGCCTTGATACCACAGCCCGGTGGTGCCGCTCCCATTCAGATTGATGTGCGCATTGTCCGTGGCAGTGGAGCTCCAATAGCCCTGTGCGCCCCAAGTCGTATTGGACGCCGCGTCCAGATTGATCGTTGAATTTCCCCTTGCGACGAAAGCGCCGTCCCAGTCGCTCATGCCGACTTGGGTGTTCGACCGGGCGTTGATGTTGATCGTGGCTTCATCGTCCGAAGTCAACGTCGACCCAAAAGAATAGCCGGTCGTGGCGGCTGTACTGTCGATGCCAAGCCCGACCCCACTATTGGAAGTTCCAGAAATATTGATCGTAGCGCCTTGATTTGCGGCGACATCGGCAATCACAAAGACGCCGGTCCCGCTTTCACTGGTCCCGTTGATATTCAACGTTGCGTTGCCCGCAACGGAAATCGCTGACTTCGTAGACTTTCCCGGTGCGCCAGCGCTGACTCCAATGCCGCTGTTCGAAACGCCGGTAATGTTCCAGATACCCGCGCCTGATTGCGTGAGCCGCGCACCCGGAGCAATCGTTACTCCGACGCCGGTATTGGCCGTACCCTTGATGGAACCACCACCTACGTTTGTGATATTGCCCGCGAGATACACCGCATTGGCACCGGCCAGGCCGCTACCGTTCACGGTATTGCCAGAGGCGCTGAGCGTGCCGCCATTCAGATTCGTATTCGCACCCTGAACCGTCACCGAACCATTGTGGTTCCCGCTCATATCAGCGGTCAGGTTCAGATTCAGCTTGTTCGCCGTGGACGTGATATTGCCGTTGAGATGAATGCTGCCATTGGCCAGCATCGTCAGCGTCGCGTCCGTGCCGCTCGTCTTGACGATATCCGCCCCCGCCTGCTGCACGATGTTGCCCGTGGCCGTGCCCGAGCTCGCCGTCGTGATCGTCACGTTCGTGCCGCCGCTCAGCACGTTGCTGATCGACTGGTTGTTCACCGTCGCCGCGTTGCCGCTCGGCGTGAAGCCGCTCATGCCGCCCGTGTAGTTCGCATCCGCGCCCGTGCTGATGGTCACGTCCGTCGGATCGATCAGCCACTCGCCGCCCTTGCCGTTCGGCGCCGCCGCGCTCAGGTTGCCCTGCACGCTCAGGCTATGACCCGACGTCTCGATGAAACCGCCATCGCCATGCGCCGCGTCCGCCTTGATCGTCGCGCCGCTATCGACTTGCGTGAAGTCCGCGAACTGCACGCCGTCCTGCAGCATGCCTTGTGCTTGCGTGCCCGAGAGCTTGCTCAGGCTGTCACCACCGATGATGACCTTGCCGCCCGACTTGTCGCCGCTCGCGTCGATGCTCGCGTTGCCGAACACGCCCACGCGGTTGCCCGAGAGCACCACCGTGCCGCCCTGACCGCCCGCGCTCATGTTCGATGCATCGATCTTGCCCGACACCGTCACGTCGCCCGTGTTGCCCGCATCGGCCACCACCGTGCCCGCCTTCACCACGCCAGACATGTTCACCACGCTATTGAGCAGCGTGTTGCTGCCGCGCGCGGTCAGCAGGACCGAACCGTTGTCCGCCTTGATCGTGCCGCTGTTCTCGACGAGCGCGTTGGCCGTCGCGTTGTTCAGCGTCAACTGGATGCCTTGACCGTTGGCGAGCGCAACCGTCGCGCTGTCGCCCGCGGCGAGCGCGACCTGACCGTTCTTGCCCGCATCGATGGAACCGGTGTTGCGCACCTGATCGCCCATCAGCGTGACATAGCCTTGCGCGTTGATCGTGCCGTCGTTGACCACGCTCGCGTTCTTGCCCGTGCCCGACAGCTTCAGCGGACCGCCCGACATGAACTGGTTCGCGTCGATCGACTTGGTCGTCGCCAGCAGCGAACCGACGTTCACCACCGCGCCCTTGCCGAACAGCACGCCGTTGGCGTTCTGGATCAGCACCTGACCGTTGGCCAAGAGCGAACCTTGAATGTTGGAAGCGCCCGCGCCCGTCACGCGGTTCAGCGCCTGCGCTTGTGCGTTCGGCTGATTGAACTGGACCGTGTTGCCCTGGCCGACGTTGAACGAGTTCCAGTCGATCACGGCACGTTGCGTGCCCTGATTGATGGTCATCGTGTTGGAATTCTGCGAGATCGAAGCCTGACCTGCGGTGACTTGACCGCCGGTCGGCAGTGCCTGCGCGAAGCTCGTCGCAGGGGTCGATGCGAACATCGCGAGCGCAAAGGCCGTCATCGTTGCAATGACGCCCATTTTCGCGCTTTGAGGAGAAGAGGAGGAAGCGTTGCCTTCGCCGGGCGCCTTGCCCTGGCTTGTTACGTCTTCCGCAACGGCGACCAGCATGCCATGACGCTTACTGAAAACACGACGAAACCGATTCTTGTTCATCCGAAAATAAACCTAGTAAATGAGATTTAGCCGTCCCGGATATCGAGTACGGCGCAACGTGTGACAGGAATTCGCTCAGCTCGACGCACGCGCAGTCGCGCACCTTTTTCACACTCAGGAACCGGTGCCAGAAAGCAGACCAACTCCACGGATCGAATGCTATTGATCGACGCCGCGTCGCCATATAGAAGAAATTCGAATGCCCTCACGGCTGCCCGAGCGGGTACCGTGGATCAAAGGCCCGGCGGGCCAAGCGTCGATGGAATTCAGAATGTTCCCCAATCGACAAAGCGTGAACTTCGAGACAGCCGGCAGTTAGCGGCGCGCGCACCTCGATGCGCGCCATCCAGCCCGGTACACCGATAAGGGATCGTGGGAGAAACGCGCCGTTTCTGTACGCGACGCCGAAACGCGTGCGCCCGGTCTGGATAGACCGGGCATCGGCACGCCGCCCGAATCAGGCTGCGTGGGAAAGGTCGCCCGGACCGAACCGGTCCAGCTTCAATCCAAGGTTCGATGCGAAGCGATGCAGCTCCGAAAGCCGGTCGAAGCCCAGCAAGCTGCGTACTTTGATACTCTGCGAGCTGATCGCGCTCTTGCGACGTTGCATCAAACTCGCTATCTCGCGGCCTGAAATGCCGCACAGCATGAGCCCGGCGATCTCCATCTGGCGCGCCGTCAGCATCCCGAAGCGCTGTAGCTCCGGATTACTCCGGTACTGATACAAAGCCGCGCGCGCGGTCGGCGACAGATATGACGCGCCGCGCTCGAGCTCGCGCACCGCAGTCAACACCTCGGACATCTCGTCGGATTTGCTCACGATCCCTGCCACACCGCGTTGCTCGAGCGATCCAACGAGAAACGGCTCATGAAATTCGGTATAGACAAGAATCCGCAGATCGGGAAATTCGCGCGAAACAATGGAAAGGAATCGCCATCCGTCTGGCGATCCTCTGCCAGGCATCGAATAGTCGGCGATCAAAATATCGCATTCGCGGTGTGCCAGTAAATCCATCAGATCGGAGACGTCGTGCGTCGTGCCGACCACATCGCAGCCGGCCTCATCCAATGCCTTGTGGAGACCAAATGCGACGAGTGGATGATCATCCGCGATAACGACCTTCAGCTTCTCGCGTTTGCCAGTCATGACATTTACCCCCGGATCGCGTCGAATTCGACGCCGATTTGCGAACGCTCCAACGACAATCCGTGACTCGCCGCGAAGCGATACATCTCGGATTCCCGGGAAAACCCCAGTCGCTTGCAAGCCGCCGCACGCTGAGAGCTGATCGTATTCATTCGGCGATCGAGCAGGCGCGCCGTTTCGCATACAGAAAGACCACATAGCATCAAGCCCGCGATCTCCATCTGCCGACGCGTGAGCGCGGTGAAGCGGCTCAACTCCGGCGACACATTGAAGCGCTCTACTGCCGATTGCGCGACGGGAGACAAATAGCGCCCGCCAGCGAAGAGCGTATGGATCGCGACAAGCATTTCAGACATGTTTTCGCGCTTGCTGACCACGCCAGCGACGCCGCGTTGCGCGAGACTTCCCACGAGAAATGGATCGTCGAATTCGCTGAAAACGACGACGGGCAACTTCGGGTATTTGCTCGACAAGGCGGTCAGAAATTGCCAGCCGTCCAACGAGGAAGCATCCGGCATCGAATAATCGGCCACGACCACATCGCACGCTTCATTTTCAAGGACGTTCATCAAACCGTCGGCGCTGCTTTCCACGCCACGTACGTTGAATCCCGCTTCAAGTAATGCTTTATTGAGGCCGCACAGGACGATCGGATGATCGTCGACTATTGCGACTCGAATGTCTTTCGCCATCGTTTCATCTCCCCGAAATCTGCTTAGCTCAACCGTACTGAATATGGATAACGATCCGGATGAACAATATCGACCGGGATTTCGGCTCGATATAGAACGACTTTGAAACGAACCGGGAAGGACGAAACGTTCGACTTGCGTCATGAAAGCCGATGGTTTGCCGAGCAAGGCGCATCACCGTATTGCGGATAGCGGACGTACACACGAAAAAAAGCCGCCGGGCTAACGCAACGGCGGCTGAACGGGGGCAGACTTAAAACTACGACGGGAGATTACGCGCGATCCGGGCGCCGATATATCGATCGATTTCGAAATGGCGAAGACCTGCCTTGCTTGCATCAAACGTTCGTATAAGCACGCCGAGCCGTTCGTAGAATGGCGCGCGCGCATGCGCTTCTCTAAGCTGACGTCATGGTCACGCATCGGGAGCGCATCATGGGCGATACATCGACACGCAGGCTGTTATCCGCTTGCGCCGCCGTTCTGGCGTTCGGAACGTGGTATTCGCTGAGCGCGCCGCACGACTGGAGCGCGCTCGATCGCGCCGGTTACGACACGCAGTTGCCGCTCGAACGCATCGCGTTGAGCGAAGAAACCGCGCCCTCGATGATGCAAAACCGCTAGGCGCGCGGCGGCGTCGATGCGCCTTGCGGCATCTTCACGCCGAGCGCTTCGGCCTTCAGCACAAGATCGGCCAGCGAACGCGCGGCCATTTTCTTCATCGCCTGGCCGCGATGAATCTTCACCGTGATCTCGCTCAGATTCATCTCCGCTGCGATCTGCTTGTTCATCAGACCCGACACGACGAACGCCATCACCTCGCGCTCACGCGGCGTCAGCGACTCATACGCGCGCCGCAAGTCCGCGACCGAGCGGCTCGCCGCGCGCCGTTCTTCATCGGCTTCGAGCGCCTGCGCGACGGCATCGAGCATGTCCTGATCGCGGAACGGCTTCGCGAGAAAATCCTTCGCACCCGCTTTCATCGCTTTCACCGTCATCGCTATGTCGCCGTGCGCCGTCATGAAGACGATCGGCAAGCCGAGCTGGCTCGCGGCCATCTGCTCCTGCACGGCGAGACCGCTCTGCCCTTTCAGCCGAACGTCGAGGATCAAACAGCTCGGCACTTCGGGCATGTCGTGCGCAAGGAACTCGTGCGCGGACGCGAACGTCGTCACGTTCAGTCCGACCGAACGCAGCAGCATGCGCAGCGCATCGCGCATCGATTCGTCGTCGTCGACCACGTAGACCATCGCGGCGTGCTTGTCATTGCTCATCGTCTCTTCTCTCGTTTTCGGGCAGCACGAAAAGCAGACGCGCGCCGCCTTCATCGGGCGATTCCGCCCATATCCTGCCGCCGTGCGCCTCGATGATCGAACGGCAGATCGACAAGCCCATGCCCATGCCTTCGGCCTTCGTCGTAAAGAACGCATCGAACAGACGCCGCGCGTTCTCGTCGCTGATGCCCGTGCCCGAATCCTGCACGACGATCTGAGCGTAACCGGGATCGCTGTCGCTCTCGCGCGTCGCCACACGCAACACACGCGGCCCGTTCACGGCGGACATCGCCTGCGCCGCGTTCATCATCAGATTGATGAGCACCTGCTGCAACTGCACGCGGTCGCAACGCACCGTCGGCGACGGCGTCGCGAGATCGGCGCGCACATCCACGCGATGACGCGCGAGTTCGCGCCGCACGAGCTCGATCGTCTCGCCGACGATCTCGTTGACTTCGAGCGTCGCGGGCTGGCTGTCGCGCTTTCTCGCCATCGCGCGAATGCGTGCGATGACTTCGCTCGCGCGCTTGGCGTCGCGGACCATCTGCGCGATCGATTGCTGCGCCTCCGCGATATCCGGTTGCGCGCGATTGAGCCAGCGCAAGGCGGCGCCGCCGCTCGTGACGATCGCGGCCATCGGCTGCGTGACTTCGTGCGCGATCGACGCGGCCAGCTCGCCCAGCATCGTCACGCGCGTCACATGCGCGAGTTCGGCGGTCGAGCGCGCGAGCGCTTCCTGCGCGAGCTTGGTTTCGGTGACGTCCATCAGCGCGCCGACGTATTCGCCGCCGTCGTTTTCGCTCGATGCACGATGCGCCACGTAATGAACGTGCTTCACGGTTCCATCCGGCAGCAGCAGCCGATGCTCGACATCGATATCGCGCACGCTGGACAGCGCCGCTTCATGCGCGCCGCGCACGATCGCGATGTCGTCGGGATGCGAGCGCGCGAGAATTGCATCGATGGAAGGCGTCATGTCGCGCGGATAATCGAAGATGCGATACGCCTCGTCGGACCACCACATCGTCCCGGCGGGCAGACGCGTCGCGATGCTGCCGGTAAGCGAAAGCCGCTGCGCATCGAGCAGGAACGCTTCGCTGCGCTTCAATGCATCGCGCTGACGCTGCAACTCGGCTTCCATGCGCTTGCGCTGCATCGTCGTGGCCTGAATGCGCAGCGAGAGAACGGCGGTCGTGCCGATTGCGAGCAGGCTCACCGCGCAGCGTGCGAGCGCGCCGCCCGAGACGTTCTCGTCGTGCGAAAGAATGAAGCCGACGAGCGTGAGGATGACGCAGCCCCACGCGGTCGCGACCGTCGCGGTGCGATTGCCCGTCGATGCGATCAGCAGCACGACGACGACATACAGCACCGCGATGGCGATATCGAGCGGCGTGAGCGCGTCGATCAGAAACACGGCGAGCGCGATGGCCGCCGCGAGCATCGACACGATGCGCGTATCGTGACGCACCGCGCGCGGCGCGCTCTGGAATGTCTCCATCAATCAATCATCGGCGTTCGTTGGAAAGGTCCGGGCCCGCGCCAGATTACGCGAAGCATTCTAATCCTTCAAAAATCCTTGCCGAATGCGTTCGAGGCAATCGGCGACGGCGGTTCCATCGACGGGCTTGCTGAGAAAGCACACCGCGCCGCCGTCGAGCGCCTGACGGCGCGCGGCATCGGATGCGAACGCGGTGATGAACATGACCGGCACGTTCAGATTCAGCTCGTGCAGACGTTGCTGAAGTTGCAGGCCGGACATGCCGGGCATGTTGAGATCGGTGATGATGCACGCGAGGCCGTCGAGCGGATCTGCGTCGAGAAACGTCTCCGCCGACGCGTACAGGCTGACCTCCCAGCCGAGCGAGCGCAGCAGACTGGAAGAGGCGACGCGGACGGATTCGTCATCGTCGATCACGGAAACTCTGGAAGGCGATTGCAAGGGCGTTGTCCTGTTTCGGCGCGCAATGAACTGATCCACGCCTGATTGGAAGCCATCTTACGCACGCGCCTCGTGCCGCGAAATAACATGAAGGTATAGGTCCGAAGCGCACGCTTTCATCTGATGAAACGGCGTGAGCCCTTGCTGCGGGAAATGCGCCGACAACGTATAGTCCCGTTCTGCTACCTCAGGGTCTGTTTACATGCCGGCTTCAGCTTCGACCACACGCGACGGCGGCAAGCACGTCGAACTCACGCGCGGCCTCATTGCGCTCTTCGCCTTCTGCTGCGGCGCGATCGTCGCGAATCTGTATTACGCGCAGCCGATCATCGAACTCATCGCGCCCGATCTGCACATGGCGGGCGGCACGGCGAGCCTGATCGTGTCGCTCACGCAGATCGGCTATGCGCTCGGGCTGTTCTTCATCGTGCCGCTCGGCGATCTGCTCGAAAACCGCAAGCTCATGATCGCGACCGCGCTCGTGTCGATCGCGAGTCTCACGGCGGCCACGTTCACGCACACGCCCGGCTGGTTTCTCCTGATCTCGCTCGTGATCGGCTTTTCGTCGGTGGCGGTGCAGATTCTGATTCCGCTCGCCGCGCATCTCGCGCCGGACGAATCGCGCGGCAAAGTGGTCGGCACGATCATGAGCGGGTTGTTGCTCGGCATTCTGCTGTCGCGGCCGATATCGAGTCTCGTCGCGGGCCACTTCGGCTGGCGCGCGATGTTCGGCGCGGCCGCCGTGTTGATGATCGGCGTCACGAGCGTGCTCGCGTTCACGATTCCGAGCCGCAAGCCAGATCATCAGGCGACGTATTTTCAGCTCATCGGCTCGCTCGGGCATCTCGTGCGAACGATGCCGGTGCTGCGTCATCGCTCGCTTTATCAAGGGCTGATGTTCGCATCGTTCAGTCTCTTCTGGACCGGCATTCCGATCGAACTGACGCGTCATTACGGGCTTTCGCAGACGGCCATCGGCATCTTCGCGCTGATCGGCGCGACCGGGGCGACATCCGCGCCGATCGCCGGGCGTCTCGCCGATGCGGGCCACACCGTGCGCGCGACCTTCATCGCGCTGATTCTCGCGGCGATCGCGTATCTTCCCGTGGTGATTCATCCCGCGTGGGGCGTGGGCGCGCTTGTCGTGACGGGCATCGTGCTCGATTTCGCCGTGCAGATGAACATGGTGCTCGGCCAGCGTGAAATCTACGCGCTACACGCCGCGAGCCGCAACCGGCTGAACGCCGTTTACATGACGAGCATTTTCATAGGCGGCGCATTCGGCTCGGCGTTCGCGAGCCAGCTTTACGAGCACGGCGGCTGGACGCTCGTCGCGAGCGTCGCGACGTGCTTTCCGCTCATCGCGCTCGCGCACTTTCTGCTGATCGGGCGGCATCACGCGGCTTCGGCCAGCGCCTGATCCTCACGGCTTGGGAATGCGGATGCGGCTGATCATCAGCGAGCCGGAGATCGCGTAGATCAGCACGAGCGGATGCAGCGTGAAGCCGCCGAGACGCACCGTGCCGAGCCACATGCTTTCGCCGATCGCGCCGGACCACGCGCCGATGGTCAGCAGCAGCACGATGAGAAACGATGTGGGAATGGGCGTGCCTTCGAAGTGCGTGACCTTGCCGCTTGCGCCCGACATCTCTTCGGTCGTGACGTTGTAGCGCGCGAGCCGCGACACGCCGCACGCGACGAAATAGGCCAGGATCACGCGGTCGTAGAGGCCGCGCATGCCGAACCCATAGCCGATGATCGCCGGCGCGACGCCGAACGAGATCACATCGGCGAGGGAGTCCAGCTCCTTGCCCAAGAGCGAAGCCTTCTGACGCCAGCGCGCGATGCGGCCGTCGAGCACGTCGAACACGAGCGCCGCGAACACGAGCGCGCAAGCGAGATAGATATGCAGCACATCGGAGTCGTCGAGATAGGACATCGACGAGAAAAGCGCGCCCGTGCCGCACACCGCGTTGCCCAGCGTGAACCAGTCGGCCAGATGGAAATCGCGGATCATCGAGAATCGTTTGGCTTTCATTCGTTTCTGTTTTCGTGACGTTCGGGCAGCGCCGATGGCCAGCGCCGCGAGACTTTCAAGTCTATCATCGCGCCCTCTTTCCCTTAGCACTCCGCATGCCACGCATCGTGGCAAACGGCGTGAGGCAGTATCATCACCGCACGCAAAGGAGGACCGCGACGATGATGTTCAAACGCGCCCTGGCGCTCGCGAGCCTGATGCTCGCCTGCGCGTCATCGATGGCCGCATCGCTCACGATCAACGTCGGCGGCGAGCGCTCGCTCACGGCCGATCAATTGCTCGCGCGCCCGGATGCCGCGATCATCCGCGTGCCGAACGACGTCACGTTTCATCGCAGCATGACGTATCGCGCCGTGCCCTTGCGCGCGCTGCTCGGCATCACGGAACTGCCCGCGGGCAAGGAGCTTCAGGTCACGGCCACCGACGGTTTCGTCACGCACTTTTCCGCGAAGCTGCTGTTCGGCGATGCGAAGAAGCGCGCCGAACCGTGGCTCGCGATCGAGCCGGCGGACGACCCTTGGCCACAGGTGCCGGGCAGCGGCGATGTCGGTCCGTTCTATGTCGTGTGGATCGATCCGGCCGCGTCGGGCGTCACGAGCGAGCAGTGGCCGTTCAAGGTCGACGCGATTCGCATTGCGCCGACGCTCGCCGCGCGCTTCCCGCAGATCGCCGTCGACAAGAGCGTGCCCGCCAATTCGCCGATACGTCGCGGCATGACCGTCTTCACGACGCAATGCATGGTCTGCCACAAGCTGAACGGCGCGGGCGATGCGTCGGTCGGCCCGGACCTGAATCGTCCGCATAATCCGACCGAATATTTTCAGCCGTGGGCGCTGAAGGGGTACATCCGCGATCCGAAGTCGATTCGCGCGTGGGCCGACATGAAGATGCCCGGCTTCGACAAGAACGCGATCAGCGATAGCGATCTCGATGCGGTCATCGCGTATCTCGGCTACATGGCGAAGCGCAAGAAGTAGCCGGGTACGTTACGCGCGCGCGTCGAAAATCGCGTTGAGATCGTTGCCCGCCGCGGCGTCCTTGAACCCGTCGAAGCGGCCATCGACAAGTCCTTGCGCCGCGCGCATGAACCCGCCCCACGCGACGCGCGCAAGCCCTCCGCCGACGCTCACGCGCCGCACGCCGAGCGCGGCGACGTCGCTCAGCGTGAACTCGGACACGCCGCCGATCAGCAGGTTCACCGGCTTCGGCGCGACCGCCTTCACGACGGCTTCGATCTGCTCGCGCGTCTTGATGCCGGGCGCGTAGAGGCAATCGGCGCCGGCATCGGAATACGCCTTGAGACGCGCGATGGCATCGTCGATATCGGGCTTGCCCGCGAAGAAGTTTTCCGCGCGGCCGACGAGCAAGGTGTCGCCGCCGCTTGCGTCGATCGCGCGCCGCGCCGCCTTCATGCGCGCCACGGCGACATCGAGCGCAAAGAGCGGCGCGGATGCGTCGCCGGTCGAATCCTCGATCGACAAGCCCGCGACGCCCGCCTCCACCGCGAGCATCACGCTTTGAGCCACTTCGTCGGGCGTCGCGCCGAAGCCGCTTTCGAAGTCGGCGTTCACGGGCAAATCCGTCGCCTCGACGATTTCGCGCAGATGAGCGAGCACGGCGTCGCGCTGCATGTGATTGTCCGCGTGACCTTTGGACCATGCGAAGCCCGAGCTCGTCGTCGCGAGCGCCTTGAAGCCGAGCGTCGCGAGATAGCGGGCGGAACCGACGTCCCAGGGATTCGGCAACATGAAGCAGCCGGATTCGTGCAGCGCGCGAAAAGCGGCGCGTTTCTCGGCGACGGTGCGGGGCATGGCGTGGCTCCTTGTGGATGAACGGGTCGGAACGTCGACGATACGCGAAGGGGCGAAATGGTGCTCGTACTAAGCCTCTCCTAAGCCCCTACCCCTACGCTCGAGTCTTTCCTCGCATGAGAGACGACATGGAGCGAACAGAAAATGCACTCGCCAAGGTCCCCGAACTGACCCTGGCGTTCTGGATCATCAAGATAGCGGCGACGACGCTCGGCGAAACCGGCGGCGACGCACTCTCGATGTCGATGAACCTCGGCTATCTGGTGAGCACGTTCATCTTCGCGGCCGTGTTCGTCGTCGCGGTGATTGCGCAAGTCAAGGCG
Organism: Caballeronia sp. ATUFL_F1_KS39; assembly: GCF_023630985.1. NCBI lineage: Bacteria > Pseudomonadati > Pseudomonadota > Betaproteobacteria > Burkholderiales > Burkholderiaceae > Caballeronia > Caballeronia sp. ATUFL_F1_KS39. Next base: position 121,513 of record NZ_JALQDZ010000045.1, on the reverse strand, counting down.
GAGCGATTCCAGCCCGCGCTCTACTGGATCACGATCATCGCGACGACGACCGTCGGCACCACGCTCGCCGACTTCGCGGACCGCTCGCTCGGCATCGGCTATGCAGGCGGAGGCGCGATCTTGCTCGCGTTGCTGATCGCATCGCTCGCGGTGTGGCATCGTGCGATGGGATCGGTCTCGGTATCGACGATCGCATCGCCGAAAGCGGAAGCCTTCTACTGGGTCACGATCATGTTCTCGCAGACCCTCGGCACCGCGCTCGGCGACTGGACCGCCGACACCGTGGGCTTCGGCTACACGGGCGCCGCGACGATCTTCGGCGGCGCGCTGTTGCTGATCGTGCTCGCGTATGGCTTCACGAACGTTTCGCGCACCCTGCTGTTCTGGAGCGCGTTCATCCTGACGCGGCCGCTCGGCGCCGTAGTCGGCGATTTTCTCGACAAGCCGGTCGCGAACGGCGGTCTCGCGATGAGCCGCTACGGCGCGTCGATCGCGCTCGCGATGTTCATCGTCGTGTGCGGATTTCTCTTCAAGCAGCGGCCCGCGCGCGTCGCGCATTGAAGCGCGTTGCAAGAAGAAACGGCGGCCCCGAAGGACCGCCGCGTTGCCTGCAGCTTCTACGAGCCTGGCCGCTTACTTCTTCAGATCGAAGCGGTCGAGGTTCATCACCTTCGTCCACGCCGCGACGAAGTCGCTGACGAACTTCTCCTTCGCATCGCTGCTCGCATAGACTTCGGCGAGCGCGCGCAGCACCGAATGCGAGCCGAAGATCAGATCGACGCGGCTGGCGGTCCACTTGCGCTGCCCCGACTTGCGATCGCGCCCTTCGAACACATCGCGGCGCGACGACATCGGCAACCACTCCGTATTCATGTCGAGCAGGTTGACAAAGAAGTCGTTCGTCAACGTTTCGGGCTTGTCGGTGAAGACGCCGTGCGCGTTGTCTGCGGCGGTCACGTTGAGCGCGCGCAAACCGCCGATGAGCGCTGTCATCTCCGGCGCGGTCAGCGTCAGCAATTGCGCCTTGTCGATCAAAAGCGTCTCGACAGGCACGCGCACGTTCGACTTGACGAAGTTGCGGAAGCCATCGGCGACCGGTTCGAGCGCCGAGACCGAGAGCACGTCTGTCTTGTCCTGCGACGCGTCCATGCGGCCCGGCGTGAACGGCACCGTGACCGTGTGGCCCGCCTTCTCCGCCGCCTTCTCGATCGCCGCGTTGCCCGCCAGCACGATCAGATCGGCCATCGAGATCTTCTTGCCGCCCACTTGCGCGCCGTTGAATTCTTTCTGGATGCCTTCGAGCGTCGACAAGACCTTGCCGAGCTGTTCAGGCCTGTTCGCCTCCCAGTCCTTCTGCGGAGCGAGACGAATGCGCGCACCGTTCGCGCCGCCGCGCTTGTCGGAGCCCCGGAACGTCGATGCCGATGCCCACGCCGCCGACACCAGATCGGTAATCGACAACCCCGACGCCAGCACCTTCTGCTTGAGCCCCGCGACATCCTGATCGCCGACGAGCGGATGATCCACCGCCGGAATCGGGTCTTGCCACAGCAGTTCTTCCTCCGGCACTTCCGGCCCGAGATAGCGAGCCTTCGGACCCATGTCGCGATGCGTCAGCTTGAACCACGCGCGGGCGAAGGCGTCGGCGAACTGGTCTGGATTCTCCCAGAAGCGCTTGGAAATCTTCGCGTATTCCGGATCGAAGCGCAGCGACAGGTCCGTCGTCAGCATCGTCGGTCTGATCTTCTTCGACGGGTCGTGCGCGTGCGGGATGGTTTCCGTCGAATCCTTCGCGATCCACTGATTCGCGCCCGCGGGACTCTTCGTCAGTTCCCACTCGTAACCGAAAAGGTTCTCCCAGAATCCCTGGCCCCACTTCGTCGGCGTCGTGGTCCAGGTGACTTCGAGGCCGCTCGTGATCGTGTCCGCGCCCTTCCCGCTGCCGTAGCTGTTCTTCCAGCCGAGGCCCATGTTTTCCAGATCCGCCGATTCCGGCTCCGGACCGACGTTATCGGAAGGCCCCGCGCCGTGCGTCTTGCCGAACGTATGGCCGCCGGCGATCAGCGCGACGGTTTCTTCGTCGTTCATCGCCATGCGGGCGAAAGTCTCGCGGATGTCATGCGCCGCCGCGAGCGGATCGGGATTGCCGTCCGGGCCTTCCGGATTGACATAGATCAGGCCCATCTGCACCGCGCCCAGCGGATTCTCCAGATTGCGGCCGCCGTCGGTGCGGCTGACTTCCTCGCCGTGCTTCTGTTCGTCGGCGGTGATGACGCCCTGATCTTCATCGTTGCCGGCCGCGCCCTTGCCGTAGCGGACATCGCCGCCGAGCCAGGTCTTTTCATTGCCCCAGTAGACATCCTGATCCGGCTCCCATGTGTCTTCGCGTCCGCCCGCGAAGCCGAACGTCTTGAAGCCCATCGTTTCTAGCGCGACGTTGCCGGCGAGGATGATCAGATCGGCCCATGAAAGATTCTGTCCGTATTTCTGCTTGACGGGCCAGAGCAGGCGGCGCGCCTTGTCGAGGCTGACGTTGTCCGGCCAGCTATTGAGCGGCGCGAAACGTTGCTGGCCGCGTCCGCCGCCTCCCCTGCCATCGCCGATGCGATACGTGCCCGCGCTATGCCACGCCATCCGGATGAACAACGGACCGTAGTGGCCGAAGTCGGCAGGCCACCATTCCTGCGAATCGGTCATGAGCTCCGCGAGATCTTTCTTGACCGCGGCGAGGTCGAGGCTCTTGAATGCTTCGGCATAGTCGAAACCCGAGCCGAGCGGATTCGACTTGTCGGAATGCTGACTCAGCAGATCTACCCGCAGTTGCCGCGGCCACCAGTCACGGATGGTCGTTCCGGTGCCGGCGGCATGCGTAAACGGGCACTTCGATTCGTTTGACATGCGTTATCTCCTTGCGAGGACGTACCCACTAGTACTAGTTCTTGTGCTACTGACTACCATGGCGTCAGATCCATGCGAGGCGCTGCACGAACCTGGTCCGATAAGGGATTTCGCGGCGTGCATCGGGCGATGCGTGGTTCATCCCGACAGCCTTGTGCAACTTAAAAAATACGTGAGAGCGGCGCTCAATAGAATGCGATTTTTGCAATGCCGCCGATAGGTGACGGCTATAAGGTGGTGGCGCGTTCTTGTCGCGCGGGCATGTTGCAGTGCGGAATCGCGGGCGGCGCGTCTGACTTCTTTTCGTCATGAAAGCGCGCAGCTCGACGCGCGTGTCAGTCTAGCAGCGTCTCGCGAGCTTGGCAGCGAAGGTGTGTCAAGTCGTCCGTTCGGGGAATGGCGGGCGGCGGCCGGGTGTTGGAGCATTTGACAACACACTATGGCGTTGTCAGAGTGTCCAACAGAAAAGCTCCGCTCGTCCTGGGTGCGCGAGAGGAGCTGCCTTCCGGTGGTTTCGTCGAACTAACGATATGGCATGTCCCTGAGCCTGTTCCGGGATGCACACATTCATATAAATACAGGCTTGCGTATGTCGTCGCTGGCGAGTGCGTGCTGCGTTACGACAACGAGCGAGGCAAAGGCGATCACCGTCACTTCGCGAAAGTCGAGACACTTTATGAATTTACGTCGGTCGAGCAGTTATGCGCCGACTTCTTCACGAATGTGCAAGTCTGGAACAGATGGAGGTCAGGATGATGAAGACCGTCACGATCGGCATCGCGTCGCTGGAAGAGTTCAGCGAGCGCGTTCTTGCCACGGTCAAGAGCGGCAAGTTCCCAGGAAGGTTCTTCTCCTACGCCACGCCCGAACTCCTCTTCCGCACCTTCACCACGCCCCGCTGGCAAATCATCCGCGCGATGACCGGCGCCGGCCCGATGTCGATCCGCGAGCTGTCGCGCCGGCTCGAACGCGACGTGAAAGGCGTGCATCGCGACGTGCAAGCGCTTCTCGAAGCCGGCTTGCTGGAACACGACGAGCACGGCGCCATCGTGTTTCCGTACGACACCGTGCGCGTCAACTTCACCTTGAAAGCGGCCGATCTCGCGCCGCCCGCCGCGCAGCACAAATCCGCCGGCACCGCCATCGGCGAAGATTGCGCACCGTCGCCGCGCAGCCCGCGTCGGCGAGCGGCGCCACGAAAGCGCGAGCCGCGTCCGGCGGGAAACCGCTGAACCGTGGAATTCAGCTCCAGTCGTCCATGTCGTGCTTGATCGTGTGGCGATTCGCGATGAGTTCCTCCACGCTCGGCTCGTTGCTCATGGCGCGCTGAATGGCGAGCTTGGTCGCTTCGTAATTCGTGCGGTACATGTCCTTCTTGTCGATGTTCGCGTCCGTCGCGCAACGCGGATCGATCCACACCAGACTGATGATGCACAAATCGTTCGCCTGATCCTTCGGCAGGATGCCTTCTATCAGGCAATCGACGACCGCATCGGCGGTTGCCGACTGCACCACGCCGCCGAACAGATCGATGTTCGCCATGTCCTTCAGCGTCACTTTCGGCACGATCATCGTCGCCGGGCGCACCATCTGATTGCACGCGCGTATCGCGAACATCGCCGTGTGTCCTTTCGATTGCGCCATCATGTTGGCGAACGCGTGGCCGACCGGCCCGTCGACGCGGCCGATGAGAATTTCGGGCATCGCGTCGGTCGCTTGTCCCGGCGCCGCCAGCACGGTTGCTTCGCCTGCGCGGAAGGTCAGATCCAGACTCATGAGCACTCTCCTTTCAGGGCTGAACGATGGTTCGATAGTCCGGAGGAAGAACCGTTTGCAAGGACGATGCCATCCGCGTGATGCCAGGCGCGCCGGCAATCCAGGCAACGAGGCGGCGAACAGTCTGCGCCCGCCGCGTGACACACTGTGCGGGACGGCGTTTTCCCTGTCCTCCCTGTTTCGGGTGGGGGTGCGGTTCGTCACGCGCACTTAACGTGGCGACGTGCAGCTTGCACTCCGCGCGAGCGCGCGCGGCGAAACCTACAACGCACCCCGCGGCCCGAACGGGCGCCGCATTTTTGAGCCGATCCGACCCATGAACTCACTCGACGGTTACAGGCCACGCGCGGCGTGGTTGACGACGCTGATGCTGACGGCGCTTGCCCTCATCAATTTCCTCGACAAGATCGTGCTCGGCATGGTGGCCGTGCCGCTGATGCGCGATCTGAACCTGTCGCCGGCGCAATTCGGCGTCGTCGCGGGAAGCTTCTTCTGGCTGTTCGCCGTATCGACGGTGCTGGTCGGCTTTCTGTCGAACCGCATCCAGACCCGCTGGCTGCTGCTCGCGATGGGCGTCATGTGGGCCGTGCTGCAGATTCCGCAGGCGCTCTTCAGCAGCATGGCCGCGTTTCTCCTGAGCCGCATGGTGCTCGGCGCGGCGGAAGGCCCGTTCTATCCCGTTTCCGTACACGCGCTCTACAAATGGTTTCCCGACGAAAAGCGCAACATGCCGGTCGCCTTGCTCAATCAGGGCGCGATGGTCGGCCTGCTGCTCGCGGGCCTGCTCATTCCGGTGATCACGCATCACTGGGGCTGGCGCATGAACTTCATCCTGCTCGGCATCGTCGGCGCGTTGTGGAGCGTCGTGTGGCTGTTCGTCGGACGCGAGGGCAATCTTGCGCGGCGTCCGCGCGGCAACGCCAGTGCCGACGCCGCGCCTCAGAAAGTGCCGTATCGCAAGCTCCTGAGCAATCCGACCGTCCTCAGCGTGTTCATGCTCGGTTTCGCCGCTTACTGGATGCTCGGCGCCAACACGACCTGGCTGATGAGTTACCTCGAAAAAGCGCTCGGCTTCTCCGGCATCGCGTCCGGACGCTGCTTCGCGCTCGTGATCGCCACCGCGGCGCCGTTCAGCCTCGGGCTCAGTTGGCTGTCGCAGCGCATGCTCGCTCGCGGGGCGTCGTCTCGCAGCGCACGCGTGCGTTTGCTGTGCGCCGCGTTCGCGATATCCGCGTGCCTTTTCTTCGCGCTGATGCTGCCGGGCCTCAGCTCCGCGCAGAAGGTCGCCGTGTTCGCGGTGGCCGGCGCGCTGCCGGCCGTGTGTTTCGCGCTCGCGCCCGCCGTGCTGTCCGAAGTCGTGCCGGATGCGCAGCGCGGCGCGCTCATCGGCATCCACACCGCGCTCGCGAGCACGGGCGCGGCGATCGCGCCGATGGTCATCGGCCGCATCGTGCAGGCGCACGGCAGCACGAGTGCCCACGCCTACGAACTGGGCTTCGCGACGACCGCCGCCATGCTGATCGTCGCCACGCTCATCGCGCTGCGCTGGATGCATCCGGATCGCGCGCCGCGCGCTTCGACCGAGCCGGTCGCGACGAGCGCCGCCTGAGCGCGGCTAGCGCGACACCTTCGCCTTGTACGCGAAGCGGTCGCCGCGAAACAGCAGTTCGGCGCAGCACAGCGCCTTGCCCTGAATGTCGAAAGGCGTGCACCGGACGCGCAGAAGCGGCGCGCCCGGATCCACCTTCAGCCGCCGCGCGTGCTCTTTCGTGGCGGCGATCGCGGCGCTCTCGGTTTCCAAATGCTTCAGCCGATAACCGAGGCGTTCTTCGAGAATGCTCGTGACGTCGTTCGTTTCGAGGTCTTCGGCGACGAGTGCGTCCATGAGCGCCGGGTCGGCCATCACCATGAACATGGCGACAGGCGCGGCGTCCCACAGACGCAAGGTCGTCGCGCAGACGAGCGTGTCGCCTTCGCTTAAGCCGAGCGCTTCCATCGCGAACGGCGGCGGCGTGATCGTCCGCACCGACAGCAGTTCGCCGTTGGCCGTCTGGCCGCGCTTGCGCGCCGCTTCGTAGAAACCGGTCAGTTGTCCGAGATCCGAGCGCTCCGACGGACGCGTGACGAAACTTCCCTTCCCGTTGATCTTCTCGATCAACCCGCTCGCATGCAGCCCGGCGAGCGCCTGCCGGATCGTGATGCGGCTCGCGCCATATTGTTCGACGAGTTCCGCTTCCGACGGCAGCTTGACGCCCGGCGCGAGATCGTTGGCGATGATCTGCTGCCGCAACGCTTCTTCGATCTGCCTGAAACGAGTTTGTGTCATGGCGCCCTTTTATCTTGTCCGGTGGATCGAAACACTGACGGCGATTGTAGCTGTCATGACAGGCTACGGGTTTTAACCGGTACACCTGTTATGACAGGTTGTGCGACCATGCTCGCGAGCATCGCGGCTCGGGCGCCTGTTTTGGCGACGCCGCATCAACGGGAGATCGACATGCAGCAAGCCGGTTCGACCATCGAAGCACGCACTTCCGATTCGGCTCCAGGCGAAATCTGGCCGTTCACCGTCACGCAGGCCACGCCCGCGATCGGCGCTTACGTGAGCGACATCGACCTGCGCCAGCCGCTCGACGAGCCGACGTATCTCGCGCTGCGCCGCGCGCTGATCCGCTACAAGGTGCTGTTCTTCCGCGATCAGGACATTACGCCCGCGCAGCATGTCGCGCTCGGGCAGCGGTTCGGCAACCTGGAAGTGCATCCCGTCATCGCGCATCATCCCGATCATCCGGAGCTCGTCGTCTTCGACAAGTCCGACAAGAAGCGCGGCCGCGAAAACATCTATCACAGCGATGTTTCGTGGCGCGAAGTGCCGTCGATGGGCTCGATCCTGCGTTGCGTCGAATGTCCGCCAACCGGCGGCGACACCATCTGGGTGAACATGGCGCTCGCCTACGAGAACCTGCCCGCCGAAGTCAAAGCGCGTCTCGAGGGCCTCATCGCCGTGCACGATCTGATGCCGCTCTTCGGCTCGATGCTGCCGCCCGAACAGCGCATCACCGTGCGCGCGCAAAACCCGGCCGTCACGCATCCGGTGGTCCGCACGCATCCCGAATCCGGCGAGAAGCTGCTCTTCGTCAACGAGGCATTCACGACGCATTTCTCCAACTACGCGGAGATCGCGGGCTATCGCTTCGGCTTCGATCTCAAGCTGGCCGAAATGGACCTCCTTCACTATCTGTTCCGGCAAGCGGCCGCGCCGGAATATCAAGTGCGCCTGAAATGGGAGCCGCACACGATCGCCTTCTGGGACAACCGCGCCACGCAGCACTATGCCGTTCAGGACTACTATCCCGCCGCGCGCCGCATGATGCGCGCGACGATCATCGGTGAGCGCCCGGTCTGAGCGCGTCATCACGCAATGGAGAAACCGTGAAAGAGTTGAACAAGTTCTATATCGGCGGACGTTGGGTCGAGCCGGCCGCTGGCGCGCATTTCGCCGACATCGTCAATCCCGCGACGGAAGACGTCATCGGCCGCGTGGCGATGGGCACGAGCGCCGACGTCGACGCCGCGGTCGCAGCGGCGCGCGCCGCGTTTCCCGCGTGGTCGCGCACGAGCGTCGCGACGCGCGCGGCGTTGCTGAGCCGCGTCATGACGCTGTACAAGGAACGCATGGGCGCGCTCGCCGACGCGATCACCACGGAAATGGGCGCGCCCGCATGGCTCGCGCGCGAGAAGCAGGCGCCCGCCGGACTCGGCCAGTTTCACGGCACGCTGACCGCGCTGCAGGACTTCCCGTTCGTCGCCACGCGCGGACGCACGCAGATCGTGCGCGAGGCGATCGGCGTGGCGGCGCTCATCACGCCGTGGAACTGGCCGCTCAATCAGATCGCGGCGAAAGTCGCGCCCGCGCTTGCGGCGGGCTGCACCATCGTGTTGAAGCCATCGGAAATCACGCCGCTCGACGCCGAACTTTTCGCGCAGATTCTCCACGACGCGGGCGTGCCAGCCGGCGTGTTCAACATGATTTACGGCGATGGCGCCGACATCGGCGGGGCGCTCGCGAGCCATCGCGGTGTCGATATGGTGTCGATCACCGGATCGACGCGCGCGGGTGTCGATGTCGCGATGAAAGCGGCGCCGACCGTGAAGCGCGTCACGCAGGAGCTGGGCGGCAAGTCGCCGAACCTGATCCTCGACGACGCCGATCTGAAGAGCGCCGTATCGAACGGCGTGATCTTCTGCATGCTCAACTCCGGCCAGACGTGCATCGCGCCGACGCGCATGCTGGTGCCGAAGCGTCTGCACGACCACGCCGTTGCAATCGCTGCCGCGACCGCGAACGCGCTGACGGTCGGCGATCCGGCGCATCCCGATACCAAACTCGGCCCGATCTCGAATCGGCGTCAGTACGAGCGCGTGCAGCAGATGATCCAGCGCGGCATCGACGAAGGCGCGACGCTCGCAGCCGGCGGCCCCGGCCGGCCCGATACGCTCACGCGCGGCTTCTACGCGCGCCCGACCGTGTTCGCCAACGTGCGCAACGACATGAGCATTGCGCGCGAGGAAATTTTCGGTCCGGTCGTCGTGATGATTCCGTATTCGAGCGAAGACGAAGCCATCGACATCGCCAACGATACCGACTTCGGTCTCGCCGCCTACGTGTCGTCATCCGACGCGGCGCGCGCGCGTCGCGTCGCGGATCATCTGCGCGCGGGGGCGGTGATGCTCAACGGCGCGACGCTCGACCTGAACGCGCCTTTCGGCGGCTACAAGACATCCGGCAACGGTCGCGAGTTCGGCGAGCACGGTTTGTCCGAGTTCCTCGAAACGAAGTCGATCGCCGGCTGCGCGTAATGCAAACGCCCCGCGTCGGCGCAAACCGGCGCGGGGCCATGAAGGAACGTTCAAGCGCTATCAGAATGTCGAGAGCGTCAGCGTGTTGCGCACCGTTTTCACGCCCGGCACGCCCTGCGCCACGCGCGTCGCCTGCTCGATCTGCGCGACTTCGGGAACCCAGCCTTCGAGCAGCACGTCGCCGTCGGTGGCGCGCACAGTGATGCCGGCCGCGCGCATTCCCTTTGCGTCGGCGAGCGCGGTGAGGATCTTCCGGCGCAGCGCGCGATCCGCCGCTTTCGACGAAGTCTTGCCGCCATTCGCCGCTGATGCCATCGCCGGCGCGGACGCGCTCACGGGCGCCGACGCGCCGCTCTGCGCGTAGCCATAAAACGATGCGCTGACGGCGGCGACGCCGATCATCAGCTTTGCAGTTCGAAGTAATTTCATAGTGTGATTTGCCGCCATGTTTGTTGTAACGATGCTCGATGCGATGAATGCCGAACGGCGCACTCCGCCGCGCCCGCAGGTTCGGACGAAGCGCGCCCGCTGTCAATCAGAAGCGATGCGACATGCCGACGCCGACGAGCGTCTGATTCTCGCCCGCGGTCGTCGTGTAGCCGGGCCAGGCGGTCGTCGCGAGGCCGTTGTTCTTCATGAAGCCCGCGCGCGCATAAAGGGTCGTGCGCTTCGAGAGGCTATGATCCGCGCCGACCTGCACGCCCCAGGTGTTGTCATGCACGCCGCGCGCGAGGCGCTGAAAGCCGGCGATTTCGATGGCGTCGGCGGGCGTCGCCTGAATCGTCGCGCCGATTTCCGCGACGCTGAACGGATGCGCCGCGTTCAGCCGCGCCGCGACGGAACCCGCGGCCGGATTCTCCGGCTTGTGATACGTGTAGTTGGCCTGCAGATTCACGATGCCGATGCGATACGCGAGCGCCGCCGTGTAATGCTCGACGGACACCGTGTTCACCGCAGCCGGCAATCCCGGCAAGGTCTTCGATCCGGGATGCTGGAACTGATACGACACGCCTGCGTACAGCCCGTAACCGGAGTACGTGGCGGCCACATCGAGCATGTTGCCCGTGCTCTGCGGATACGGCTGCGTCACGGACGCCGCGAGCGCATACATGCCCCAAAGCTGGAATCCGCTGAGATTCGGCGACTTGTAGACGATCGCATTGCTCGAACGGCCGCCGCCCGTCTGCGTGGCGATCGTGTTTCGGTCGATGGAATTCGCCGATGCCGCGAGCGGCGAGAGCACTTCGTTCGCGCGAAACGGATCGGTCGGATAGAGCGACCAGAACGTCGGCTGATACTGCCGGCCGAACGTCAGCGAGCCGTACTTTTCGTGCGACAGGCCGACCCACGCCTGACGATAGAACATCACCGAGGAATCGGCGAAAGCGGTGCCGTTGTTGATGTTGAAGCCGCTCTCCAGCGTGAACACGGCCTTCAGGCCGCTGCCGAGATCTTCGCTGCCCTTCAGGCCGACCATCGAACCGCTGTTGCCGCCGCTTCGCATCGACCAGGAATGCTGGCCGCCGTTGTCGTACCACTGAAAGAATGCGTCCGCGACGCCGTAAAGCGTGACGCTGGACTGGGCCGCCGCGCCGCTTGCCACGACCGCAAGGGCCGCACCGGCAACGCTCTTCCTGACGATACACATAGCTGTCTCCTCGTTATGGGTTTTTGGTCTCCCCGGCGCCTTTGTCCGATGCACGCGACGCACGCCGACGCCCCTCCGATCCCGTCCGATTCAGTGTTGCAGGGCGTCTTCCCGTCACCACTACCCGAATCGAGTAGGCGCGGGAATACCCCAGTTCGTTCGTCGAGCGAACCATTGCCGTACTCGGATAGTTCCCGCGCCGGACTACGCGTGTTCCCTAGCGGGCACGGCGCGTCGTGAACGCTAGAATCGCCGGCATCGGAGTTTTGTCCCACCTTGAAAGACGCAGGTGCTTGATGACTGAAACGATCCTCCTTCGCTATCCGAATCATTCCGATGACGACACCGCGCGGGCATCCGCGTCCGATCCGGCCTGCGCATCGCCGCGCATATCGACGCGCATCGTGGGCCGCGAGCGGCTCGTCGCGCAGCTCGTCGAAGCCCGGCGCAAGCGCTGCATCGTGATGCAAGGCCCGGCGGGCTACGGCAAGACGACCGCGCTCATCGCGTGGCGCGAGGCGCTTTATCCGCTCGCGTTTCAGGTCGCGTGGCTCACGCTGTCCGATGAAACCGACGACCTCGCCCGGTTCCTCGACGCACTGGCCGCGAGCCTCGCGCAAGTCGATCCGTCGATCGCCGGCGACGCCGCCCTGCTCGGCGGCCGCGGCCTCGACGACGAAGCGGTCGAACGCACGATCATCGCGCTGGTGCGCGGCATCGCGGGCCGTCAGGGCGATCTCGTGCTCGTGCTCGACGATCTGCATCGGCTGACGGATCGGCGCTGTCATCAATCGCTGCAATGGCTGCTCGATTACGCGCCGCCGAATCTGCATGTCGCGATCGCGTCGCGCGGCGCGATTCCGCTGTCCGTCGGCCGCATTCGCGACGAAGGTCTGCTGCTCGAACTCGACATGCGCGATCTGCGCTTTTCGATGGCGGAATCGTTCGCGTTTCTCAAATCGCAGCTTCGCGACATCGCCCCGCGCGACGCGCGCCGCATGCACGAAATGACCGATGGCTGGATCGCCGGGCTGCAGCTGATGGTGGTCGGCGCGAAGCGCGGGAACGTCGCGCCGAAGCAGCTCGCGCTCGATGAAGCGTTCGCGGACGCTCCGCTGCTCGACATCCACACGTTCGCGGAGTATTTCGGACGCGAAGTGCTGTCGCGGCTCGCCGCGAGCGAATGCGAGCTGCTCATGCGGATGGCCGTGTGCGAGCGGCTCTGCGCGCCCTTGTGCGTCGCGCTGATCGGCCGCGCGGATCATCCCGACAGCGTGCTCAAGCTGCTCGCCCGTCTGGAAAGCGACAATCTCTTTCTCGCGCCCGCCGGTCAGGATGCACGCAATGTGTGGTATCGCCTGAATCCGCTCTTTCGCGAGACCTTGCTGGAGCGCTTTCGCGCACGCAGCGAGGCGCAGCAGCGGCAAGTGCATCACACGGCATGGCAGTGGTTCCGCGAGCACGATTACGCCGATGAAGCCGTGCGTCACGCCGTGCTCGCCGGCGAACCCGCCGCCGCCGCCGATCTCGTCGCGCAGATCGCGCGCGCCCTGCAGCCGCGCGGCGAACTGCGCCGGATCGTCGCGCTGATGCGTCTCTTGCCGCAAGCCGAGATTCAGGCGCGCGTCGGGCTGCGGCTCTGGATGATCCATCTGCATCTCTACAATCGCGAGTTCGACGCTTGCGCGAGCGAGATCGAACGGCTGCGCGCCGATCTCGCGCACGACGACACGCACTCGCGCTATCGCGTAACGCTGCTGGAAGCCGCGCTCGCGGTCCAGCGCGACGATCTCGACGCCGCCTGCACACTGCTGCCGCAGCTGCGCACGCTGCCGGACGACGCGCAAGGCATCACCATCGGCGCGCACAACAATCTGCTGACCTGGGCGCATACGCTGCGCGGCGAATTCGACGAAGCGCGCCGCGCGCAGACCGACCGCGCGCCCGTGCTCGCGGACGGCACGCCGCTCATGAGCACGTCGGCGGGCGTGCTGAGCGGGCGCGCGCTCGTGGGTTTCGGTCATCTGCTGGAAGGCGATCTGCTGCGCACCGAGCGCGTGTGCCGCGACGTGCTCCACGAGGCCGAACCGCGGGGCAGCGCCGCGGCGGAGGCGTCCGCGCTCGCCGCCGCGCTGCTCGGCGAAGTGCTCTACGAATCCGGCGATGCCGATCAGGCGTGCAAGCTGCTCGAAGAACGTCTCGACGTCATCGAGCGCGTGTCGTTTCCGGATGCGGTGACGAGCGTGCTCACGGTGCTGTCGTCATCGCGCTGGCTCGCGGGTCATCGGCTCGATGCGATCGCGTGTCTCGATCGGCTCGAGGATTACGCCGCGAAGCACGATCTGCGGCGCGCGCTCGCGCATTGCGTCGCGCAGCGCGTCCGGCGCGACTTGCAGGGCGGCCAGTTCGACGCCGCGCACGCGGGCCTCGCGCGGCTCGACGAACTGACCGCGCGCGCCGGCTCGCTCGCGCACGCGGCCGATTTCCGCTTCGTCGCGCAGCAGGCGCACATCGACTGGCGCATGGCGCACGAGGATCACGACGCGGCGGCGCATGCGCTCGCGCCGCTCATCGAACTGTGCCGGGCGCGCGGCTGGCAGCGACGCACCGTGTCTCTGGAAGTGCGCAGGGCTGTCACGGCGCACGTTCGCGGCGACGCGGATTCGGCGCGCCAGGTCATGCTGGACGCCGTGCGCCACGGACATCGCCTGGGCCTCGTGCGCACGCTGCTCGATGCGCATCCCGCCGCGCTGGATCTGATCGGCGCCGCCGTCCGAACCGAACCGCAGGGCGCGGTGTTGCAGTTCTACGCCGATCGTCTGCGCAGCGCGCAAGCGCGCGCGACGGCGAAGCGGCCGGGCGCGCCAGGATCAGGCGTGCGCGCCGGCGAGGCGAAGGCGCCGGAAATCCTGAGCGTGCGGGAAACGAAGGTGTTGAGCCTGCTCGCGCAGGCGTTGCCGAACAAGAAGATCGCCCGGACGATGGGCATATCGCCCGAGACGGTCAAATGGCATCTGAAGAACATCTACAGCAAGCTCGGCGTGTCGAGCCGCGACGAAGCCGTCGCGCGCTCGCGGGACCTCGCGCTGAACGACGGCGCGTGATCCCGGACGCGCGCGTCTCACGCGGCGCGCGCGCGTGCCTCCGGCTCGATCGGCAGATTCGCCAGCACGTCGGCGTGAAATTCGGCATCGCCCAGACGTAGCGACGCCACCATCAGCGACTTGAAGTAATCGCCGACAGCCAGTTCCGCCGTAACGCCCATGCCGCCGTGCAACTGCACGGCCTGCTCGCCGACGAAACGCGCCGCGCGGCTCACGATCAGCTTCGCCGACGAAATCATGCGACGCCGCTCGATGACGCTCGGATGATCGATGGCCGATGCCGCCAGATGCGCCATCGACAACGCCAGTTCCTTTTGCACGGCCATGTCCGCGACGCGATGGCGCAACGCCTGAAAGCGCGCGAGCGGCTGGCCGAACTGCTTGCGCGTGCTCAGATATTCGGCCGTCATCTCGACGAGGCGTTCCAGCGCGCCCGCGCTCGCCGCGCACTGCGCCGCGATGCCGAGTTCGAGTGCGCTTTCGAGCATCGCTTCGCCGCGCGCGGCATCGCCGATGAGCGCGCTTTTCGGCACGCGCACCGCCTTCAGCGTGACTTGCGCATCGTGCGTGCCGTCGAGCGTCGGATAGGCGCGAATCGTCACGCCGGCAGCCGACGACGGCACGACGAACAGCGACATCGCCTGCGCCGACGCGTTCCACGCCGATACGATCAGCGATTGCGCGACGGCGCCATGCCATACGTGAACTTTCTCGCCGTCGAGCAGGAAGCCGTCGTCACGCGCTTCGGCTACCGTCGACGGACGCGCGAAGTCGTAGCGGGCACACGGCTCCTGATACGCGAGCGTCACGATCTCGCGGCCTTCGGCGATCGGCGGCAGCCACGCTTCGCGTTGCGCTTCGGTGGCGTATCGCTGAATCAGCCCGGCCGCCATGACCGCGCACGGAATGAGCGGCTCTGGCAAGCACGCGCGGCCCGCTTCGAACTGAATGGCGAATGTGTCCGTGGCTTGGCCATCGAAACCGCCGTGCTCGGAGCCGATCACGAGCCCCAGCACGCCGAATTCCGCGTAGGTTCGCCACGCGTCGCGGCTGAAACCGTTCGCCTTGCGGCGCGCCTCCAGCGGATAGCGCTCTTCCGTGAAGCGCCTCAGGCTGTCCGCGAGTTGGCGCTGTTCTTCGCTGTATGAAAAGTCCATGTCCGATCTCATCCCTCGATGACCGCTTTCGCAATGATTTCCTTCTGCACCTCGTTCGTGCCGCCGTAGATGGTCGGCTTGCGCATCTCCAGATAGAAGCTGCCGATGCTCGCGCCATGACCGGGATCGGGCGTCCATCCGTCGAAGCCGTCGGCGAGCCAGTCGGGCGAGAACGGCACCGCATTCGGCCCGGCGATATCGAGTTGCAGCGCCGACAACGACTGCTGCAGTTCGGACCCGCGAATCTTGAGGATCGACGATTCCACGCCCGCGCCGCGCTGACTCGCCTGCGACGCGACGCGCATCAGCAGCATTTCGAGCGCCAGCACTTCGGCCTCGATGCACGCGATCTTCTCGCGCACGCGCAAGTCGTCCGCGAGCGGCTTGCCGTGGCGGCGCTCGCGCTGCGCCAGCGCCTTCACGTAATTCAGCTCGCGTCTGCAATTGCCGATGCCCGCGATACCCGTGCGCTCGTGGCCGAGCAGGTATTTCGCGTAGGTCCAGCCGCAGTTCTCCTCGCCGACGAGGTTTTCGACGGGCACCTTTACTTCGTCGATGAAGACTTCGTTGACATCGGTGAGGCCTTCGAGCGTGCGGATCGGACGCACGGTGATGCCGGGGCTTTTCATGTCGATCAGCAGCAGCGAGATGCCGCTTTGCGGCTTCGCTTCGGGATCGGTCCGCACGAGACAGAACATCCAGTCGGCGTGCTGCGCGTAGGTCGTCCAGGTCTTTTGCCCGTTGACGATGTAATGGTCTCCGTCGCGCACCGCCCGTGTTTTCAGCGAGGCGAGATCCGAACCCGCGCCCGGTTCGGAATAGCCTTGACACCACCAGTCCTCGGCGGTCGGAATGCGCGGCAGGAAGCGCGCCTGCTGCGCCTTGCCCGCGAACTTCATCAGCACCGGGCCGATCATGTTGAGGCCGAATGGAAGCTGACGCGGCGCACCCGCGATGCCGCATTCGATATCGAACAGCAGCCGCTGCAACGCACTCCAGCCCGTGCCGCCGAACTCGGCCGGCCAGCCGGGCGCGCCCCAGCCATGCTGATACAGAATGCGCTGCCAGCGCACGAAGTCGTCGGCATCGAGGTGACGATGATTGAGCACTTTCTCTCGCAGATCCACGGGCAGGTTCTCTGCGAGAAAGCGGCGTACCTGGTCGCGGAACGCGAGATCCGCGCTTGAATAGCTGAGGTTCATGGCACTTCCTTCTGGAGGCGCCCCTTCGCGGAGCGCCTGAGTTAGCGTCGGCTGGCGGCTCAGCGCGTGCGTGAGCGCGCCGGAATTTCGTTGCGCTCGTCCTGCGTCAACACAAGATCCCAGATTTGCTGCGCGACCGGGTTCTGACGCTCCTCGTACAGATGCGCGATGAGCCCCGCCGCGCGCCCGACGAGCATGAAGCCGCGCGCGAGCAGCGGATCGAGCGACATGTCCGCGACGATCGCACCGATCGCGCCCACGGCGTTGAGCGGCAGGTTCTTGCCGTGCTCGTCGCGCAGCACGCGCTCGATCGCGAACACGAGCCGCCAGTGCTTGCCGAAATAGCCGTTGTCGCGCGATGCCTGCGCGAGCGTCGCGACGCGCGGATCGCCGTGGATGTGGATCGGATGCCCGACGCCGTAGATCGGCTGCTTCGCTTCCTTCGCGCGCCGCACGGTCTCGCGCGCGCACGCGGTGATGTCGTCCTCGCTCGCGTCGTCGCGCAATTCGCGACCGGCCTTGATAAGCATCTCCGCCGCGTTCTGCGTCGTGCCGAGAAAGACGCTGCCCGCGCCGAGGAGCCCAGCCGCGACCGCCGCCTGCATCGCCTCGGGCGCGCCGAGATACGTGAGACGCGCGCTCATCGCGGAAGGCGTCAGGCCGTGATCGCACGCCGTCACGAGAATGAGATTGACCATGCGCTTTTCGGGCTCGTCGGGCACGCGGTTCAGGATCGTCAACATCATCGTTTCGACGAAGTCGAGTTTGCCCAGAATGTCCTTCGACAGATCCTTGCCGCGCACGGTGATCCTGTCGATCGTCGTGTAGCCGATTTCGGTGCTGACCATGCTGTCTCCTTATGAATCGTTCTGCGCGCGGCGCAGGACCATCATGCGTACGTCGCATTCGCAGACGGTCTCGCCGCGCTGATTGACCGCCACACGCCTGAAATCGACGATGCCGCGCGCCGGGTTCGACGTCTCGCGCCTGTCGCTGATTTCGATACGCGCCTTGATCGTGTCGCCGATGAGCGTCGGCTTCGGAAAGCGGATGCGCGTCTCCAGCATGCCGATCAGCGACGGCTCGAGCAGTTGATTGACCACCGTGCGCGTGTTCAGTCCCGACACGATCGACGCGACGAGCATGCCGTGCGCGATGCGCGCGCCCCACGGCGTGCTCGCGGCGTACTCGGCATCGACGTGCACGCGGTTGTAATCGGCGGAAAGCGCGGCGAAGCTCACGACGTCCGCTTCGGTCACGGTGCGGCTCGCCGTTTCGAACGAGAAGCCCGGCTCCAGGTCTTCCCAGTAGTAGCGCGCGGTGTGGAGGTCGCGCGGCGCGAGCATGTTTTCCTGGTTCATGCGCGCCTCACACGATGGCCGACATGCCGAGCACTTCGCGCCCGACGATCAGCGTCTGCACTTCGGCGGTGCCTTCGGGAATGGTGCCGCCGCTCGTGTCGCGGAATATGCGCTCCAGCGGATACTCCGTCGAATAGCCGATGCCGCCGTGCACGCCGATCGCGATCTTCGCCACTTCATGCGCCGCTTCGGCGGCATAGAGCTTCGCGATCGAGCATTCGATGCGCGCGGGCAAACCCTTCTGCAACGCGACGGCCGCCTTGTAGCCGAGCGCGCGCGCAGCTTCGGTGCGCACCATCATGTCGACGATATGCTTCTGCACGAGCTGGAACTGGCCGATCGGCTTGCCGAACTGCTTGCGCGTCTTCGCGTATTCGACGGACAGATCGAGCGCCGCCTGCGCCGCGCCGACCGCGCCCATCGCAATATTCATGCGGCCGTAGTTCAGTCCGATCGCCATCACCTTGAGGGCGCCGCCTTCCGCGCCGAGCAGGTTTTCCTTCGGAATGCGCAGATCGTTGAGAAACAGCTCGGACGTGCCCGACGCCTTCAGCACCATCTTGTCGACGAGCCGCGCCTCGACGGGCGTCTGCGACTTGTCGACCAGAAAGAGCGAGTGGCCGCCGTCGCACGTCTTGCTGTGCGTGCGCGCGAGCACGATGACGTAATCGGCCGCGACGCCGTTCGTGATCCACAGCTTCGTGCCGTTGAGCACGTAGTGATCGCCGCGATCTTCGGCGCGCGTTTCGATGCCCGCCGGATTCGAGCCGTGATTCGGCTCGCTGAACGCGACGCACGCGCCCTTTTGCGACGCGAGCACGGGCGCGAGAAAACGCGCCTTCTGCTCGTCGTTGCCCTGATGCGAAACGAGGCGGCAGAACACGTTCGTGATATTGACAATGGTGCGCAGGGAGCCCCAGAAATAACCGCATTCCTCGAGCATCATCGCCCAGGTGACGAAATCGAGGCCCATGCCGCCGTCTTCTTCCGGCAGCAGGCCGCCGATATAGCCGAACTGGCTCACGCCCGCGAGCAGGTCGAGCGGAATGCGCCGCGCCTTCTCGCATTCGTCGATGCGCGCCACGACTTCATTGCGCATATAACGGCGGATGCTGTCGCGCAGCGCGACCTGATCCGCGTCGAAATCAAAATCCATGTGCCACCTGCGTCTTCGAATGATGGGTAAATGAATGCGCGTTCAGGACGAGAAGCGCCCGCCCGTGACGTACAGCGTGACGCCGGAGATGTAGCGCGCGCGCTCCGACGCGATGAACGCAACCGCCGACGCGATGTCGCCGGGCATGCCGAGAAAGCCGACCGGCGTTTTCGCGATCGCCGAGTCGCGCAGCGTTTCGTACGTGGGATTGGCGCGCATCAGTTCGGTCTCGACGAAGCCCGGCGCGACCGCGTTCACGGTGATGCCGAACTTCGCCTGTTCGAGCGCGAGCGCGCGCGTGAAACCGATCAGGCCAAGTTTGGCGGCGCTGTAGTTGGTTTGCCCCGGATTGCCGAACACGGAGCGCGAAGAGATGTTCACGATGCGCCCCCACTTGCGCGCCATCATGCCGGGCAACACCGCGCGGCTGCTGTGAAACGCGCCTTTCAGGATCACGTCGACGACGGAGTCCCATTCGGGCTCGGTCATCTTCGTCAGATAGCGGTCCTTGTTGAAGCCCGCGTTGTTCACGAGGATGTCGACGCCGCCGAAGGCTTCGTCCGCCGCGTTCGCGACGTGCCGCACTTCGTCCTCGCTGCATACGTCGCAGCGCACCGCGATCGCCTGCGCGCCGCTCTTTTGCAGGCCGCTTGCGACTTCGTCTGCGGCGGCGGCGTCGATATCGGACACGACGATGCGCGCGCCTTCCGCCGCCAGCATGCGCGCGACCTCCGCTCCAATGCCGCGTCCGCTGCCCGTGACGAGCGCGACCTTCCCGGCGATACCCAGATCCATGACGTCTCCCTTTGATTCGATGGCTTCACCGATGCGCGTTTTCAGCGACTTCGCGTTGTGCCGCATCGTGGAATGAAGATACGCTGCGGCGCCACAGGAGCCGCCACCCACCTCGGGTGGTCGCCGCCTTGCGCGCAAGCCGTATGCTTCTGAAAAGTGCAGAGCGCTCGCATCAGGCACCCAAGCCCGATCGGAAAGAAGCCAAACATGCTCAGGAGACAGGCGTAATGAGTACGTTAGAAGCAAGCGACGCGACGAAGCCGCGATATCGTCCCGTGCGGTTTCCGCAACGCCGCACGCTCGTGGAGCGCCGCGCCGACGGCACGCTGATTCTTCGCTGCGACCGTCCGTTGCCGGACATCGCGCAGCGTTCCTTCGCCGATTTCATTCCGCTCTGGGCCGCCGAACGCGGCGACACGCCCGCCTTCTGCGAGCGCGGCGAAGACGGCGCGTGGCGCGCGTTGAGCTGGAGCGAACTGTGGCGGCAAGTCCGCACGGTCGGCGCCGCGCTGCTCGAAATGGGCCTCGGCGCGGAACGTCCGCTGATGCTGCTGTCCGGCAACTCGATCGAACAGGCTGTCGTGCTGCTCGCCGCCGAATACGCGGGCATTCCGAGCGCGCCCATTTCGCCCACTTATGCGCTGCTCAGCAAGGACTTCGCGCGACTCAAGGCGATTTGCGAACGCGTGCCGCCCGGCGCGGTGTTCGTGCAGGAAACCGGTCCGTTCGCGCGGGCGCTCGCGGCGCTGCCGCTGAACGGCGCGCCTGTCATCGCAGTGAAACAGGCGCTGGCAGGACACATCGCATGGGACGCGTTGACCGCTCTTCCGCTATCGGACGCGCGGCTGCAAACGGTCGAGCAAGCGCATGCGGCCATCCAAAACGACGACACCGCGCGCGTGCTCTTCACCTCCGGCTCGACCGGCGCACCGAAGGGCGTGCGCCTCACGTACCGCAATCTCGGCGCGGTGGCGGCCTACTATTCGGACAATCTCGCGTGGCTGCGCGAATCGCAGCCCGTGTTCCTCGACTGGCTGCCGTGGCATCACGGCCTGGGCGGCGTGCTTCATCTCGGGCGCGCGATCCAGTTCGGCGCGACGCATTACATCGACGATGGCCGGCCGCTTCCCGGCATGATCGAGCGCACGCTGCGCAATCTTCGCGACGTCGCGCCGACCATCTATACGAGCGTGCCGTCCGCCTGGGCCGCGCTGTCGAACGAACTCGAACGCGATCCGCTGCTCGCACAGAATCTCTTCGGCAAAGCCAGCTTCTTCGGATATGGCGGCGCGAGCATGCCGGTCGAAGTGTGGAACCGCATTCAGGCCGTAGCGGAGAAGACCATCGGCGAGCGCATGACGTTCTGCTCGGGGCTCGCGGCCACGGAAACGTCGGGAATGGGCACGTACTGCGGCTGGGCGACCGACACACCGGGCAATATCGGCACGCCGTCGCTCGGCACCGAAGTCAAGCTGCTGCCGCTTCCGGGCGGCGACGGACGCTATGAAATCCGCATGCGCGGCCCGAACGTGTTCGGCGGCTACATCGGCCAGCCGGATTTGACCGCCGCCGCTTTCGACGAAGAAGGCTTCTTCCGTTTCGGCGATGCCGTGCGCCTCGCCGATCCCGCCGATCCGGCGAGGGGCATGGAGTTCGCGGGCCGCACCGTCGAAGACTTCAAGCTCGCGAACGGCAGTTGGGTGCGCGTCGGCGCGTTGCGGCTCGCGCTCGTCGACTGCTGCGCGCCGCTCGTTTCCGACGCCGTGATCTGCGGTCACGACCGCGACTATCTCGCGGCGCTCGCCTGGCCGAACGTCGCGGCATGCCAGCGCCTCGCGCCCGAGCTCGCGTCGCTGGATGCGAAGTCGCTCATCGCGCATCCGCTCGTCATCGAAGCTTTGCGCGAACGGCTCGTGCGGCAAAAGCCCGCCGGCGCGACGCTCGTCATCGAACGGCTCATGCTGATGGCCGAACCGCCATCGCTCGATGCCAACGAAATCGCCGACAAAGGATACGTCAATCAGGCGACCACGCGCGCGCGCCGGGCGCATCTGATCGACGAGCTGTACGGGACCGAACCGGGCCAGCACATCGTCCGCGCGCGCCGATAACAAAACAAGAGGAGCTTGCAATGCACATCAATCGAACCGTCTTCAGAGACGATCACGAAATGCTTCGGACTACTGCGCGCAGATTCTTCGAGCGCGAATGCGTTCCGCGCCAGGCGCAATGGGACAAGGCCGGTTGCGTGGATCGTGAAACATGGCTCAAGGCCGGCAAGCAAGGGCTGCTGTGCACGTCGATTCCGTCGGAGTACGGCGGCGGCGGCGGCGACTTCGGGCACGTCGCCGTGCTCGTCGAAGAGATGGCGCACACGGGCGTGAGCGGACCGGGCTTTGGCGTGCACTCGGACATCGTCGCACCGTATATCGCGCGCATCGGCAATGAAGAGCAGAAGCAGAAATGGCTTCCCGCGATTTGCGCGGGCGAGCAGATTCTCGCGATCGCGATGACCGAGCCCGGCGTCGGCAGCGATCTCAAAGCCGTGCGAACCACCGCGCGGCGCGAAGGCAACGAGTACGTCATCAACGGCAGCAAGACCTTCATCACGAACGGTCTGAACTGCGATCTGATCGTGGTCGTCTGCACGACCGATCCGGCTGCGGGCGCGAAGGGCGTGAGCCTGATCGTCGTCGAAGCGACGCGCGAAGGCTTTCGCCGCGGCCGCAAGCTCGACAAGGTCGGATTGCACGCGCAGGACACCGCCGAACTCTTCTTCGACGACGTGCGCGTGCCCGTCGCGAACCGGCTCGGCGACGAAGGCAAGGGCTTCGCCTATCTGATGGCGGAATTGCCGCAGGAACGGCTCTCGATCGCGGTGAGCGCGGCGGCGCGTCTCGAAACCTGCCTGCAGCACACGATCGATTACGTGAAGGACCGTCGCGCGTTCGGACAGACCGTGTGGGACTTTCAGAACACCAAGTTCAAGCTCGCGGACATCAAGGCGCAGGCGATCGCGGTGCGTCTGATGATCGATCACTACATCGGCGAGCACACGCGCCGCCGGCTGACGCTCGAGGAATCCGCGATCGCCAAGCTCTATTCGACCGAAGCGCTCGGCAAGGCGCTCGACGAGATGGTGCAACTGCACGGCGGCTACGGCTACATGCTGGAGTATCCGGTGGCGCGCGCATTCGTCGACGCCCGTGTCTCGCGCATTTTCGGCGGCACCAGTGAAGTCATGCGAGACCTCATCTCGCGCAAGCTCTGAATCCATCGAATCCTCAATCACTGAAGGAGAAGCACATGAGTCGCAAGGTGTATGTCGCGGGCGTGGGAATGATTCCGTTCAAGAAGCCGGGTGCAAGCGAGACGTACGACGTGATGGGCGAAATCGCGATCCGCGATGCGCTCGCCGACGCCGGCCTCGACTTCAAGGCCATCCAGCAGGCTTACGCGGGTTATGTGTACGGCGATTCGACGTGCGGCCAGAAAGCGCTTTATCGCGTCGGCATGACGGGCATTCCGGTCATCAACGTCAACAACAACTGCGCGACGGGTTCGTCGGCGCTCTGGCTTGCGCGCCAGGCCGTGGAAAGCGGCGCGGTCGATTGCGCGCTCGCCTTCGGCTTCGAATTCATGCAGCCGGGACCGCTGCTGCCGAAATGGCCGGATCGCGCGGCGGCGCTCGAGCGTGCGATCAGCCTGACGAACGAACTCGTCGACAACACGGAAGTGCCCACGGCGATTCGCCAGTTCGCGGGCGCGGGCCAGGCGCACATGCGCAAGTACGGCACGAAGCTCGAAACGTTCGCCCGCATTCGCGCGAAGGCGAGCGAGCACGCGGCACGCAATCCGCTCGCGGTGTTCCGCAACGTCGTGACGACCGAAGACGTGATGAACGCGCCGATGCTCTGGGAAGGCGTGCTCACGCGCCTGATGGCCTGCCCGCCGACATGCGGCGGCGCGGCGGCGATCGTCGTGTCCGAGGCCTTCGCGCGCAAGCACGGCCTGCGCACCGACGTGCTGATCGCCGGCCAGTCGCTCGCCACCGATCTGCCGAGCACGTACGAAGCGCGCGACATGATCCGCGTCGTCGGCTTCGACATCACGCGCAACGCGGCGCAGCAGGCATACGAGCAGGCGGGCGTCGGTCCCGAAGACATCGACGTGATCGAACTGCACGACTGCTTCGCGCAGAACGAACTGCTGACCTACGAAGGACTCGGCCTGTGCAAGGAAGGCGAAGGCGAGCGCCTCGTCATGGATGGCGACAACACCTACGGCGGCAAATGGGTGACGAATCCGTCGGGCGGCCTGCTTTCCAAGGGGCATCCGCTCGGCGCGACGGGTCTCGCGCAATGCTACGAGCTGACGCATCAGTTGCGCGGCACGGCCGGCGACCGTCAGGTCAAGGACGCGAAGATCGCATTGCAGCACAACCTCGGGCTGGGCGGCGCGGGCGTCGTCACCATCTACAAGAAGACTGCGTAATGGCGATCGACAAACAACACATCGGCATGAAGTTGCCGGTCTATTCCGCGACGGCGGACGCGTGGCGTCTGCGCTTCTTCGCGAAGGCGATCGGCGAAACCAATCCGGTCTACTTCGACGAAGCCGCCGCTCACGACGCCGGTTATCCGGCGCTGCCGCTGCCGCCGACGTTCCTGTTCTCGCTCGAATTCGAGCAGCCGTCGACGGCGTGGCGCGAGGCGATCGGCATCGTCTCGTCGCGCATTCTCCACGGCGAGCAGTCGTTCACGTATCACCGCATGGCGTATGCGGGCGACGTGCTGCGCTTCGAGAGCCGCATCGCCGATATCTACGACAAGAAGAACGGCGCGCTGTGGTTCATCGTGCGCGAGACGCGTGTCACGAACCAGCGCGGCGAGCACGTTGCCGATCTGCGCAGCGTCGTCGTTCAGCGATAAGCGGGGAAATGCGAATGAGCACCATCAATTTCGATTCGATCCAGATCGGCGACAGCTTGCCGCCGCTCACCCTTCCGCCCGTCGACCGCACGATGCTCGCGCTGTTCGCGGGCGCATCGGGCGATCACAACGCCATTCACATCGACACCGACTATGCGCGGCGCGCCCGCGTGCCGGACGTGTTCGCGCACGGCATGTTGTCGATGGCCTGGCTCGGCCGGCTGTTGACGTCGTGGGTGGAGCAACGGCAGCTTCGTGCGTTCGGCGTGCGCTTTGTCGGCATCACGCAGCTCGGGCATGTCGTGACGTGCACGGGCAAGGTCACCGAAAAATTCGAAGCCGACGGCGAACGCCGCGTGCGGCTCGAGATCCAGACCGTCAATCAATATGGCGAACCGCGCGTGCTCGGCGACGCGGTGATCGCGCTCTGACTTCAATCATCAGGAAGACATCATGGGAAAGCTCGAAGGCAAAGTGGCATTGGTAACCGGCTCGGGACGCGGCATCGGTCAGGCGATCGCGATGAAGCTCGCGAGCGAAGGCGCGCGCCTCGTCATCAACGATCTCGATGCCGAACCCGCGCAGGAAACCGTGGAACTGCTGCGCAAGCAAGGCACGGAAGCGGTGGCGTGTGTCGGTAACGTATCCGCGCCGGATTTTGCGGACCGGTTCATCGGCACGGCGATGAATTCGTTCAAGGGCATCGACATCATCGTGAATAACGCTGGTTTCACCTGGGACGACGTCGTGCAGAAGATGACCGACGAGCAATGGTACGCGGTGCTCGATTGCCATCTGACCGCGCCGTTTCGCATCCTGCGCGCCGCGTATCCGCACATCAAGGCGCTGCACGCCGCCGACAAGGAAGCCGGACGCGACAATTACCGCAAGATCGTGAACATTTCGTCGACGTCCGCGCTGAACGGTAACGCCGGTCAGATGAACTACTCGTCGGCGAAAGCGGGCGTGATCGGGATGACGCGCGCGCTGGCGCGCGAATGGGGCCGCTTCAACGTGAACGTCAACGCCGTGGCTTTCGGGCTCATCCATACGCGCATGACCGTGAGCACGGAGCAGGCGCAGACCGTGAAGATCGACGGGCGCGACATCCGTGTCGGCCTCAACGCCGACATGCTGAAGACGCACGCACAGCGCAATCCGCTCGGTCGTGGCGGCACGCCGGAAGAAGCCGCGGGCGGCGTTTATCTGTTCTGCTCGCCCGAGTCGAATTACATTACCGGCCAGACGGTGGCGGTTGCGGGCAACTTGCAGTAGAGCGATCGATTTTCCTTGGAGTGGCTGCTTCTCTTTGGCACGTTCGGATAGAGCCGAACGTGCCTTTTTGCTTTTTATCGCCATGGGAACGCGATAAGTTTTCGAAGTCCATAATTGACCGCCTTCGCGTCAGCCCGGTCATTAATTCGTAAATAGCAGGAGAACTGAAGTATTAAGTTCCTGTTGAAACAAGATATAACAGGGAAAATCTGCTGAATTGCACCATGCACCGGTTTGGCAATAGTCAATGACCCTGATGCGTGCATGCGATGCACCAAGTAGAATCCCTAAGCCGTTCTACTGAAAAAGGTCTCGAAGCTGGGACTGACAATACATGCAAGCACCGCCAAAAATCAGTGTCCTGCTGCCCGTGTACAAAGTCGAGCCGTACATTGAAGAATGCCTCGACTCGCTATTGTCACAAACCTCCACCGACTTTGAGATTATTGCCGTCGACGACAGCAGTCCTGATCGATCCGGCGAAATGACTTCACGCATTCTGGAAAAGCAAAACAGAATATCGTGGAAACTCATCAAGAATCTCAAGAACAAAGGACTGGCCGAAACCCGCAAAATCGCCGCAATGGCGGCGCGTGGCGAATACGTTTTGTGCGTCGACAGTGACGATCACATTCATCACGACACCATTCGCCGTGTCATCCAGGAAGCCGACAAGCACAATGCGGACGTCGTGGTCTTCGCCGCCGAGAATCTGACGCCGGATGGCAAGGTCAATTACCGCATCGAGACGGGCGACGCCGTTATCAGCGGCATGCAGGCGGTCGAGAAAATCCTCGATTTGTCCTTGCAGGCGTATTGCTGCAACAAACTCGTGCGCCGTTCGATTTTTCTCGCCGTGGAACATCCGACCGGACTGATTTACGAGGATATCGTCGTCTCGGTCCAGACGCTCGGGAAGTCGAAAATCGTGCGGCTGATGCCCGATACCTTGTACGCGTATATGTATCGGGAAGCGGGAATTTCGACGCGCTTCAATCCGAAGATGGTGGATCTCTTTGCGATTGTCGATCGCGTGGAGAGACTAACGGCGTCGATGCCTATACCGAATTACCGGCGTCTGCTGTTCCGGTTGAAGTACATCTATGCGTATCGCACAATTGCGTTTCAGGCGGCGATGAAGGCGCCGACTTACGGTTCGGCGAAGCCGATTCTACGCAGCGTGTCGGAAAAGTTGCGCATGGCGCATTTGCTCGGCATGTATTCGGACAGTCGGCCGAAACTGTCGATCGTCATGGCGATGCTGAAGATTCATCCGTGGATTTTCTATTGCTTCGTCCGGCGATTCGGACAAAGGTAATCCTGCCACAGCGGCCGCGCTCCACGCGGCCGCTCGTCCCGCCGATCAATCTTCCGCGTTGAATCCCAATCCGCTCGCGCGCAAACGCGTCAGTTCCGCGTCGTTCAACCCCCAATCCCGAAGTGCATCGCGCCCGCCTTCGCCGCGTTGCGGCGCGGGGCGCGAGATCGCGGATGGCGTCGCGGAAAAGCGCGGCGCGGGCGCGGGCTGTACGACGCCATCGAACTCGACGAAGCTTCCGCGCGCCCGATGATGCGCGTGCGCCGGCGCTTCCGAGAAGCCGAGCACGGGCGCGACGCACGCATCGCTGCCATCGAACACGCGGCACCATTCGTCGCGCGTGCGCTCGGCAAATGCCGCCGTGAACCGCGCCTTCAGCACGGGCCATCCGGCGCGATCGTGCTGCGCTGGCAAACCCGCATCGGCGAGCCCGAGCTTCTGCAGCAGTTCCGCATAGAAGCGCGCCTCCACTGCACCGACCGACATGTAATGCCCGTCGCGGGTGCGATAGCTGTCGTACCACGGCGTGCCGCCATCGAGCAGATTGCTTTCGCGCGTCTCGCGCCAGTTGCCCGATGCGATCAAGCCCCAGACGGTCGTGCCGAGTTGCGCGGCGCCTTCGATCATCGCGGCATCGACGACCTGACCCGCGCCGCCGCGCTGCACGTTGAGAAGCGCCGCCACGACGCCGAGCGCGAGCAGCATGCCGCCGCCGCCATAATCGCCGACGAGGTTGAGCGGCGGCACCGGCGCTTCGCCCGCGCGGCCGATTCCCGACAACACGCCCGACAACGCGACGTAGTTCAGATCGTGCCCGGCGCTTTGCGCGAGCGGCCCCGTCTGTCCCCAACCGGTCATGCGTCCGTAGACGAGCTTCGAATTGCGCGCGAGCGCGGCGTCCGGGCCGAGGCCGAGACGCTCCATCGTGCCCGGACGGAATCCTTCGATGACGACATCCGCCTTCGACATCAGTTCGAGCGCGGCATCGGCCGATTCGCGCTTTTTCAGATCGAGCGTGACCGAGCGCCGGCCGCGCCCTGTCAGATTCTTGTGCTTGCCGCTGACCTTCGGACCGAGATCGCCGGGCGCGACGGCCCGATCGATACGCAGCACGTCCGCGCCCATATCGGCGAGCAACATGCAGCCGAACGGCGCAGGACCGATCGCCTCGAATTCCAGAACCTTTATCCCGCTCAATACGCCCATGACTGCCCGCCTCCGCATTTAGAAGTTTTGCAATCTTGCCAGTAGGCCAGACGCGCGAACGCGCCGCGCCACCCGCTTCGGGTAGACTGCGCTGACATCCCTCCGCGCTGCGTCAGCGAATCCGATGCTCACACTTTCCCCACGCGACACCGCCATGCTCAACGGCGATTTCGGCGATGGCCTCGCGCTCGCGATGCGTATCGTCGCGGCGACGGCGCGCGTCATGGATGCCGATGCGCTCATCGATATCTCGGGCGCGCATATCGACGGCTGTCTGTATCACGGCGCGGCGAGTCTCGATTTCGTCGAGCGCTTCGTCGCGAGCGGCGCGAAGGTCGCCGTGCCGACCACGCTCAATGTCGGCTCGCTCGATCTCATTCACCCGGAACTCTTTCGCGGCGACGCCGGTATCGCAAGCGCGGGCAAGCGGCTCATGCAGGCGCATCTCGAACTCGGATGCGAAGCCAGCTTCACCTGCGCGCCGTATCAATTGAAGCATCGTCCGAAGCTGGGCGATCAGATCGCGTGGGCCGAATCGAATGCGATCGTTTTCGCGAACTCCGTGCTCGGCGCGCGCACGAGCCGTTACGGCGATTTCCTCGATCTCGCCGCCGCCATCACCGCGCGCGTGCCGGACGCGGGCCTGCATGTGACGGCGAATCGCGCGGCGCGCATCGTGATCGCCGCGCCCGATCTGCGCGCGTCGCCGCATCGCGATGCCGATTTCGCCGCGCTCGGCTTTCTGCTCGGCGGCATTGCCGGCGCGACGGTCGCCGCGATCACCGGCCTGCCCGGCGACACCACCGAAGACGAACTCAAAGCGCTAGGCGCGGCGGCGGCATCGAGCGGATCGGTGGCGCTGTTCCATGCGGTCGGCATCACGCCGGAAGCCGCCACGCTCGATGCCGCGCTTCAGGGCCGCGCGCCCGAACGCACGATTGCCGTCAGCGCAGCCGATCTTCACGACGTGCGCGCGCGTTGGTCGCACGCGAAACCCGGCGATGCGCTCGCCGCGGTGAGCCTCGGCACGCCGCACTTTTCCGTCGATGAATTTCGCACGCTTGCCGCGCTCATGGGGCGTCACGACGGCGCGCCGCGCTGCGATATCTACGTGAACACGAGCCGCTTCGTGCTGTGGCAACTCGAGGAAGAAGGCATTGCGCAGAAGCTCGCGGCACGCGGCGTGCAGATCGTCGTCGATACCTGCACGTACATCACGCCGGTGATGAAGCAGGTGAGCGGCCTCGTGATGACCAACTCGGGCAAATGGGCGCATTACGCGCCGGCGAATATCGGCGTGACGGTCGCGTTCGGCAGCATGAGCGAATGCGTGCGGTCGGCGTTCGAAGGAAAGGTGTGCATCGATGAACACGTTTGAGGCCGTCACGCTCGTTCCGGGCCACGCGCGCGCGCCGGGAATCGCGTTGCCGCCGCTCAGCTTCTGGGGCGGTTACGACGCTGAGCGCGGCCTGATCGTCGATGCGACGCATCCCGGTCACGGCCAAAGTCTCGCGTCGCGCATTCTCGTGATGCCGCGTGCGCGCGGATCGAGTTCGAGCAGCAGCGTGCTCGCCGAAGCGTTGCGCAACGGCACCGGGCCCGCGGGCATCGTGCTCGCGGAGCGCGATCTGATTCTGTCGATCGGCGCGATCGTCGCGAACGAACTCTATGCGTCGAACGTGCCCGTCGTGATGGTCGATGAAACCGCGTTCGCGCACATCGCCGCCGCCGGCGATGCTCACATCGAAATCGATGCGCGCGATGCGGCGAGCGTGCGGCTCGTCCTCAACCCTGACGCGACATGATCGTCTCCACGACCGAGATGATCTGCTGCGCCGCCGTCTTGACGTGCTGTTCCAGCAGCTTCGCGCCGAGCTTCGCATCGCGCTTCTTGCATGCGTCTATCAGGTTCATGTGCTCTTCGTGCGACTGCTCGCGGATCGGCACCTGCACCACCTGAAAGCGGAAATAGCGGTCGCTGCGATCGTGCAGCACGCGCAGCATCTGCAATGTGATGTCGCGCCGCGCCGGCAGATAAAGCGTCTCGTGCAGACGCCAGTTCAACTGGCCCCAGACGCCCGAGTCGGCGGTATCCATTTCGGCGACGAGCTTCTCGGCTTTCGCGATCTCGGCATCGGTGATATGCGGGATCGCCTGCGAAAAGAGCCACGGCTCCAGCCGAATGCGGATTTCGAACGTCTCCTGCACTTCTTCGATCGACAGCTCCGCGACATACGCGCCCTTGTGCGGCACCTTCGTCAGCAACCCTTCTCCGGTAAGCCGCGTGATCGCTTCGCGGATCGGCACGCGGCTCACGCCGAGTTCATCGGCGAGCGCTTCCTGGCGCAGCACTTCGCCCGGCGCGAGATCGCCCGACAGAATGCGTTGCCGGATCGCGGTCGTGACGAGTTCGACCGTCGTCGTGCGCACGATCCTGTGCGTGGAGTCGCTCTCTTTTCGAAGGGATTTGGCGGCGACCGGAGACATGTTTTATCGGCTTAGGCGTGAAGGTGCGGCATCGTAACACGCGTGTTCACAGCAACTTCTCGCGTACCCACGCACCGTTTTTCATCACGCCCGCGATGCGCTCGCCCTGCCCTGTCAGCACGCGAATATCCTTCAGCGGATCGCCATCGACGACGAGCAAATCCGCGTACGCGCCCGCCGCGACGACGCCGAGCTTGCCCTTCATGTTGACGATCTCCGCGCCGATGGCCGTCGCCTGACGAATCGCCTCGAACGCGCCGACGATATTCGCGCGTATCGACAACTCATCGCTTTGATACTGATGCATGTCGCCGAGCAGATCGCTCCCGAGGCCGATCTTCACGCCGCGTTCGTGCAGCATCGCGAGCGCTTCGAGACCGCGCTTGCGCACCGATTCATTCTTGTCGAGCGTGTCTTGCGCGAGGCCCATTTGCGCGCCGACCTTTGACATCGCGTCATAGGTGACGAGCGTCGGCACCGCGTAGGCGCCGTGTTCGGCCATCACGCGCGCGGCATCTTCATCGATCAGATTGCCGTGCTCGATCGTGCGCACGCCGAGCTTCACGACACGCGCAATCGCCTTCGCGGTGTACGCATGCGCCATCACATACGTCTGATGCGATTCCGCTTCTTCGACGGCGGCCTTCACTTCGTCGACGGAGAATTGCAGATTGCCGATGGGATCGGTCGGCGAAGCCACGCCGCCCGACGCCATGATCTTGATGTGATTCGCACCCGCGCGCATCTCCTCGCGCACGGCCTTGCGCATTTCGTCGACGCCGTCGACCACGCGCCCGATCGCGCCCATGTTGCGATTGCAGCCGCACGGGTCCGGATCGGCGTTGTCGAAGCGCTCGCGAAAATCGCCGTGGCCGCCCGTCTGCGAAAGCGCCTTGCCCGCGACGAACAAGCGCGGCCCCGCGATCACGCCGTCTTCGATCGCGCGCGACAGCGCATAGTCCGCGCCGCCCGCATCGCGCACGGTCGTGAAGCCGCGATCGAGCATGCCCGCGAGGATCGGCACGGCGCGCAGCACGGCGAACG
The DNA here is from genome assembly GCF_023630985.1 of Caballeronia sp. ATUFL_F1_KS39. Lineage (NCBI taxonomy): Bacteria > Pseudomonadati > Pseudomonadota > Betaproteobacteria > Burkholderiales > Burkholderiaceae > Caballeronia > Caballeronia sp. ATUFL_F1_KS39. The sequence continues at coordinate 89,295 of NZ_JALQDZ010000045.1, read as the reverse complement.
TGTTCGGCAGACGGCTGTTGTTGCCGAGATGCGCGACCGATGCAATGACATGCACATGGCAATCGATCATGCCGGGCATCACCGTCTTGCCGCCGACATCGATCACTTGCGCGCCGCTCGCCTCGACCGGTTCGCGCGTGACTTCGCGGATCGTATCGCCGTCGATGACGATGGAATAGCGGCCGTCGTCGCGTTCGTGGTCGGCGTCGAGCACGCGGGCGTTCTTCAGAATCAGCATGCGTTTTCTCCGTTATTTAAGCAGGAATCCGTGCGCGAGCGGATCGCGGTCATCGACGAAAATCGTGTTGTGGCCCGTCACGCGCGCCCATCCTTCGATGGCCGGCACGATCGCATCGTATTCGCCGACGCGCGCCGCTTCCACCGGCACGCCTTCGAACAAGGTGCCGATGATGCTTTCATGCACGAAGCGCTCGCCGATCTTCAACTGCCCTTTCGCGACACGCTGCGCCATGCGCGCCGACGTGCCCGTGCCGCACGGCGAGCGGTCGATGGCTTTGTCGCCGTAGAACACCGCGTTGCGCGCGCTCGCGCCTTCCACCGTCGGCTCGCCCGTCCACATGACGTGACTGAGGCCGCGTATCGCATCGTTTTCCGGATGCACGAACGCGTACTTTTCGTTCGCCTTCTGACGCAGGATCGGACTCAGACGCTGAATGTCCGATGGCTTCAGCGCGTGCAGCCCTTCGTAGTCGCGCTGCGGCTCGACGATCGCGTAGAAGTTGCCGCCATACGCGACATCGAAACGAATCTCGCCCAGGCCCTCGACGTCGACGGACAAGTCTTGCGAATGCAGAAACGAAGGCACGCTGACGAGCTGCACCGAATCGACATGCTCGCCGTTCATCCTGTAACGCGCGATCACGAGACCGGCGGGCGTGTCGAGCCGCAGCACGCCCGGCTCGCGCGGCCGCACGAGTCCGTTTTCGATGGCCGTCGTCACCGTGCCGATGGTGCCGTGCCCGCACATCGGCAGGCATCCGCTCACTTCGATGAAGAGAATCGCGAGATCGCAGTCGGCGCGCGTCGGCGGATAGAGAATGCTGCCGGACATCACTTCGTGGCCGCGCGGCTCGAACATGAGCGCGGTGCGTATCCAGTCGAACTCGCGCAGGAAGTGCGCGCGCCGTTCGATCATGTTCGCGCCTTCGAGCGGCGGCGCGCCGCCCGCGACGACGCGCACCGGATTGCCGCATGTGTGTCCGTCGATGCAGAAGAACGTCGATTTCATTGCGCGAGCGCCCGCACGTTGGCGATCGCCTTCTCGACGATCTCGATGGTCCGTTGCCGTTCCGCGCCTTCGAGCAAGAGGCGCGGCGCTTTCACGTACTCCGGATAACCCGCCGTGATGTTCTCCGCGAGCTTGATGTACTGCACGAGCTTGACGTGCGTGTCGAGATGGAACAAGTCGATCAACGCGCGATAGAGCGCGCGCGCCTTGTCGTATTCGCCGTTGACCGCGTAATTCAGCAGATCGACGGATTCCTTCGGCATCGCGTTGGCCATGCCGGAAACCCAGCCCTTCACGCCGAGCGCGACGGATTCCACGATCAGATCGTCGACGCCGCAGAACACGACGAAGCGGTCGCCGAAGCGCGCGTAGAGATCGGTGACGCGCGTCGTGTCGTAGGTCTCTTCCTTGATCGCGACGACGTTGGGTTCATCCGCGAGTTGCGCGAGCAAGTCCGGCCGCATGTCGACGCCATAGCCGCGCGGATTGTTGTAGATCATGAGCCCGAGCTTCGTCGAGCGCGCAATCGACCGATAGTATTCGACGGTCTCGCGATCGTCCGATCGATACGTGAGGCCCGGAAACACCATCAGCCCTTGCACGCCGATGGCTTCCGCGTCTTTCGCGAACTGCATCGCGTTGGCCGTGTTCAGTTCCGCCAGTCCCGAGATCACAGGCACGCGCCCGTTCACGGTTTCGACCGCGATCTTCAGCACCGTGCGCTTTTCCTCGGGCGTGAGCTGCGCGTTCTCGCCCACCATGCCCATCATCACGACGCCGCCGACGCCGTTGTCGATCAGACGGTTCAGGCCGTTCACGATAGCGTCACGATCGAGCGAGCCGTCCTGCTTGAGCTTCGTCGTCACGGCGGGGAATACGCCTTTCCAGTTCACTTGCATGTTTGCTCCTCCAATTTAGAAACGTGCGATCGAGTAAGGCGTGAGCGGCACGCGCGGCGTGCGTCCCGCGAGTACATCGGCGACGAGCGCGGCGGTCGTCGCCGATTGCGTGAGGCCGAGATGACCGTGCCCGAATGCATGGACGACCGATGGCATGCGCGGCGATGCGCCGATCACCGGCAGCGAGTCGGGCGTCGCGGGGCGATGGCCCATCCATTTCACGGCGTCCGTATCGTCGATGCCTTCGATGAAGCGCTTGCCCAGTTCGAGCAACGCGTCGCTGCGACGATAGTTCGGCGGCGCGTCGATGCCCGCGAACTCCGCCGCGCCGCCGATGCGCAAGCCAATATCGAGCGGCGTCGCAACGAACTTGCGCTCCGCGAAGATCACTTCGCGCGTCAGTGCGACGCCGTGCTTTGGCAGCGTCGCGTTGTAGCCGCGTTCGCTTTCGAGCAACACACTATCGCCGATCGACCTCGCGAGCGCCGCCGACCATGCGCCCGCCGCGATCACGATGCGTCGTCCGTTGACGCGCGTGCCGTCGTCGAGCACGACGGATTCCGGCGCGTCGATGGCGCGCGCGATGCCCGTCACGAAGCGCGCGCCGAGCGCGCGCACGCGCTCGCGCAATAGCGTGACGATGCGGCGCGGATCGCCGATATGCGACCAGTCGTCGAGGAACACGCCATGCCTGAAGACCGGCGCGAGCGACGGCTCGCATTCGCGCACTTGCTGCGCGCTCAACGCGTGCCAGCGCGCGCCGAGTTCGCGCTTGAAGGACCATTCGGGCTGATCGGCGGCGAAGGCTGCATCGGTTTCATAGACCGTGAGCGCGCCCCGCCGATACAGCATCGCGCTTGCGCCGATATCGTCGAACATCGGCAGGATGTCGTCGTAGACGCGGTTGTTGAGCAGCGAAAGCGCATGCGAGATCGCCCGAAAGCGCGCCGGCTCGCTCGCGCGGCGAAACGCCATGAACCACGGCAGCGCCTTCGGCACATGCTTCCAGTCGAGCGCGAGCGGCCCGAGCGGGTCCATCAGCCATTTCGCGGCCTTCGTGAACATGCCGTGCACGGCGATCGGCGTGCTCTCCGTCACCGCGATGCCGCCCGCATTGCCGTGCGATGCGCGATCGCCTTCGAAATCGCGATCGACGAGCGTCACGCGCGCGCCCTCGCGCAACGCGGCCCACGCGCACGCGAGTCCTACGATGCCCGCGCCGATCACGATGACGTCCGTCATGTCCTCACTCGCCACGTTGCGAACTCACGCGCGATTTGATGAGCTTGTCGTCGACGGCTTCGCACCATGTGTCGGCGAGCGTGAAGCCGGTCTGGAAGCGATCGGTCGGATCGACGCCGACCTGCGAGATCGCCGTGATCCACGCCTGTCCCGCGACGACGGGCACGACGGCGGGAACATCGCCCAGACGCGTCGTGGACTCGATGCGGCTTTCGAACACCGATCCGATGATCGACTCGTGCAGAAACGTCTCGCCGACATCGATCAGCCCTTTCGCGTGCATGACCGCGAGCCGCGCGGACGTGCCCGTGCCGCACGGCGAACGATCGCAGCGTCCCGGCGACACGATCACCGTGTTGCGCGATTTCAGCACGCCGTTCTCGCGCGAAATCGGGCCGACGAACTCGGTCATCGTGATGCCCTTGATGAGCGGATTGAGCGGATGCGGCGAAGGCAACTGCGCCGCCGCCGCGGCCTTGATGACTTGCCCCAGCTCGCACAGTTCGCGCGCTTCATCGGGCGTGATGCGAAAGCCGAGTTTCTCCGCATCGACGATCACATACGTCATGCCGCCATAGCCGACATCGACGGTCAAACTGCCGATGCCTTCGACCTCGATCGTCTTGTCGAGATGATTCGCGAACGCGGGCTGGTTCGTGAACTCGACCTTCGTGACCTTGCCGTTCGCGCACGAGCAGCGCAGATGGATGAGGCCCGCGGGCGCTTCGAGCACGAGTTCGGTGACGGGCTCGGTCATCGGCAAGATGCCGGTTTCGAGCAGCACGGTCGCGACGCACATCGTGTTCGAGCCGGACATCGCCGGATATTCGGTCGATTCCGCGATCACGTAGCCCATCTGCGCGCGCGGATCGGTCGCGGGCAAGATGAAGTTGACGGTCTGATTCGCCGAGCCGCGCGGCTCGAAGATGCAGATGCGCCGCAAGTCGTCGCGCACTTCTTCGAGGTGCATCATCTTGTCGAACATCGTGGCGCCGGGCACGTCGAAGACGCCGCCGGTCACGACATTGCCGACTTCACCTTCGGCGTGGCAGTTCACTACGGTAAGCGTGCGATTCCAGCGCATGTTTATTGCAGCGGCGCGTGCGCCGTCTCCTTGATGGTGGCGACCGTGATCGTCGAAAGCAACGCCGCGAGCATCACGAAATACGCGGGCGAAAGCGGCGAGCCGGTTGCCTTGATGAGCGCGATGGAGATCATCGGCGCGAAACCGCCGAACACCGCGTTGGCGATGCCGTAGCCGATCGACATCCACGTCGTGCGGATTTTCGTCGGGAAAAGTTCGGAGAGCACGGCCGGCCCCACACCCGAAAATATGCCGATGACGACGCCGCCCAGCACCTGCACCGCGCCGACGATCGCCGCCGACTTGTACGTGAGCATCAAGTGAAAGATCGGATACGGCAGCACGAGAAACGCGATGCAGCCGATCGCATAGATCGGCTTGCGGCCGAAGCGATCCGACGCCGCGCCCCAGAACGGAATCGACGCGGTCATCGCGATGAGGCCCGCCGTGTTGAGCCACAGCGCCGTCGACGGATGCATGCCGACGTATTTCGTCGTGAACGACGGCAGATAGTTGAGCAGCACGTAGAGCGAGACCGTCCACACGATCACGAGCCCGCACGCCTGCAGACCGAGCAGCGCGGGCGCGCGGCCTTTAGTCTTCGGCGCTTCGTCGCTTGCGCTTTGGTAGGCGGGCGTCTCCTCGCTGCGCTTTCTGATGATCCAGCCGATCGGCCCGATCACGATCGCACCGATGATGAACGGCACGCGCCAGCCCCAATCGAGCATCGCTTGAGGCGAGAGCAGCGTCGTCATGAGCGCGGCCGCGCCCGAGCCGAGCAGCATGCCGCCGAGGGTGCTGCATTGCTGGAAGCTGCCGTAGAAGCCGCGCTTGTTCGGCGGCGCCCATTCGACGAGAAACGCGACCGCGTTGCCCAGCTCGCCGCCGACGGAAATGCCTTGCAGCATGCGCGCCGCGACGAGCAGGATCGGCGCCCATATGCCGATGGCCGCATACGACGGCAGCAGCGCCATGAAGAGCGTCGCGGCGGCCATGAGCGGCATGACGAAGGTGAGCGTCCACTTGCGGCCTTTCTTGTCGCCGAGCCAGCCGAAGATGATCGCGCCGAGCGGACGCGCCGCGAAGCCCAGGCCGAATGCGCCGAATGTGCCGAGCATGGCGGCGAAGTCGTCGCCGGTGGGGAACATCACTTTGGCGATGACGGTCGCGAGGAACGCGTACGTGCCGAAATCGAACCATTCGAGGATATTGCCGACGACGGCGGCGGTGACTGCACGGCTGGTTTTCGATGAGACCCGCGGGCTGTCGCTCGCGGCATAGGGGTTCGCAACGGCATTGGCTCGGTCGGTCATGGGGGCTCCGTCGGCAGCGTTGGGTGCGGCGTGGGGGTGATTGTGCGCCCATGTCAAAATTGAATCAAGGATTTTGGATCCAAAATTGAAGCCCGCAAACCGCCGGATTTTCTGGCGACCCGTCGGCTTTCAGCGCGCCGTCTGCGCCGCGACGGTCTGCGTGACGGCCGGCGCCCCATAAAACATCTGCGCCATCGCGATATCCGTCGCGCTCAACTGTCCGTTACCGTTCCATTGCGGATTGCAGTAATTCATGATCGACGCCAGATCCCACGCGCCGATCATCGTGTCGCCGTAAGTGCCTTGCGCGGGCTCCTTGCATGTCGTCGATGGCGTGTCCGGCCGATTCTGCTCATGCGCGAATCCCAGCGCATGACCGAACTCGTGCGCGGCGATGGCGCGAACACAATACTCCTCGCGTCCGATGCAACTCGTACTCCAGTTTCTGAACGTGAAGTTGAAGACCATGCCGCCGGCGACATTGTTGATCTGCGTCCCGAGACCTTGCGTATGCGGTCCCGCCTTGGCGCTATCCTCGACCGATATCCGAATGCCGTAATAGTTCGGCGCGTTGGTGCATTGCTGCCATCCCGCGAATACGACGCCCGAATGCGCCTCCCAGCTTTGCTGAACCGCGAGCTGACTCCAACTGCGTTGATTGGCGTACATGGCGAAATCGGCGTTGCTCAGATCCCAGCACACGTTGATCGGAAACTGCTTCCAGATGACCGTCGATAATGCGAAACCCTTGTTCGTCCCATTCATCTGGGCATCTTTCGCGGATGAATTCACGGCATCGGATGCGCCGTCGCCTCCGCCGCATGCGCCAAGCAGCATTGCTAACAATAATGCGAATAGGCACGCGCCGATCCGTCTCATGTTCTTCTCCGCTGCGATAGTTTCGCTGCAAACGAGAAGTATATTTTCAAAGCAGCGGTGAAATTCGTTTGGTCATTCCATAGCATTTACGAAAGATGCGTGAAGCGCACCGTCACGACCACCCCACGATCCGGATGCTCGCGCTGCGCCAGCACGATCTGCCCGCGATGCGCCTGCACGATCTCCTTCGCAATCGCGAGTCCGAGGCCGGTTCCTTCCGTATCCGCCGATGCGCGATAAAACGGCTCGAACACGCGACTGCGCGCTTCGGCGGGAATACCGGGGCCATCGTCGATGACGGTGAGCGTCACGCGTTGCGCATCGCGCATGACGGCAACGGTCACGTGCCCGCCCGGCTGCGTATAGCGAATCGCATTCTCGACGACGTTGTACACGAGCGCCGACAACAACCCTTCATGGCCGATGATCCACGCCGATTCAACCAGCTCCGCGCCGAGATCGATCTCGCGCTTCTGCGCGAACATCGCCAGATCCTCGATCACGTCCTGCGCGATGGCGGCAAGATCCACCTTCTGCCGCGCGAGTTGCGCGTAGTCCGCGGCTTCGGCCTGCGCGAGCAGCAACAGCTTGTTGGTGAGACCGACCATCGAACGATTGCTTCGCTGCATCGCCGCGAGCGTTTCATTCAGCGACGGCTCCATCGCGCGATGCTGCCGCGCGAACTGCAATTGCGTCTCCAGCAGCGTGAGCGGCGTGCGCAACTGATGCGCCGCATCCGCGATGAAACGCCGCTGCGCCGCGACCTGAAGCCCGAGCCGCGCGATGCACTGATTGATCGCATCGACGATCGGCCGCAACTCCGTATGCAAGCGCTCCACGCGCAGCGGCTCGAGCTGCATCGGATCGCGGTCCATCACTTCTTTCTTCACCTTCAGAAGCGGCCGCAGCTCGAACGTCAGTCCGATGCAGGCGAGCGCCACGGCCAGCAACACCATCTCGATCTGCCGCACGAGCTGCGGACGCCATAGCTCGCGCACCATCGCATCGCGCGAAGCCTGCGTCTTGCCGACCGACACCAGCACGCGGCGAATCGCGCCGTTGTCGTACATCTGGCGCACGAAGCCGACGGCGCGTATCGGCTTGCCGTGGAGATCGGCGTCGTAGTAATCGGGCGCGTCGTGGCCGGCGGCGTCGCGCGTCGGGAAATCGGGCACGCCGGCGAGCAGACGGCCATCGTCGACGCTCACGTTGTAGAACACCTGATCGCCCTGCGGCGACGCGAACACTTCGAGCGCGGCCGGCGGAATATCGACGAGCAAGCGTCCGTCCGACCATTCGACCTCGCCCGCGATCATCCGCGCCGATGCAAGCAGCGTGTTCTCCTGCACGAGATCGGCGGTGTGGCGCGCGTTGTCGTAGGCGGCTTTGCCTGTCACGAACACGTAGATCGCGAGCGGCACGAGCAGCCACCATAGAAGACGGACGCGCAGGCTATTGGTCATCGTCCTTTTTGCGCAGCAGATAGCCGAGACCACGCAGCGTGACGATCGCCGCCGAACTGCCATCGAGCTTCTTGCGCAGCCGCGACACGTAGATTTCGAGCGCGTCTTCGCTCGGGCTGTCTTCGTGCGTGAAGATCGTATCGAGCAGCGACGCCTTCGACACCGTCTTGCCGAGACGCAGGATCAGCGCTTCGAGCACGCTGCGTTCGCGCGGCGTCACGTTGAGCGGCGCGCCTTTGAGCGTGAACTGGCGCGTGTCGATATCGAACACGAGATCGCCGCACGACACCTCGTTCGCCGTCGATGAACTGCGCCGCCGGATCATCACCTTCACGCGCGCGACGAGCTCTCGCACTTCGAAAGGCTTCACCAGGTAATCGTCCGCGCCCGCGCCGAGCAACTCCACCTTCTCGTCGATGGAACCGCTCGCCGTGAGGATCATCACCGGCGTTGCGTCGCCGCGCTGACGCATGCGGCGCAGCACGTTCTTGCCGGAAAGACGCGGAAGGTTCAGGTCGAGCAGCACGACGTCGTACAGATTTGCGCGCAGGAGCTGATCGGCGGATTCGCCATCCTGCACGGTTTCGAGCGTGAACGACTCCTGTTCCAGCATCTTCGCGAGCCAGAGCGAAAGCGTCGGATTGTCTTCGATCAACAGCAGTTTCATGGTGGCGCGATTGTATTGGCTTCGACGAACGATGAAGCATCGGGTTAACACCCATCATTTCGCATCGGCGCAGAAAGCTGGCAGAAGGTTTCGCGTTCCTATAATCGCCGCACAACTGAAAAAGCGGGCCATTCCCAACTTCACGGCCCACATTAAGGAGACTCCTGATGCGTACTCTGCGCCAGATCGCTGCTGTGTCCGGTATCGCTTTCGCCCTCGCCGCCGCTTCCGTATCCGCTCACGCCGAAAAGATTTCGATCATGGTCGGCGGCGCAACCAAGATCATCTATCTGCCCGCGAAGCTCACCGAGCAACTCGGCTATTTCAAGGACGAAGGGCTCGACGTCGAGATCCTGTCGCAACCCGCGGGCGTCGATGCCGAGAACGAATTGCTGGCCGGCGCGGTGCAAGGCGTCGTCGGCTTCTACGATCACACCATCGATCTGCAAAGCAAGGGCAAGGAAGTCCAGGCGCTCGTGATCTTCGGTCAGGTGCCGGGCGAAGTCGAATTGGTCTCGACGAAGCAGGCCGACAAGATCAAGAGCATGGCCGACGTGAAAGGCAAGACGCTCGGCGTGACCGGCCTCGGCTCGTCGACGAGCTTTCTGACGCAATATCTCGCGCAGCGCGCGGGCGTCACGTCGAAGGAATACACGCTGCTGCCGGTGGGCGCGGACGCGAGCTTCATCGCAGCGATCAAGCAGGAGCGCATCGATGCGGGCATGACGACCGAGCCGACCGTCTCGCAGTTGCTCAAGACCGGCGAGGCGAAGGTGCTCGTCGACATGCGCACGCTCGAAGGCACGCGCGCCGCGCTCGGCGGCACGTATCCGGCGTCGAGCTTCTACGTGCAGCGCGCGTGGGCCGAGGCGCACAAGCCCGAAGCCGCGAAGCTCGCGCGCGCGTTTGCGAAGACGCTGAATTTCATCGCGACGCATAGCGCCGAAGAAATCACCGAGAAGATGCCGAAGGACTATTACGCGAAGAACAAGGACCTGTACGTGGGCGCGCTGAAAGCCTCGCTGCCGATGTTCACGAAGGACGGCAAGATGCCCGCCGACGGTCCCGAAACCGTTCTGAAGGTGCTCGCCGCGTTCAATCCGTCGGTGAAGGGCAAGCATATCGATCTCGCGCGCACGTATTCGAACGAGTACGTGTCGGGCACGGCGACCGCGTCGAAGTGAGGCTTTCACGATGAATCAATCGAATCAACCCGCGATCGAACTGCGCCACGTATCGTGCCGCTTCATCTCGCCGGACGGCAAGGCGACGGTCGCGCTGCGCGATTTCAGCATGTCGGTCGCGAAGGGCGAATTCGTCGCGATCGTCGGGCCGACCGGCTGCGGCAAATCCACGACGCTCAGCATGATTACCGGTCTGCTCAAGCCGACGACGGGCGAAGTGCGCGTGATGGGCCAGCCGGTCGATGGCATCGATCCCCGCATCGGCTTCGTCTTTCAGGCGGATGCCGTGTTTCCGTGGCGCTCGGTGCTCGACAACGTCGCAGCCGGCCCGCTGTATCGCGGCCGCTCGAAGTCCGCCGCTTACGACGAAGCGCAGTCGTGGCTGCGCCGCGTCGGTCTCGACAAGTTCGGCAAGCACTATCCGCATCAGTTGTCGGGCGGCATGCGAAAGCGCGTCGCGCTCGCGCAGACGTTCATCAACAAGCCCGAAATCCTGTTGATGGACGAACCGTTCTCCGCGCTCGACATGCAGACGCGCACGCTGATGCAGGACGAATTGCTGCAGCTCTGGTCGGCGAATGCGGGCTCGGTCGTGTTCGTCACGCACGATCTCGAAGAAGCGATCGCGCTCGCGGATCGCGTGTTCGTGCTGACCGCGCGCCCCGCGACGCTCAAGAAGGTCTACGAGATCGACCTGCCGCGTCCGCGCATCACGTCGGAGATTCGCTATCACCCGCGCTTCATCGAAATTTCGCGCGATATCTGGCACGACCTGCGCGAAGAAGTGCAGATCGGTTGAACCCGCCTCAAAGGAACATCACTATGTCCACGCCTCAACAAACGATGCCCTCGGGCATCGATCCCGGCACGCTCGCGCAAGTCGAACGCGAAGCGCAAAAGCGCATCAGGCAGCGCAATGCGCTCGTCATCGGGCTGCGTATCGCGGTGCTCGTGTTCGTGCTCGGCGGCTGGGAACTCTCGGCGCGCCTGCACTGGATCGATCCGTTCTTCTTCTCGATGCCGTCCGCGATCTTCGATCAGATCGTCGAATGGTTCGTCGACGGCACGTCGCAAGGACCGCTGCTCACGCAAGTCTGGGTGACGCTCGAAGAGACGATTCTCGGCTTTCTGATCGGTTCGGCCGGCGGCATTTTCTGCGGCATCGTGTTGGGCCGCAACAAGCTGCTGTCGGATGTGTTCAGCATCTACATCAAGATCGCCAATTCGATTCCGCGCGTCGTGCTCGGCTCGGTGTTCGTAATCGCGCTGGGTCTCGGCATGGCGTCGAAGGTCGCGCTCGCCGTCGTGATGGTGTTTTTCGTCGTGTTCGCGAACGCGTTCCAGGGCGTGCGCGAAGCCGACCGTTACATGATCGCGAACGCGCAGATTCTCGGCGCATCGCGACGCCAGGTGACGACCTCGGTCGTGATTCCGTCGGCGCTTTCGTGGATTCTCGCGAGCCTGCACGTCAGCTTCGGCTTCGCGCTGGTCGGCGCGGTCGTCGGCGAGTTTCTCGGATCGAAGCAGGGCATCGGCTTGCTGATCTCGACCGCGCAGGGCGCGTTCAACGCGAGCGGCGTGTTCGCGGCGATGATCGTGCTCGCGGTCGTCGCGCTCGCGGCGGATTATCTGCTGACGGCGGTCGAGCAGCGTCTGTTGAAGTGGCGGCCGACGGCGAACTGACGCGTCGAATTTCAGGCTCATAAAACGACAAACCCCACGGCGCGTGGGGTTTGTCTTTTCTGGCGTTCAGCGCAGGCCGACTTCCTTCGCCCGCTTGACGTTGCAGCCCGCGTGCTCCGTATAGACCACGCGATTCTGATTGTTGTAATACACGGACCAGCGGTCGGTGCCGTGCTTCTTGAACGCGTATTCGGTGCACAGCGAATGCCACGGTCCCCAGTTTCCGTCAGGCGGGCCGAGGCTGTCCTCGACTTCCGCGCGCGTCATGCCGACCTTCACGCGGCTCATGTATTCCTGCGGATCGGGATCCTTGACGAAGGCCGAACATCCGTTCAGACCGATCAGCACCAGGGCCATGGCCACCGCGCCATACGCTTTCGATTCGAGCATCGTTTCAGCCTCGCAAAAGGTCTGAAACTAACGTCTACGGATGCGCGGAACAATCGAACTAATCCTAAAGCGTCCGGCTACGTCGCCGCACGAATTCCGCCGCGCCGATGCACGCCGCGAGCCACGCGCCGCCCGACGCGAAACCGCCGACCACATCGCCGGGAAAATGCACGCCCATCACCACGCGGCTCACGCCGATCGTCAGCACGATGAAGCACGCGAGCGCGACGATGAGCGGATCGCGGCGCGTCGGCGCGAGGCGCAGCAGCACATAGGCGCACATGCCGTAGCAGACGATCGAGCCGAACGTATGTCCGCTCGGGAACGCGAAGCTTTCGGGCAACGGCACGGTCGCGCCGGTGGGACGGTCGCGGCGCATCATCGACTTGAGCGCCTGATTGAGCAGGCCGCCCGCGCTCGTGACCGCGGCGAAATAGACGGCGAGACCGAAGCGCCGCGTCAGCAGCAGCCACGCGCACATGAGCGCCGACAGCAGCGTGAGGAACCAGGGATCGCCGAGATGCGTGAGCGCGGCGAATCCTCGCGCGGCGAATGCGGGCGTGCCGTCGCGCAGAGCGTCGACCATGCGCTGATCCGCCGATGAAAACGCCGTGCCATGCGCGATGCGCGTCGCGATGGCGATGAACACCGCCGCGCCCGTCGCGCTGACGATGCCCGCCGTAACCGCGACGGCCGCGCCGGAAGCGCGCCGTCCGCGCGCGGCGAAGGCCCACGCGACCGCTGCGAGCGCCGGGCCGGCGAAGAGCGCGATCGCGATGATCGCGGCCGCGTGGCGTTGTGCGAGCGCCGTGTATTCCATGATGTCCTGTTTTCTCCCGATCCCGATCCGTGATTACACGGCGCTCGCGGGCTCAGGACGCGGCTGCGTTGCCCTCCGCTTCGAGCGGCCGTTCCCAGCCGAACGCCTGCACGCGCGCGACGGGCTTGTCCAGGACGAGCACGCCGCAGATGCCGCCGGGCATCGGCAAGGTGAGTCCGTGCCAGTCGGCGTCTGTGTCGCCGCGCTGCGCACGCGACTTGCCGATGCGCGCCGCTTCGTCCCACATCGATTGTCTGGCGGCAGCGTCATGCGCGCCCGTCGATTCGACCGTCAAGCCAAGCCCTATTCTCGCCGATGCCACCGCGACCACGATCCAGATGCCCGAATACGCGACATCGACGTGAACCGGGCCGTCGTCATGCGGATGCGTCACGACGATGCGATCGTCCGGTTCGTCCTCGACGCCCACTTCGTGTGGCTCGCAATGGAACATGTGCGAAAGCACGAGCCGCAGCGTCGCGCGCGCGACGGAAAAGCGCCGCCCGAGCGCGGAATTCGGATGCAGCCGCGTGCGTTTTCGTTCGGCGGGACTGAGCCAGTTCCCGATATTCGATGCCGATGCGAAGCGGAATTCGCTCGGCACCAGCCACAGAAAGACTTCGCCGGGCGCGGGCGGTTCGTGGATCTGCACGCGCGATTTGGCGAGATCGTAGTAGCGCCACGCGACATCGGTGACGGGAAGCGGGGAGATGCGATCGATGGAAGACATGTGCGTCAGCGGACCCGGCGGCGCGCTCACGCCGGAATAATCCGCATTCAGAACAAACTCACATTTTGGGCGCTGGAAGCTTATGGGACGCTTATCCCGCCTACGGGTGATTCCCGAGTTGAGCTTTCATCAATCCGGTCCTCAAAAATCGTCGATTCCTCCCCGCGCGACGCCCGCCGCAGAATGCCTCACATCCACCGCAACGGTGGTTGAACTGCACACATCACGCGGACACAAGGAAGGAGTCAATGGAAAAGAATCTGTTCATCGGCGAAGGCTTCGAAGGGCCGGGCGTCAATCTCGCGCACATCAACGTGCTGGTCGGCCCGCGCAACGGCCCGGCCGGTCAGGCTTTCGCGACCGCGCTCGCGACGCCGTCCGCCGGGCACGCGCCGTTCGTCGTGATCGCGCAGCCGGGCGTGCCGACCAAGCCGCTCACGCTCTATGTCAACAAGGCGCAGATCGACGGCGATTTCCACGGCAACGCGACGTGGGGCGCATCGCAGGCGGGCATCGCGAAGGCGGTCGCCGAATCGCTCGAAAACGGCACGCTGCCGCCGGAAGCGGAGAACGACTGGGTCGTCGTGTCGGCGAACTGGGTCAATCCGAAAACCGACGATCTCGACGCCGTATTCGAGAACAACTATCGCGCGTGCCGTAACGCGATCATCGCCGCGATGGAAGGCCTGCCGCGCAAGGAAGCCGTGTTCAAGGCCGCGCGCGATGTGTCGAATCCGTTCTACACGCCGAAGAAGTAAGGAGTTTTCGACAATGGAATATGTGCGTCTCGGCCAGTCCGGCCTGAAGGTTTCGCGCCTGTGCCTCGGCACGATGAACATGGGCACGCCGCAATGGAAGCCGTGGATTTTCGATGAAGCGCAAAGCGAGCCGATCGTGAAGCACGCGCTCGACCACGGCGTGAACTTCATCGACCTGGCGGATTTCTATTCGACGGGCGTCGGCGAGGAAGTCGTCGGCCGCGTTCTGAAGCGGCTCGTTGCGCGCGAGGAAGTCGTCGTGACGACGAAGGTCGGCTACGACATGGCGAGCCATCCGAACGCGGGCGGCCACTCGCGCAAGCACATCATGGACGGCATCGACGGCTCCCTGAAGCGTCTCGGCATGGACTACGTCGATATCTACATGCTGCATTACTTCGACGTGAACACGCCCGTCGAAGAAACGATGCACGCGCTCGACGACATCGTGCGCGCGGGCAAGGCGCGTTACATCGGCGTATCGACGATGTATACGTGGCAGTTCGCCAAGATCATGCAGGCGTGCGAGCGCCACGGCTGGCACAAGCCGATCAACATGCAGTTGCAGTTGAACGTCGCGTATCGCGAGGAAGAGCGCGAGATGATTCCGTACTGCATCGATCAGGGCGTCGGCGTGTCCGTGTTCAGTCCGCTCGCGCGCGGCCTGCTCACATCCGACGCGAAATCCACGCGCAACCAGACCGATTTCTTCACCGCGCAAATGTATGGCGATCGCGCGTCGCAGGACATCGCGGCATCGGTTGCGCGCGTCGCGGCGCGGCGCGGCGTGCCGGCCGCGCAGATCGCGCAGGCGTGGGTGTTGAGCCGTCCCGGGATTGCGTCGATGCTCGTCGGCGCGGATTCGCCGGCGCAATTCGACAGCGCCCTCGCCGCGCTGGACACGAAGCTCGACGACGACGAACTGCACGAGCTGGAGCGCAACTACACGCCGTGCGATCTCATCAACGACTACACGGCGGGGCGGCGCATCGCGCGCGAGGCGCGTGCGGCGCAAGGCGTGTTCGAACAAGCGATGGAGCGCGCGGCATGATCGATCTGATGCGGACGAATCACTACATCGACGGCACATGGCGCGAAAGCGCGAGCACGTATCCCGTGCGCAATCCGGCGACGGGCGAGTCCATCGCGAACGTCGCGCGCGGCGGTCGTGCCGAAGCGCAGCAGGCGATCGATGCCGCGAAGCGCGCCTTCCCCGCATGGCGCGCGCTGACCGCGAAGGAACGCAGCGCGCGCGTGAAGCGTTGGGGCGAACTGATGCTCGCCAATCGCAACACCCTCGCCGAACTGCTGACTCGCGAACAAGGCAAGCCGCTTGCCGAAGCGCTCGGTGAAGTCGCGTACGCGGCGAGTTTCTTCGAATGGTTCGCGGAAGAAGCGAAGCGCAGCTACGGCGACATCATCCCGAGTCCGAAGCCGAACGCGAAGATCGTCGTGACGCGCGAGCCGGTCGGCGTCGTCGCCGCCATCACGCCGTGGAATTTCCCGCTCGCGATGATCACGCGCAAAGCCGGTCCCGCGCTGGCCGCGGGCTGCACGATGGTGCTGAAGCCGTCCGAGGAAACGCCGCTGTCCGCGCTCGCGCTGGCGGTGCTCGCGGAGCAAGCAGGCATTCCGGCAGGCGTGTTCAACGTCGTGTCGGGCGATGCGGTCGCCATCGGCGAGACGCTGACCGCATCGCCCGATGTGCGCAAGCTCTCGTTCACCGGCTCGACGCGCGTCGGCAAGCTGCTCGCGAAGCAATCGGCGGATACCTTGAAGAAGCTGTCGCTGGAACTCGGCGGCAACGCGCCCTTCATCGTGTTCGACGACGCCGATATCGACGCCGCCGTGCAAGGCGCGATCGCGTCGAAGTTCCGCAATACCGGGCAGACGTGCGTGTGCGTGAACCGCTTCTACGTGCAGGACGGCGTCTACGATGCCTTCACGCAAACGCTGACGCGCGCGGTGCACAAGCTGCGCGTCGGCAACGGGCTCGAAGGCGAGTTCGATCAGGGGCCGCTCATCAACGAAGCCGCGCTGACGAAGGTGCAAGCCCATGTCGCCGATGCCGTGAGCAAAGGCGCGAAGGTGCTGACGGGTGGCAAGCCGCACGCGCTCGGCGGCACGTTCTACGAGCCGACGGTGCTCGCGGACGCCACGCCTTCGATGCTCATCGCCGATGAGGAAACCTTCGGTCCGGTCGCCGCGTGCTTCCGCTTCGCGACGGAAGAAGACGTCATCGCCGCCGCGAACGACACGCCGTACGGCCTTTCCGCGTACTTCTACACGCGCGATCTGGGCCGCGCGTGGCGTGTCGCGGAGGCGCTGGAGAGCGGCATGGTCGGCATCAACGAAGGCATCATCTCGACGGAAGTCGCGCCGTTCGGCGGCGTGAAGCAGTCGGGACTGGGCCGCGAAGGTTCCAAGTACGGACTCGATGAATACACGGAACTCAAGTACATGATGATGGCCGGACTCGGCCGCTGAATCATCGCCATACCGCGCATGCACGAAACATAACGCTATCGCGTGCGCGGTTTTCTTGCGGCGTCGATGCGCCGCTCCACTCGAGGTGGAGGAGATACTCTTGGACATGCAAAGCCTGAGCGCGCAGCCGCTCGCCCCGGGCGCCGCCGCGCCCTTCGATACGACGCGCAATCGCGTCGCGCTCGACGATGTGCCGCTGAACCGTTTCCACATCAAGATCGCGGGCCTCACGTTCGGCGCGCACTTCACCGAAGGTTATGCGCTCGGCACGATCGGTTATGCGCTGTCGTCGCTCAACAAACAGATTCCGCTCGATGCGTTCTGGATGGGCCTGCTCGGTTCATCCGCGCTGATCGGCATTTTTCTCGGCAGTCTCGTGTTCGGCTGGCTTTCGGACAAGCTCGGACGTCAGAAGATTTTCCTGTTGAGCTTCATCATCATCACGGCGGCCGCGTTCGCGCAGTTCTATGCGACGACGCCCGCGATGCTCGTCGGCTTGCGCGTGCTGATCGGCTTCGGCATGGGCGGCGATTTCGCGGTCGGTCATGCGATTCTCGCGGAGTTCTCGCCGCGCAAGCATCGCGGCGTGCTGCTCGGCTCGTTCAGCGTGATCTGGACGATCGGCTATGTGATCGCGAACGTGCTCGGCATGCATTACGCCGACGCGACGCCCGATGCGTGGCGCTGGCTGCTGGCCTCCGCCGGCGTGCCGGCGTTTCTGGTGCTCATCATGCGCGTGGGCACGCCGGAATCGCCGCGCTGGCTGCTCGGCAAAGGCCGCGTCGATGAAGCGATGCGGATCGTGCGCAAGCACTTCGGCCCGAACGTCACGCTCGAAGCCGATACGGGCGAGCATTTCGCGGGCAAGGGCGGCTTCGCGCGGCTCTTCAAGCCGGATCTGATTCGCCGCACGATCTTCAATTGCGCGTTTTTCGTGTGCCTCGTGATTCCGTACTTTGCGATCTACACGTTCCTGCCGAGCATTCTCACGGCGATCCGTCTGCCCGAAGGATCGGGCGCCGATCTGCTGCTCAATGGCTTTCTCGTGCTCGGCGCGCTGATCGGCATCTGGCTGACCATCAAGCTGTCGCGGCGCTCGTTCCTGATCGGGTCGTTCGCGGTGTGCTGCCTGTCGCTGTTTGCGTTGAGCGTGCTGCCGTCGTCGGCGAATGTGGGGATGATCGTTGCGTTCGGCGTCTTCACGCTGACGATGTCGGCATTCTCGAATCTCGTCGGCGTGTTTCCGCCGGAGTGCTTTCCGACCGAGGCGCGGGCGTGCGGTGTGGGACTGTCGATCGCGTGCAGCAGGTTGGGATCGGCGGTGGGGACGTTTCTTTTGCCTATCGGGATCGCGCAGGCCGGCGTGCAGATGACGATGCTCGCGCTTGCGGCGGTGTTGCTCGTCGGGATGATCGTGTCGATCGCGTGGGCGCCGGAGACGAAGCATCTGACGTTGAGTGAGGCGAGTGGGGGGTGAGACCAAGTGCAGTAACGCGCGGCAACGGAAACGTTGCCGCGTTTCATGGCAGATTCGGAATAAACGCGTCGAGGCCGTCCGACATAGTTGTTACCTTTGAGGTGAGCGCCGAGAGGACAAGGCGCGAAGCGGGACGTTGACTCGCGTCATTGCCGACAGAGATTTTCCTGTCATTTGACAGTCTCGTCATTCTGAACATCTCGATCGTTTTCGCCATGAGCTATATCAGTTCAAACTACAAGAACTCACCCTCGGCGCGGCTGAACACTTGGGTATGCGCCCCAGGATCCGCACACGGTCCTTACGACGATGCGCCACCCGATGGTCGCACTGGCCACCCGGACTATTGCGGCGGATGCGTCTCCTATGTCAAGCAAGTATGTCCGTCGCTGCCGGCCACGATTGCATGGAAAAAAGGAGCTGCTGTTAAAAACAACCCGCACATCGTTGAGGGGACCGTCATCGCCACATTCGACAATCACCGACACTTCCACGGGCACGCTGCAATCTATGTCAGTCAGAGTCCCTTCGGCGTAACGGTATATGACCAATACGCGCATCCGCCCAAGCCCATTGGACCGCGCATCTTGCGCTGGGGCCAAGGCTCCGACGTCAACAACGGAGACAAATTCTATGTCGTCGAGTAAGACGCTCGCCTGTCTGACGACATTGCTCCTCGCCGCAAGCGTCAGCGGACTCGCGAAGGCGGAAGCGATCGCGTGTCCTGCGTTGCCGGGCACGCATCTCCAATACGTCGCGGCCTTCGACGGAAAGCCGGAAGAACACGTCCGGCTCATTGCGGATCATGGCGATGCCAAGCGGGGCTATTGGAAACTCGGCTACGTCTACGATCACGGCCGCTCAGTGACCGTTCAGTGCGTCTACGCCAACAAGGAAACGCGGGACTTCACCCTTGAGAAGCGAGTCGATGAGTGCCGATATCGGATCGACGAGCCAGGATCCGCCGAACTCGATTGCACGTAACGCAAAGGCGAAGGCCGCGCACTCAATCCCGCGCCGCCTTCGCTCCCTCCCCGCGCAGCCATTCCGCGAACGCCTGCACGGAATCCGCCCCGGCGAACGAAGGCGCGATATCCAGCCAATATCCGTAAGGCCCTGTCGACTCCACCGGCGACAGCAGAACGAGCGACCCGTCATGCAGTTCATCCGCGATCATGTTGCGATCGACGACCGCCAGCCCCGATCCCGCGCGCGCCGCGTGAATCGCCTGATCGAGTGTCGAGAACTCGATGCCGTTCTCGCCGAACGCGCGCGGCAAACCGGCGGCATCGAGCCAGTTGGGCCAGAGCGTGAGCCGCGCATCGTTGTGCAGCACATGCAGCGCGGGCAGCCGCTTCAGCAGCGCTTCGACCGGCTGCCCCGCCAACTTCATCGCGCCGACGAGCACATGCCGCTCGATGAACAGCAGCTCCGACCGATGATCCGCCCGCGCCTCGTATCCGAAGCGAATGCTGCACTGACGGTCTTCGACGGCATCGGTGCGAACCGAGAGATCGATGTCGGGCACGGCGTCCATTAGCGAACCCAGTCGCGGCGAGAGCCAGCGCGTCGCGAAAGTCGGCGGCGCGATCACGGTCAGACGCTTGCGCTCGCTGCGTTGCACGTTGGAAAGCGAACGCGTGACGCGCTCGATCGAATCGAACGCCTCCGACAGGCAAGCAAGCAATTCCGCGCCCTGTTTCGTAAGCCGGATGCCCTTGTGATCGCGATCGAAAAGCTTCGTGCCGAGCGCATCTTCGAGCAGGCGAATTTGACGGCTGACCGCGCCCGGCGTCACGCACAACGCCGCCGCCGACTTGTTGAAGCTCATATGGCGCGCGCTTTCCTCGAAAAAGCGCAACGCGGTCAGAGATGGCAAGCGCCGCACGGTCGGCTCCTTCAGACGAACGCGCTACGCTTGCCGCCGAGCGCCTGCGTCTGTTTCCCGATCTCGCCGCGCAGCCATTCACGAAACAGCGCGACTTGCGGCGCGTCGTCCTGGCCGGTGCGCGTCACAAGCCAGTAAGACTGATGCCCGTCCACTTCGACATCGACGATCGGCACGAGCGTCCCCTGCCGCAACTCGTGCCCGATCATGTGGCGATCGGCGATGGTGACGCCGAGGCCGTCGGTGGCCGCACGAATCGCGTTGTCGAGCAGATCGAACTCGTAGCCGCCGCGCGTATCGACATTGTCGATGTTCGCCGCCTTGAGCCAGTGCTGCCACGTCAGATAGCGCTGATCGCTCGCCGCGAGCACATGCAGCAGCGTGAACGCGTTCAGATCGATGCCGGTCGTATCGCACTCGGCGAGCAGCGCGGGCGAGCACACGGCGATATGCCGCTCGTTCATCAGCAACTCATTGTCGAGGCCGTCCCATTCGCCATTGCCGAAGCGGATGGCGCAGTCGAGTGCGCCCGATTCGACGAGATCGTCCTTCAGGCGCGTAGTCAGCGTGATTTCAAGTTCCGGCGCGGCGGCGCGCAGCGATTGCAGCCGCGGCATCAGCCAGCGGCGCGCGAAGGTAGGCGGCGCATTGACGCGCAAGCGCGTCAGATGAGTCTTTTCCTGAATGCTGCGCACCGTGAGTTCGATGCGATCGAACGACATTCTGAGCGCCTGCAGCAAGAGCCGCCCCGTCGCCGACAACTCCAGATAATGATGGCGGCGCAACAGCAGCGGTTCGCCGAGCTGCGTTTCGAGCTGACGCACCTGCCGGCTCACCGCGCTTTGCGTCACATGCAGCATTTCCGCCGCGCGCGTGAAGCTGCCGGTGTGCCCGGCGACTTCGAAAGCCCTGAGCGCATTCAGGGCAGGCATTTTTCGCTTCAATTCCGTCTCCTCTTCCTGGCGTTCGACGGGCGCATTGAACACGTATCCGCGCCGGAACGTATCGCTCTTGGGCGACATTTTACGAATCGAGGCAAATTATGCCGCTTCGGGGCGCGAAGACGTTTCATGTCTCGCGCCCGCGTGCATCACGCGATCGCGGCAGGCTCCGCAGGCGCCGACACCTGTTCGATGACCGTGCGGGCATCGTCGAGAATCATGTCCGCGCCTTTCTCCGCGACCATCATCACCGGCGCGTTGAGATTGCCCGACGTGATGTTCGGAAAGATCGACGCATCGACGATGCGCAAGCCTTGCATGCCATGCACGCGCAGGCGCTCGTCGACGACCGCGGTGCGCGCGTCCGGTCCCATCGCGCAGGAACCGCACAGGTGATAGATCGAGCCCGACTGCTCGCGGAAATACTCGAGCATGTCGGCATCGCTTTCGACTTGCGGTCCCGGCGAAATCTCTTCTGCCGTAATCGCCTGCAGCGCGGCCGAACTCATGATCTTGCGCACGAGCTTGCTGCCCTGCACCGCTTCGCGGATGTCCTTCGGCGTCGTCAGCGCGTTGATGCTGATCTTCGCGGCATCTTCCACGCGGTTCGACGCGATTTCGATCGATCCGCGGCTCGTCGGACGGCACGGATTGAAGCACAGCAGGAAGCCCGAATACGGCTCGGGTTCGAGCTGCGCCTTGCTGCTCTTCGGAATCCGATAGGAAAGCGGATTGAAATAGAGCTGCAGGTTCGGCTCTTTCTCGTCGTCATCGCCTTTGAAGAAGCCGCCCGACTGGTTCACGCTCATCGAGAGCGGGCCCTTGCGCGATGTCAGATACCGCATCGCCGCCTTGACCTTGCCGAAGAGCGAGGAGAGTTCGTCGTTCAGCGTCGGCACCGTCGCGCGATAGTAGAAGCTCACGCACAAGTGATCCTGCAGATTCTTGCCGACCGCCGGCAACTCGTGCACGACCGGAATGCCGTGCTTCGCGAGCAGCGCCGCGTCGCCGAGACCGGAAAGCTGCATGAGCTTCGGCGTATCGACCGCGCCCGCCGACAGAATCACCTCGCGCTTCGCACGGAACTGCAGCGATTCGCCGTTGCGCGTGGCGATGACGCCGGTCGCGCGCTTGCCGTCGAACGTCACGCGGCTCACGCTGACATTGCGCTCCACGCGCAGATTCTTGCGCCCGAGCACCGGATGCAGATACTCGAAGCTGCTCGACGAACGCTCGCCATTGCGCGCGTTGATGTCATACACGGTCGCGCCTTCGTAATCGGGGCCGTTGATGTCGCCGGTCACGGGAAAGCCCGCTTGCCGCGCGCCTTCGAGGAACGTGCCGCAGATCGCGTGCGCGCCCTCTTTCATCGACGAAATGCTGATCTTGCCGTTCGCGCCGTGATACGGCGTGTCGCCGGCCCAGTGCGATTCGAGGCGGCGGAAATACGGCAGCACGTCCCGATAGCCCCAGCCCGCGTTGCCGGCGCGCGCCCAGTCGTCGAAATCGTGCGGCTGGCCGCGCACGTAGATCATCGCGTTGATCGAGCCGGAGCCGCCCTGCACCTTGCCGCGCGGGCAATACAGCGAGCGGTCCTTCAGTTGCGCTTCCGGCTCGCTGTAGTACATCCAGTTGTATTGCGGGTTGTAGTAGGTCTTCGTGAAGCCGACCGGCACCTTGAACCAGAACGAATCGTCCTTGCCGCCCGCTTCGAGCAGCAGCACCGAATGCTCGCCGGACTCGGTGAGACGATTGGCGAGCACGCAGCCCGCCGATCCCGCACCCACGATGATGTAATCGAATTCCATGTTTTCTGCTTTTCCGTTCAGCCCTTGGCGGGCGCGAGATCTTTCACGTCGGCGGGCTTCGCGGCCATCTGCAGATGCAGACGCTCGCCCGTGTACGGCGTATGCGCGCGCACGACGTCCATGTTCAGTTCGACGCCCAGGCCCGGCTCAGTCGACGGAATGATGTAGCCGTCTTCCCAGCGAATCTTCGTCTTGAGCACTTCCGCGTGGAATCCGCCCCACGTCTCGATGCTTTCCTGAATCAGGAAATTCGGCGAGCACGCGGCGATCTGAATGCTCGCCGCCGCGCCGACCGGACCGTTGTAAAGATGCGGCGCGATCTGCGCGTAGTACACCTCGGCGAGACTCGCGATCTTCTTCGCTTCGAGCAGACCGCCGACGCGTCCCACGTTGAATTGCAGGATCGACGCGGCTTTCGCTTCGAGCAGCTTGAAGAACTCGTACTTCGTCGTGAGGCGCTCGCCGGCCGCGATCGGAATGCTGGTTTTCGCGGCGACTTGCGCCATCGCGTCTTCCTGTCCCGGCGGCACCGGTTCCTCGAACCACAGCGGATCGAACTTCTCGAGGCGCTGCGCAAGACGGATCGCCGACGACGGCACCATCTGACCATGCGTGCCGAACAGCAGATCGGCCTTGCTGCCGACCGCCTCGCGCACCTTGCGGCAGAACGTCTCGCAGCGGTCCATCACTTCGAGCGAAATCTGATGCCCCGAATACGCGGTGTACGGGCCGGCCGGATCGAACTTGACGGCCGTGAAGCCGAGCGCGACGTTGTGCGCGGCGCATTCGGCGGCGAGATCGGGATCGTCGTAGTCGTATTCGCCGCGCGCGTTCTTCGGATAGAGATACGTGTACGAACGCAGACGTTCATGCACGCGTCCGCCGAGCAGTTCGTAGACGGGCTTGCCCGCCGCCTTGCCGATGATGTCCCAGCACGCCATTTCGAGGCCGCTGACGACGCCCATCATCGTGAGATCGGGGCGCTGCGTGAAGCCGCTCGAATACGCCTCGCGATAGAATCGCTCGACATGATGCGGATCGTGACCGAGCAGATAGCGCTCGAACACGTCTTCGATGATCGGCGCCATCGCTTTCGGATGGAACGTCGCCGAATAAATCTCGCCGACGCCCTCGATGCCGCAGTCCGTGCGCAGCTTCACGAAAATCCAGTACATGCCGCCGATATGCGGCGGCGGCACGGCGACGATATGTGTTTCCAGTGCGGCGATCTTCACTGTTGCGCTCCCAGCTTCCTGAGTCGAAGTTTGAACATGATGGCCGCCACGCCGCCGAGCGCGGACATGAAGGCGATATAACCGAAGTACAGCTGATATCCGTACACGCCCGGATAGTTCTGCGTCAGATAGCCGTTGATGAGCGGCAGCACCGCATCGGGCGAATAGCCGACGACGGACACGAGGCCGATCGCGAGGCCCATCGTTTCGGCGGGCACCTTGCATTGATCGAGCAGCGACCAGTAAAGCCCGCGAATCGCGTACGTCATCACGCCGATGAACAGCACGAGCACCGCGACGAGCACATGGCTCGAAATGCCGGGCGCGGCCATCAGCACGATGAGCGCGGCGGATGCGGAGAAGAGCGCGACGATGAGCACGGTCGTCTTCGAGAAGCGATCGCCGAGAAAGCCGCCGCCGATGCCGCCGATCGGGCGCATCCAGAGTTTCAGCGTCGTGATGAAGCCGGCCAGAACCACCGACAGCCCGATCTCCTTCTCATGCAGATAAGCGGAGAAACTGTAAGTCGACCAGAAGACCTGATAGCCGCAGAAGACGATCGCGGAAAGCAGCGCGAGTTGCGGATTCTTCATCAGCGATATGAGATCGCGCAGCACATTGCGCTTTTCGCGCTTCGCCGCAGCCGCCGCCTGCGCGCCTTGCGGATCGCGCACGAGGCCGAGCACGACGCCGAGCCCGATGCACAGGAACGCGTACATGTAGACGACGAGCCGGAAGCCCGCGACCGTCGAATCGCCGCGCGTCTGCGTGACCCAGGCGAACAGCCCGATCGCGATGGTCGCGAGCAGCGCTTCGATCAGGCCGCGCCCGCCGTCGAGAAAGCCGAAGAAGCGGCCTTGCTCGTCGGCGGCGGCGATCGTCTGCACGCGCTTGATGATCGCGGCCCAGAACGTGAGGCCGGTCGTCAGGCCCCATCCGCCGAAGATCACGATCAGCGAGGCGAACGACGGCGCGGTGGAATACCACAGCCCGAGCGCGCCCGTCGCGATCAGCGAGAAGCTGATGAGCAGGCGCGGCGCGACGCGATCCGCGAGCCAGCCGCTCGGCAAATAGCACACGAGGAAGATCGTGCCGAGCGCGGAGTAGAGATAGCCGAGTTGCGCTTCGGTGATATGGAAGACTTCGAGCATCGTCGGCTGATACACCTGCCGCAGATACAGAATCGGATAGATGGCGCCGGCGGCGATGACGAGCAGCGCGAGCTGGATATAGCGGTCGGCGCGCGTGCCTTCGCGCGGCGTCGCCACGCTTTGGCCGGATTGAGCGGGATTCGATGACACAGGCGTGCTCCTCGAAGGGCAGCGGCGCGCGGCGTGCGGACGCCGCGCGGCTGGGCCTTCACTATGTTTTTGTAGAGGGTGAGAAAAGGAATGCGGCCGGAAACGGCCGCGAGAATCAGTACTTCATGACGACGAGACGCGTCTGCGTGAACTCGAGCATGCCGTGCTTGCCGTCGTCGCCGCCGATGCCGGAGCGCTTCCAGCCGGCGTGAAAACCTTGATACGGATCGGCGGGCGTGCGGTTGATGTACAACTCGCCCGCTTCGATCGAATTCGCGACCTTCATCGCCGTGCGGTAGTTCTCGGTGTAGAGCACCGACGAAAGGCCGAACTGATGATCGTTCGCCATCGCGATCGCTTCCTCGATCGTCGCGTACTTCAGCACCGCGAGCACCGGGCCGAACGTCTCTTCCTGCACGATTTCCATGTCCTGACGGCAGTTCGACAGCAGCGTCGGCGGATAGAAAAAGCCCTTGCGATCCGGCACTTCGCCGCCGGTTTCCAGCGTGGCGCCCGCTTCGATCGCGCGGCGGACCATCGCGTGAATGCCGTCGCGCGATGCCTTGTTCACGAGCGGACCCATGTGGCTCGCGTCCTCGTAGCGATCGCCGATCGCCTTCGCCTTCATCTGCTCGCGCAGCAGGCCGACGAATTCGTCGTGGATGCGCTCGTGCACATAGACGCGTTCGATCGCCGTGCAAAGCTGACCGCTGTGCGTGAGCTTCGATGCGACGAGTTCGCGCGCGGCCTTCTGCAGATCGGCGTCCGGCTCGACGATCGCGGGCGTCTTGCCGCCCAGTTCCAGCGAAGGTTTAGCGATGTTCGCCTTGCAGTATTCGAGCACCTTGCGGCCCGCGTTGACGCTGCCCGTCAAGGTAATCATGCCGACCTTCGGATGCGTGCAGACGACCCCGGCGGTCGCGTGATCCATCGCGAGCACATTGATGACGCCGGCGGGCAAGGCCGCACGCTCGACGGCGCGCGCCAGTTCGAACGCCGACAGCGGCGTGTTGTTGCTCGGACGCACGACGACCGTGTTGCCCGCGATCAGCGCCGGCGCGACCTTGCGCATCAGCGTGTAGATGGGGAAGTTGAACGGAATCAGGCACGCGACAACGCCGATCGGCTCGCGATGCAGCACGAGATTTTCGTTCGGCGTATCGCTCGGAATGACTTCGCCTTCGATGCGGCGCGCCCATTCCGCGTGATAGCGCGTGATCTGCGCGGCGTAGACGGCTTCGTTGGTCGCGTCGAGTAGGCTCTTGCCGGACTCGGCCGCGAGCGCCGCGCCGATATCGGCGGAGGCTTCGACGATGGCATCCGCGAGGCGCTGCATATGCGCGCCGCGCTCCGCGGCAGGCATCGCGCGCCACAGACGTTGCGCGTCGGCGGCCTGATCGACGGCGAGCAGCGCCTGCTCGCGCGACGCATTGTGAACGTGGCCCAGCACCTCTTCGGTCGCGGGATTCAGGACGGCGGTGACGTCATCGCTCACGGGCTCGACGAAACGTCCGTTCACAAAATTGCGTTCTGGCTTCATGTGGCGGTTTCCTTGATCGCTGCGCGCCACGACGCCCGGCCGCCGGGAAATCGGACGACCGCTGCGACAAGGCAACGCATTTGCGGGCCATTCTTTCGTGCCTCGCGCTGCAACGACAAGCGAAGAATTCGCTGGAAAAACATTCAAAAAACTCGCGCTCGCTGTTCGACTAAATCCTTTTGCGGCGTCCCTTTAATCGCGCACAATCCGTCGCTCGCCGTCCTCGCCGAGCCTCATGGCTAGGACTTCTTGACGAATAAGTAAAAGACTTGAGACTTTCATGAGAATCAAAGTAATCGCCCTCGCTTCGCTCGCCTGTATCGTGACTTCAGCTCATGCTCAAAGCAGTGTCACGCTGTTTGGCGTCCTCGATGAAGGCTTCGACTACACGAGCAATGTCGGCGGGAATCGTGTCTATGAGCTGACGAGCGGCTATGCGTCGGGAAGCCGCTGGGGCCTGCGCGGCGTCGAAGATCTCGGCGGCGGCACGAAGGCCGTGTTCCAGCTCGAAAGCGGCATCAATTTGAGCAACGGCGCGGCGGGCCAGGGCGGACGCATGTTCGGGCGGCAGGCCTACGTCGGCGTCACCGATAACCGTCTCGGCTCCGTCACGCTCGGCCGTCAGTACGATTCGGTGGTCGACTATCTCGCGCCGACGACGGCCAACGGCAACTTCGCCGGCTATCTCTTCGCGCATCCGTTCGACAACGACAACACCGACAACTCGTTCCGCGTGAACAACACGGTCAAGTACGCGAGCCCGTCGTTCGGCGGCTTCAGGTTCGGCGGCACGTACAGCTTCAGCAACGACACGAACTTCGCGAACAACCGGCAGTACAGCATCGGCGCGTCGTATGCGAACAGCGGCCTTCTGATCGGCGCGGCTTACTTGCGCGCGGATGGCGTCGGCATGAACGCGAACGGCGCAATCGCCACGAACGACGCGAGCTTCATCGCGCAGCGCATGCAGATTTTCGGCGCGGGCGTGAACTACACGTTCGGCAAGGCGACGGCGGGCTTCGCGTACACGAACTCCAGCTATCGCGATCCGGTGACGAACGGCTATATCGGCGGGTCGCTGGCATCGGCGGGCAACACGCTCAACAACCTGCGCTATCAGAACTTCGAAGTGAACGGGAAGTATCAGTTCACGCCGGCGTTCTTCGTCGGCGGTCAGTACGTCTATTCGATGGAAACGTACGACTCGACCGCCGGCACCGTGAAGCCGCACATCCATTCGGCCGGTCTGATGGCGGATTACTTCCTCTCCAAGCGCACCGATGTGTACGTGCAGGGCGTCTATCAGAAGATCGCGGGCAGTTCGACCGGTTCGGTGATGGATCAGGCGTTCATTCCCGGCACGCAGGGTGTGTCGTCGAATTCGGAGCAGTTCGTCGCGCGCGTCGCGTTGCGGCACGCGTTCTGACGGTCGAATCGATGAAATCGCTGTCCGCGTATTAAACGCGGACAGAAGATTCCTAAGCATTTCCTAAGCTTTCGTCTTCTAATCTTGCGGCTTTCCCGAACGCCAAGACGCCGCAAGATGAATCACACGCTCGCCCCAGCCCCCGCGCGCCGCCGTCGGACCCCATGACTGCCCGGAGACACGCCATGAGGGTATTGCTCGTCGAAGACGATCGCATGATCGGCGAATCGGTTCAGAACGAACTGCGCGACGGCGGCTACGCGGTCGACTGGGTGCGCGACGGCAAGCTCGCGCTCACGACGCTCAACACGCACGTCTACGACGCGATCCTGCTCGATCTCGGCTTGCCCGGCGCCGATGGCTTCGCGGTGCTGCGCGCCGTGCGCAGCGGGGCGAATCACGTGCCGCTCATCATCGTCACCGCGCGCGATTCCGTCGATGAACGCATTCGCGGACTCGACGAAGGCGCCGACGATTACCTCATCAAGCCCTTCGACATCTCCGAGCTCAAAGCGCGCATGCGCGCGGTGATCCGCCGCCGCGGCGGGCAGGCCGCGCCGATCATGTCGAACGGCGTGCTCACGCTCGATCCGGCCACGCGCGAAGCCACCTCCGGCGACATCGCGATCCGACTTTCCAGCCGCGAATTCGCGCTGCTGCAAGCGCTGATGATCCGCCCCGGCGCGATTCTCTCGCGCGCGGAAATCGAAGACCGCATCTACGGCTGGAACGAGGAAGTGGAAAGCAACGCCGTCGAATTCCTGATCCATTCGCTGCGCAAGAAGCTCGGCGCGACGGCCATCAAGAACGTGCGCGGCGTCGGCTGGATGGTCTCGAAGCAGCCATGACGCGTTCGCTTCAGTTCAGGCTGTCGGCCTGGCTGTCGGCACTGATCGTCGCGATCGCGGCGGCGGGCGGCGTCATCGCGTTCCAGACGGCTTTCCACGAGGCCAACGAATTGCAGGACGGCCAGTTGAAGCAGGTCGCCGCGCTCGTCACGCCGCGCACGCTCGCGACGATGCAGCGTGAAGCGCTCGGCCGCGTCGACGGCGCGGATCCTGAGTCGAAGCTCGTCATCCAGACGATCGGCGAGCGAGCGCCGCTGCCGGTCGCGTCCGGTCTGCGCGACGGCCTGCAGAACGCGATCGTCAAAGGCACGCGCTGGCGTCTCGTCGTGAAGACGCTCGATGACGGCACGCGCGTCGTGATCGGCCAGCAGACGGCGGGCCGCGACGAGATCGCCCGCAACGGCGCGCTCGCCACCGTGATGCCCTTCGCCGCGCTCGCGCTCGTGCTGCTCGCGGCGCTGCATCTGATCGTGCGCCGCATGTTCCGGCCGCTGAGCGCGCTGTCGGCGAGCCTCGACACACGGCCCGAACACGATCTCTCCGCGCTTTCCCGCGACGCGCTGCCGAGCGAGATCGCGCCCTTCGTCGTCGCGATCAACCGGCTGCTCGCGCGCGTGGAGGCGTCGGTGGCGCTGCAGCGCCGCTTCGTCGCCGATGCCGCGCATGAACTGCGCTCGCCGCTGACCGCGCTGTCGCTGCAGGCCGAGCGCCTCGACGCCGCCGAGTTGCCCGACAGCGCGCGCGAACGGCTCGACGCGCTGCGGCGCGGCCTTGCGCGCACGCGCTCGCTGCTGCATCAACTGTTGACGCTCGCGCGCCTGCAGCAACGCACCGACGCCGATACCGCGCGTTTGCGCGTGCAGGACGTCTTCCGCAATGTTCTCGAAGATCTGATGCCGCTCGCGGAGACGAAGGACATCGACATCGGCGTATCGACGAGCGACGACGTGTTCATCCACGCGCCGCAAGCCGATCTCACCATCATGGTGAAAAATCTCGTCGACAACGCGATTCGCTATACGCCGGCGGCCGGCCGCGTCGATCTCGCGGCGGGCGTTTCGAATGCGCGGCCGTGGATTCGCGTGGCGGACAGCGGGCCGGGCATCGCGCCCGAGGAACGCGCGCGCGTCTTCGATCCGTTCTATCGCGTGCTCGGCGGCGACGCGGACGGCTCGGGCCTCGGGCTCTCGATCGTCGGCACGATCGCGGCGCGCATCGGCGCGACGATCGAACTCGCGGATGCCGCGCCGCGCGGGCTCGTCGTGACCGTCACGATCTGAAGGCGTCGGCTGCCTGAAGCGACATGCACGACGCGCCGGACCATACGCGCCCGCGCGTGTCCGGCGCACGCGCGGCGTGCTATCGTCGATGCGTCATTCCGACGTGGCATTCCGATGCCGCCATCATGAGTCAAGTGCGCTATCCCCTCGGCCCCGATGACCGCGTGCATCTGCTCTGCTGGCTCACGTGCGGATTGCTCGGCGCGTACTACATCGAAGGCGAATGGCCCGATACGTCGTTTCAGGTGCGCGCCGCGCATCGCTGGCTCGACCGGCATCATCGCGCGGCCGACTGGATCGAGACCGCGCGGCTTTCGGTGGCGGCGCACGCGCTCGCCGCGCGCTTCTCGACGATGCTTGACGCCGACGCCTCGCGCAGCGACATCGAACGCATTCTCGAAGGCGAGGATCTCGACTACGAAAGCGTGCTCGTGCAGCGCATCTATCACGAGTGCTGGATCGAGTTGTCGAGCGGACGAAAGCCGTCGCACTAACGCGTTCCTCCGATCAATTTCCGTGCCGCGCCGCGCGCGGGCCTTGGCGCGTCTCGCGCGCGGGCACGGACATTTTTTTGCGCTGGCGGAATGTGCGGAACCCCACATTGGCGCTCAGGGCGCGGCGATACCATCGGCGCGCCTGCTCGCACGTCGATGTTCGCGCCTCCCGCCGATGTCCCCAATCGCCGGGCTGAAAAGCGGCTACACCGTCAGCGGCCAAAAACGATGACAACAATCGACACCGACTGGAGGTCGCCATGCAGCGCAGCATTCGTCCGCTTGTTTCTCAAACCGCGATTCGTCGTGCGCGCCTGCGCCCGCTCGCGATCCTCGTGCCGATCGTCGCGGGCCTGACTTGCGCGAGCATCGCCGATGCCGCGCCGCCGCTGCCCGCCGGCGGCCAGTTCGTCGCGGGCAGCGGCGCGATCAGCGGCGGCGGCACCGGTTCGACGCTCACCATCAATCAGACGACGACGCGCGGTGTCATCGACTGGAACAGCTTTTCCATCGGCAGCGGAAGGCAGGTCACGTTCAACAACGGCAGCGGCGCGACGCTCAATCGCGTGACCGGCGGCAATGCTTCGGTCATTCTCGGCCAGCTCAACGCGACGGGCAGCGTGTATCTCGTCAATCCGCAGGGCGTGCTGGTCGGGCCGGGCGGCGTCGTCGCGACGGGCGGGCGCTTCGTTGCGTCGGCGCTCGACATCGGCAACGATGCGTTCATGCAGGGCGGCCCGCTCACGCTTTCGGGCGGCGGCAACGGCATGGTCATCAATCTGGGCACGATCGGATCGAGCGGCGGCGACGTGTTCCTCGTGTCGCGCACGGCGGCGGTGAATGGCGGCAGCATCAACGCGCCGCAGGGCACGGTCGAAATCGCGAGCGGCAATCAGGTGCTTCTGCAGGATTCATCCGGTGGACAGCAGGTTTTCGTGCAGGCGGGCAGCGGCGGCACGGCGATGAACGGCGGCGTGATTCGGGCGGCGCAGGCGAGCCTCCAAGCCGCCGATGGCAACGTGTACGCGCTCGCCGGCAACAGCAGCGCGATCCGCGCGACCGGCACCGCGACGCGCGATGGCCACGTCTGGCTCGTCGCCGATCAGGGCGCGGTCCACGCGAACGGCACGCTCGCCGCGACGAACGCAGACGGCAGCGGCGGCACGGTCGAAACGCGCGCGAATACGCTCGATGTCGCGGGCGCGAACGTGACGGCGCGTACATGGAAACTCGGCGCGCCGTCGTTCACCGTCGATCAGGCGAACGCGGATTCCCTCGCGCGCGGCCTTGCCAACGGCACATCGGTGGATGTCGAAGCGAGCACCGGCGATCTGAACGTCGGCGGCAACGTCCAGTGGAACGGCAACGCGTCGCTGACGCTCGGCGCGGCGCACAGCGTGGCCATCGGCGCGGGCGCGACCATCGGCAACACGGGCAACGGCAATCTCACGCTGCGCGCGGATTCGGGCGGCATCGACAACGGCGGCGGCGTGGCGAACAGCGGCACGATCGACTGGTCGAAGAGCGGCGGCATCGTCAGCGCGCTTTACGACATGAACGGCAGCTATGCGCCGGGCACGCTGCTCACGAACAGCGGATGGACCGCCGCGCCGTACAGCGGCGTGCGCACGCAGGCGACCGCGTACCGGCTCGTGAACAATCTCGCGGATCTCTCGAACGTGACGCAGGATCTCGCGGGCAACTACGCGCTCGGCAAGGATATCGACGCGAGCGCGACGTCGTATCCGAACTACTTCACGGCGATCGGCTCGAAGACGACGCCGTTCACCGGACAGTTCGACGGCTTCGGCCACACGATCGACAGGCTCGCGTCGACGCCCAATCTCAACGACGACCGTCAGGGCCTGTTCGGCGTGATCGGCGCGAACGGCGTCGTGCGCGATCTGAATCTCACGAACTCGAGCACGGGCGGCTACGCGTCGGGCGCGTACGGTTTGCTCGCGGGCCAGAACGACGGCCTCGTCACGTACGTCAACACGACGGGCGGCGTCGGACAGAACGGCTTCGGCGGCGCGGGCGCGGGCGGGCTCGTCGGCGTGAACAACGGGATCATCGAGCGCTCGTCGAGCACGGCGGATGTCGGCTATCAGATTCCTGCGGGCGGGCTCGTCGGCGTGAATAACGGCACCATCGTGCAGTCGTATGCGACCGGCACGACGTACGCCGGAAATCACGGCCAGACCGCCGGGCTCGTCGCGTACAACAACGGACTGATCACGCAGTCGTATGCGACGGGCGGCGTGGGCGGCTTCGGCGGCGGCGGGCTCGTGTTCGACAACGGCGCGACGGGTGTCATCAACGAGTCCTTCGCCGTGGGGCAAGTCGGCGGCGGCGGGCCTCCGGGCGACGCATACGGCGGTATCGCGGCGTACAACGAGGGCGCGATTCACAACAACGTCTACTGGAACAAGGAGACGACGATCCGCACGAGCGCGGCCGGTTCGAACTCGGGCACGACCCCGCCGGACTCGAACGGGCTCACGACCGCGCAGATGAGCAATGCGTCGAATTTCCTCGATTGGGGCATTCCGTCGGGCGGCGTCTGGGCGATGCCTACCGGCGCGACGCATCCCGTTTTGCAGTGGCAGCAGGCGCAGCCTTGAGGGGCGTGCCGTGCGGATCGTCAGCTTCCGATCACGAGGAATATCTCCCCCACCGGCGCCTTCGATCCGTTCGGCACGACCGCCTTCAACGGAAACCCATACGTTCCGCGAAAGCTGACGAACCTTCCGACCTGCACACGCACGCCCACACCGACGCTCGCCAGCGAAGCATTGTTCACTTCGCCGAATTCCGCGATGCGATTCCACACGTGACCCGCATCGAAGAACACGAACGGCTGCATCGCCGCCAATCCCGCGAGTCCCGCGAGTCCCGCGCTTCCCGCCGATATCGCCGGCGCACGCAATTCGGTTTGCAGGTTCCATCCGCGATCGCCCTGCGCGGAATACGGCTGGTAGCCGCGCACGGTGGCATCGCCGCCGAGTCCGAGTTCCTCGCTCGGCAATAGCGTGCTGCCCGTCCACTGCAACAATCCGCGCGCCGATATCGAGAATCCCGACTTGCCGAGCGGCATGTCACGCTGCGCCGACAACTGCATGTACTGATAGCGCGGCTTCGCGCCGAGACGAGCGGCATCGTAGGCTTCGTCGTTGCTGTTGCTGTCGAAGTAACCGGGACTCGCGAAGAGCGCTGCGTTCAGATGCGTATCGCCCGATGCATCGCTATTCGAAAGATCGTAGGCGATCACGAACTGATGGATATGCGTGTTCGCATTGAACACCTGAAAGCCGCCGAACTCGAGATCGTTGTTCGAGCGCTTGAAGTCGTAGCCGAGTTGCACTTGCTGTTGCCACGCGCCCGCGTTGTCGAGCGGCGGCAGACGCCAGTCATAACGAAAACTGAGCTGCGCGCTGAGACCCGTTTGTCCGTAACTGTCGGGCAAACGCGGCGTGCTCTGCGCGAACACGCCGAACAACTCGATGCGATCGAGCCACGGCAACGGCGCAACGGCATTGAACGCGTGCGCGATGTAGCGCGGACGATCGGGCCGCCCTTCGATATCCGGATTGCCGCTCAACAGATCGTTACTCGCGGTCATCTGATAGCCGATGCGCGCATCGATGCCGAACAGATTGCCGTAATCGAATCCCGCGAGAATGCGATCGCGGCCGAGGTCGCGCACGCCGTCGTTGTTATAGCCGCCGTAAATGCGGAACGGAAAGCGGTCTTCGGTTTGCAGCACGACGTCGGTCGTATCGGGCGCGGTGCCGGGCGCATAAATCACGTCCACGCGCCGATACGGATTCGCGTTGAGCAACGCGAGTCCCGCGGCGACATCGGCTTCGCGGATCGGCTCGCCGCGCGCGAGCGGCATCTCGCGGGCGAGCAGCGCATCGGAGAAATGGCGGTTGCCCTTCGGCATCACGCGCCCCGCGCGAAACTCCGCGATGGCGATCTTCACGACGCCATTGCTCACGTCCTGCTCGGGCACGTACACATCGACGAGCGGCTGGCCCGCCGCGCGATAACGTTGCACGACGGCGCGCCGGATTTCCGCGAGACGCGCGAAGGTCAGCGGCTTGTGGAGATCGGCGGAGAAGCTGTCGAGAAAATCGGGCGTGAGAAAAGGCGCGCCCGTCGACGTGATCGCGCCGTTCGCGCCCGATTGCGTCGCATCTGATGTAGCATCCGCACGCACGAACGCGATGCCGCGCAGATCCTGAAGCGCGATTCTGTGCGAGTCGTCGCTCGGCTCGGGCGGCGACGGCGACGCGCGCGGACGCTGCTCGGCGGGCGGCGCAATCGGCGCGACATCGCGATACGACTGCGCGGCGGCGTCGCGTTCGGCAACGATGCAGGCGATCGCGGTCGATAGCACCGTCGCGGCGACGCGTGTGCGGTTCAAATCATGTCTCCTCGGCGCCGGCCGCGTAGGTTGGCCCCGCATGTTATCAGCGCACGGAGCGGAACGTTTCATGCGTCGGGCGCGCATGACCGGTCGCGAGAGAAAGATGCTCACACCGTACCTGTTAGCGTCGCGAACGCGCGTAGAAATGACTCGACGTGAACGGCCGAGCCAGTAGAAAACACCGCAGCGACATTGGCCTTTCTTCCGACCGCGCAACGCATCTATGATTCGGAGATGATCGGCGCGATGAGCAGCCGAACCGCATTGTCAGGACGAGGATGGACAAAACCTCCAACGCAGAAATCACCGATTCCGCTTCGCTCGATGCATCGGTCTACGCGCAATGCGCGCGCGAGCCGATCCACATTCCCGGCGGCATTCAGCCTCACGGCGTGCTCTTCAGCGTCGACGCGCATTGCCACATCCTGCAGGCGAGCGCCAACGTCGCGCAGCTCGCGCACATCGCGCCCGAAGCGTGTCTCGGCCGCGCGCTCTCGACGGTGCTCGGCCAGCACGCGGCCGAACGTGCGAGCGCGGGACTGAAGCAACTCACGCGCGACGGCGCGGCGATCCACGTCGGCAACGTCGTGCTCGACGGATGGACGCCGGACGGTCCCGTCGCGATCGTCGTGCATCGGCATGACGGGCTGTTGTTCGTCGAAGTGGAGCCGGCGCGCGACACCGCCGACGTCTTCTCGACGATGTATCCGCTCGTGCGCTCCTTCGTGAGCGATGTCCAATCGATGCACACCGTCGAGCAGATTTGCCAGTTCGCCGCGAACGAGATCGCGCGCATCACGGGTTTCGGCCGCACGCTCGTCTATCAGTTCGACGAGGAAGGCAACGGCAACGTGCTCGCGGAAAGCGTCGAGCCGGGCTATCCGTCGTATCTGAAGCAGCACTTTCCGGCATCGGACATTCCCGCGCAGGCGCGCGAGCTGTATCGCAAGAATCGCATTCGGCTCATATCGAACGCGAACTACGAAGCCGCGCCGCTCGTG
Organism: Caballeronia sp. ATUFL_F1_KS39; assembly: GCF_023630985.1. NCBI lineage: Bacteria > Pseudomonadati > Pseudomonadota > Betaproteobacteria > Burkholderiales > Burkholderiaceae > Caballeronia > Caballeronia sp. ATUFL_F1_KS39. The sequence goes on along the minus strand of NZ_JALQDZ010000045.1, from coordinate 52,776 downwards.
CCCGCGCTGCATCCGGCGACGGGCCGCCCGACCGACCTCACGTACGCGTCCTTGCGCAGCGTGTCGCCCGTGCATCTGCAATACATGCGCAACATGGGCACGCTCGCGTCGATGTCCATGTCGATTCTCGTCGACGACAAGCTCTGGGGCCTCATTTCCTGTCATCACGCGACGCCGCGTCTGCCGCCGTTCGAAGTCCGCACCGCGTGCGAGCACGTCGCGCAGATCGTCTCGCTGCAGATCGAAGCGCGGGAGACGCAGGCCGAAGCGCATTACCGGCTCGAACTGCGCCGCATGCTTTCGAAGCTGCTGTCGTCGATGGCGAACACAGACAGCTTCGTCGAAGCGCTCGTCAGCGACGCCTCCGATCTGCTCGGCTTCACGCGCTCGTCGGGCGCGGCGGTGATTTTCGAAGGACGCACGTCGCTCATCGGCGTGACGCCGAGCGCGCACAGCGTCACGGCGCTCGTCGACTGGCTCGACAATCAGAGCGAGGACGTCGTGATGTCCGACCGCGCTTCGCAGGATTGCCCCGCGCTCGCGGATTCGCCCGAAGTCGCGGGCTTTCTCGCGGTGTCGATCTCGAAGATCTACCGCAATTACGTGATCTGGTTTCGCCGCGAAGTCGTGCAGACGATCGAATGGGCGGGCGATCCGCGCGCGAAGCTGACGGGCCTCGCCGCGTCGCTTTCGCCGCGCGTGAGCTTCGATACCTGGACCGATGTCGTGCGCGGCCGCTCGCTGCCGTGGCGACCCGCCGAGCGCGAGATCGCGCTGGAATTTCGCGCCGCCGTGCTCGGCATCGTGTTGCGGCGCGCGGAGGAAATTGCGCAGCTCGCGACGGAACTCGGGCGCGCGAATCACGAACTCGAAGGATTTTCATACACGGTGTCGCACGATCTGCGCGCGCCGCTGCGGCATATCGTGAGTTTCGCGGACCTGCTAAAGCAGATGGACGGCGAAAAGCTGTCGGAGCGCGGGCGCGGCTATCTGGAGCGCATCGTGACGTCGGCGCGTTTCGGCGGGCGTCTCGTCGACGATCTGCTGTCGTTCGCGCAACTCGGCCGCGCGGCGCTGCGTCCGCACACGGTCGACGTCCACGCGCTGGTGCATACGGTGATTCAGAACGATATCGACGAACAATCGTCCGCACGCGTGCATTGGAAGGTGGACGCGTTGCCGCGCGTCGAAGCGGATCACGTGTTTCTGCATGTCGCGTTCGCGAACGTGATGTCGAACGCGGTGAAGTTCAGCGCGCAACGCGAAGAGCCGACGATCGAGGTCGGCGCGCACGATGGCGTGGGCGAGCTGATCGGGCATGTCGTCTATTTCGTGCGCGACAATGGCATCGGTTTCGATATGCGTTATGTCGACAAGCTCTTCGGCGTGTTCCAGCGTCTGCACGTCAACGAGAAGTTCGACGGCACCGGCATCGGGCTCGCGAACGTGCGGCGCATCATCGAGCGGCATGGCGGCAAGGCATGGGCGGAAGGCGCGCCCGATGGCGGGGCGACCTTCTATATGGCGCTGCCGAAGCAGTTCCGCCCCGAAAGCGGCGTGCGGCGCGATACGGCCGCGACCGCGCTGGCGCGGCTCGCCGCGGGCACGGGCGGCGCGGGGCACGACATCGGCCAGCTCATCAAACGTTCGGAGCAGGACAAGAAGTAACGCGCAATGCAAAACGGCCGCGATCTTGTGGATCGCGGCCGTTCTTTTTCCTACGACGCTGCGCTTAGAAGCGGTGACGCAGGCCCACGGTCGCCGCGACCTGATTCTGCGTCGACGACGGCGACAGCGTGTTGATCATCGCGACGTTGGCGCCCGCATTGCCCAGCTCGCCCGACGCATGCTGGTACACGCCTTCGACGTACACATCGGTGCGCTTCGAGAGCGAGTAGTCAGCCTGCAGCGAAACGGTGTGCCACTTCGGATCGCCCGAGCCGTTCGCGCCCGTCACCTTGCCGTCCGTGTACGTATACGCGGCGTCGAGGCTCAATGCCGGCGTCACGAGATAGCGGCCGTTCAGCTCGAAGTTGTTCATGTGCAGGTTCGAGTTGCCCGGCAGCGCGAACGTCGTGCCGCCTTGCGATGCGGCGAGCAGGTTGTCGTAGTGCGTGTTGGTCCACACGAAGCCGACCGTCGCCGGGCCGTACGTGTAGTTCACGCCCGCGCCGAACGTGCGCTGCAGTTCAGCCGTCAGATTCGCGTTGTTGCCCTGACCCGCCGACACCGCGCCGCCCGTGTTCGCGTTGTTGCGCGAGTTGTTCGTCTGCAAGTAGGCCGCGGCGAAGTTCAGCGGGCCGTTGCCGTACGACGCGCCGGCGCTCCATGCGCGGTTGTTCGCGAACTGGCCTGCGTCGTTCGAGAAGCCATACAGGCCGCCGAACTTGAAGCCCGCGTAATTCGCGCTCTGATACTTCACCGAATTGCGGATCGAGAACGAGTGATCGAGATTGTCGTTGTCGAACGGATGCGCCGTCAGGTTATTGCCATAGCCCGCGCCTGCTTCGGCGAGCGGCGACAGATAATCGACCATCGAATCATATTGACGGCCGAGCGTGATCGTACCGAATTGATCGTGCTGAAGGCCGACATATGCCTGACGGTTGAACATCGTGCTGTTTTCGGTATAGCGGCCGTTATTGAGGTTGAAGCCGCTCTCCAGCTTGAAGAGCGCGTGCAACCCGCCGCCGAGATCTTCACTGCCTTTCAGGCCGAAGTAAGTATCCGAAACCGCGCCGCTGCCTTGCTGCCAATTGTTATGGCCACCGGCGTTGTTCGTATAGACGAGACCGGCATCCAGCGTGCCGTACAACGTGACGCTGCTCTGAGCGTGGGCTGCTGCTGCGAAGCTGCCGAGAATGCCCGCGATGAGAAGGGTTTTTTTCATGGTTCTCTGTGTCCTGTTTAATGCGAAAGCTTCCAGGGACTGAAAGAGCCCGGGAAACTGGGACACACTGTATGCGACGGGCGCTTGAATGTGACCGCGTATCCGGCGCAATAATCATTTGCTGATTCTGCGAACCGGCGTGCAGATCCCTTCATAATCTTTTAAGGTCAAGTGCTTAGCGGCGATTCGGAGCTCAGATAATCCAAATGGCTGTTGCACATCGACGACGTTATTACTGCGCATTCTGGAGAAGTCCATTGCGTCGCATGCGGTTTATAGCGGCCGAGGCGTTTTGCTAAGCTTCCCGGGTCTGAAGATCTCCACGCAGATATCTCGAGGACACGGAGCGGTTTCGCGAGAGGGAGCCGCTCCGTTTTTATTCCCGACGCGGCGATTAATCCGAGCGCTTTAGACGGTCTCAGAACAGCGGCCGTCGAAATCACTCAGTTACCCGAAGTACCCGAACGATTTTCCCGATTCTTGATGCCGACCGTAAAGGTTACGCGCCCACCGCGAACGGAACGAATCGCATTTAGATGAATCGAATCAACGAGTAACGCGATATGTTTCTCTAAATATCTCGACGTTTTGAAAATTTTGCGCGAGATAGACGGGCAAATCAGGCGACGAAATTACGTCCTGTGACGGCAAATTTCGGAAATTCGCGAACAAGTTCTTCACTAAATGTAACCGTCGCGCAAACGTTTGCTACCGCACAGAACGGGACCGGGCGTTCTGCTCGTTTCATTTCGAAACAATCTGAAGGAGCTTGAATCGCCTCTGCGGAACGCTGCTTGCTTTAATAGAGGCCTCTGTAAAATCTAGCCGGATATAGCCACATGAAAAGAAGCGCCAATGCCACGACCGTCCCAGCATTTCGACAGCGGCGGCCCGCTCAGCTCGCTGAACGCGAGCTTCTGCATCTGGAAATGATTCTCTCGAGTGTCGTCGAAGGGAACTCGGCATCCGATCGCCTTCCCGCCAGCTATTGGGATATGCGGATTTCGCAACTGGACGCGGAGTACGACCTCGTCCCGTCGCAAAGTCAGCGTGTAGCATCGCTTCAACGCAAACTCGCGTTACTCGACAACGCGCTCGCCACCGCTGCCGACGCGCAGGAAGGGCAACAGAACCGGCGCGTCGCTGCCTGATCCGGGTTCGTCGCGCGGCGCTAATTTATAGTGCCGCCCGCACCCATTCGTCGACCAGCGTGCGCGCCTGCGTGTGCGCGCTCATCAGCGCGTCCTCGGCGGATGCGAAATTCGAATAGCGTGTGTTCTCGATCAGGAGTGGCGAGAACGCAGTGACCGGCCTTCCCGAACGGCTGATCGTCACGATCGCCAGATAGCGCAATTCGCCCGGCGGCGGCACGAGCCGGCTGCTCGTTTCGATCGCGACTTCGAGCACGAAGCCCTTGTGGTTGTACGACCGTATCATCCGGACACCCCGTACGCGCCGTGGATATGGCGTGCTTCCAGCATGAGATATACCCGTTCGAAGCGCTGCTACTTCGCGCGTCGAAGCGCCGTGCGCGCGATGTCAGCGGCGAGATCGGCGCGCAGTTCGGCCCATTTGCCGAGCAGCGTGGCGTCGTCGGTGAAGAAGTAAGGCGCGTGCGTCCAATGGGCGACCTTTCCGCCCGCGACGGCCAACTCGAAGATGCGCATGTCCTGGTCATCGCTGACGCCAGCGCTCACGAGTTCGCGAAACGATCGAATATCGTGCAGCGAGACGTTCTGTATGCCGACGCCGTGCACCACCGCCATCACCGTCTTGCCGATGCGCCAAGCGGCCTCGCGGCTATCGGCGAGCACGAAAGCGACGCTTTCCAGAGGCGTCTCGAACTTCAGCCGATACAGCCGCGCCCTGCATTGTTCACTGAGTTGCGTGTTCATTTGACTCAAGCCCGCGTCGCTCGCCTGGAGCGACGCGCAGCAGGAGTTGATCCCGCTTCAGCATAGGATGCCGCGAGCCCGAACGTATGTCCGATTGCACTGCGTTTCGAACGCACGCGCGCGCGTCACCTGATTCACCGGTTCAGCTCCTCGAGCCGCAGCCCGTTGGTCTTCGGACCGAACAGGCCGATTGCCAGCGCCACGAGCAGCATGCAGACCGTAATGCCGATGAACACGCCCGGCACGCCGAAATCCTTCAGCAGCGACGCGATGATGAAGCCCGACATCATCGCGCCCGCGCGGCTCGCCGAGTAGACGATTCCGCTCGCCCGGCAGCGCACGGCCGTGGGAAAAAGCTCGGTCTGATACGCGTGATAGCAGACCGAGATCGTCTGGCCGGCGAGCGAGATCAGCACGCCGAGCGCGATGAGCGCAACGGGCGATTTCATCTGCCCGAACGCGAGACCGCTCGCGATCACGACGAGCGCACCGCCGACGATCAGATACTTCCGCTGCACGCGGTCGGCGTAGAACATCGCGAAGAGCGGTCCGAGCGGCAGCGCGAACGCGATGATGAACGAATACAGCAGGCTCTTCGTCACGGTGATGCCCTGCCCGATCAAGAGCGTCGGCACCCAGTTCGCGAAGCCGTAATACCCGATCGCCTGACAGAAGTTGAAGACGATGAGCATCACGAGACGCGAGCGATACGGCGCGACGAACAGCTCGCCGAGCGACGCCCGCCGATGCGCCGGCTGCTCGACGACAGGCGCGGGCGGCGGCAATGCGGCGCCCGATTCGCGCTCGACCACGCGCTCGATGTCGCCGACGACGCGTTCGCTCTCCTCGAGCCGGCCATGCATCGCGAGCCAGCGCGGGCTTTCCGGCACCGCGCGCCGGATGAACCACACGATCACCGCGCCGACCGAACCGGCGAGCACGACGACGCGCCATCCATCGAGACCGAACACGGTTTCCGGCACGAGCCAGTATGAAAGCAGCGCGGCGACGGGCGCCGCCGCGAACATCACCATCTGATTGAAGGCCATCGCGCGGCCGCGCATGTGCTGCGGCACGAGTTCCGTCACGTAACTGTCGATCGTAATGATTTCGATGCCCACCCCGATGCCCGTCACGAAGCGCCAGAAGATCACGCTTTCGGGGCTCGTCTGGAACGCCATGATCGCGGAGCCGATCGAGTACCACAGCAGCGAGAACGTGAACACGCTGCGCCGCCCGTAGCGGTCCGGCAGCCAGCCGAAGAAGAACGTGCCGATGAACAAGCCCGCGAACGTCGCCGCGATGAATCCCGCAATGCCGGTGAAGCCGAAGAACGCATGCGTCGTCGTCTGCAAAAGTCCGCTCTTCGCCATGCCCGGCGCGATATAGCCGGTGAAGATCAGATCGTAGATTTCGAAAAAGCCGCCGAGCGAGATGAGCAACACGAGCATCCAGAGATGCCGCGTGATCGGCAGTCGATCCATGCGCGCGGAGATTTGCGCGCCGGGCGTCGTGGCGACGCGAACGTCGGGCGTTGCGAGCGGCTCGGCGACCGCGCTGAAAGTGGGCTGCATTGTCCTGTCTCCTGTGTTGGCGACGGCGCGTGTTTTTATATGCGCCTGTCGCAATGCCTCATGCCGTGACGCGTTTCGTCAGTTGCCCGAGCACTTCGTCCGTGTGCTCGCCGACGCGCGCGAGCGGCTGCCGCACGCCGGGGCGGCGTCCGCCCATCGTGAGCGGGAGCAAAACCACGTCGGTCGTGCCGCCGTCGTCGGTCTGCATCGGCACGAGTCCGCCGCTCGCTTTCAGATGCGGATCGTCGAGCAACTGTTCGGGGCGCATGATCGGCGCGTAGGGAATGCCGGCCGCTTCGAGCTTCGGCGCGAGCTCGTGGGCGCGGTGATCCGCGAGAATCTCGCCGAGCCGCGCGAGCAATTGCGGCCGCACCGCGACGCGCATCGCATTGGTCGCGAACTCGGGCGCCTGCGCGAGATCGGGACGTTCGAGCACATCGCAAAGCGTAACGAATTGCTTGTCGCTCACCGCGCCGATGAACAACTGCTCGCCTTCGGCCAGCGTGAATACGTCGTACACGCTCCATGCCGATACGCGCGACGGCATCGGCGGCGGCGCTTCGCGCGTCATCGCGTATTGCTGCATGTGTTGCGCGGAGAGAAACACGCAGTTCTCGAAGAGCGCGCTCTGCACTTCCTGGCCGCGTCCGGTGAGATCGCGTTCGCGCAGCGCGGCGAGCACGCCGATCGCGCCGAACATGCCGCCCATGATGTCGTTCACCGACGTTCCCGCGCGCAGCGGCCTGCCCGCCGGACCGGTCATGTAGGCGAGGCCGCCCATCATCTGCACGACTTCATCGAGCGCGAGACGCTTTTCGTACGGCCCCGGCAAAAAGCCCTTGTGCGACACGTAGATCAGTTTCGGATGCGCCTTCGACAAGGTTTCGTAGTCGAGACCGAGCTTCGTCATGAGGCCGGGGCGGAAATTTTCGAGCAGCACATCGCATGCGCCGATCAGTTCGAGCGCGCTGTCACGCCCTTCTTCCGTGTTGATGTCGATGACGACGCTCTTCTTGTTCCGATTGAACGAGCGAAAGAAGCCGATGCCGAGACCCGGCAGATTGCGCGTCTTGTCGCCGCCGGGCGGCTCGATCTTGATGACTTCCGCGCCGAGATCCGCGAGGATCATGCCGCAGGTCGGGCCCATCACCATATGCGTGAACTCGATCACGCGCACGCCTTCGAGCGGCAGGGTTGAATGACTCATGACGTCCTCAGGCTTCGATTGCAGTTTTCGATTCGTGATTGACCGGCAAGCCCGCGAGCGCGAGCGCGCCGTGCAGCGTTTCGCCGTCGAGCCAGCGCGCGAGTTTCGCGCGCAAGTCCAGCAACGCTGAAATATCGATGCCGGTCTCGATGCCCATATCGGCGAGCATGAACGCTAGGTCTTCGCTCGACGCGTTGCCGCTCGCGCCCGGCGCATGCGGACAGCCGCCAATGCCCGCGAGCGTCGCATCGAAACGCGCGACGCCGGTTTCGAGCGCGGCGTAGACATTGGCGAGCGCGAGGCCGCGCGTGTCGTGAAAGTGGCCGCACCAGAAGCGCTCGCCGGCGATGTCGCGCGCCTTCTCGAAGAGCTCGCGCACCGCACGCGGACCGGCGTATCCAACCGTATCGGCGATGCTCACGCGGTCCGCGCCCGCATCGAGCAGCGCCTGCATGTAGCGCAGCACATCGGCGTGATCGACGCGGCCCTGAATCGTGCAGCCGAACGCCGTGCCGATGCCGCCCTCGATCAGCGTCTTCGCGCCCGACGCATCGCGCGCCGCACGCATGCGCGCGACTTCATCGACGACTTCCTCGGGCGTCTTGCGCAGATTGGCGAGACTGTGCGCGCGGCTCGCGGAAAGCGGCACGAGCATCAGATCGGCGTGCGCTTCGATGGCGCGCTCCGCGCCTTTCAGATTCGGGACGAGCACCGAAACCAGCAGGCCCGGCAGCGTCGTTGCGTAGGCGACGAGTTCGGCGGTATCGGCGAGTTGCGGCAGAAGGCGCGCGGGCACGAACGAACCGACTTCGATTTCGCGCTGACCGGCGGCGTAGGCATCGCCGATCCATTCGATCTTGCGTTCGGTCGGCACGATCGTGCGAATGCTCTGCAGGCCGTCGCGCAGGCCGACTTCGCGGATTACGGCGTTCTGCGGGAACGCGGGCATGGCTTTGTCTCCGGTCTTATGTGTATGGTCTCGACTTTAGAGATTCCGCAAATGGCCTAAAAGCGGTAATTTGGAAGGCTCGTGCTTCCCGTTCGGAACGTCAGAGGAATCCAGTCACATGCGCGATATCGATCTGAAAACGCTGCGTCTCTTCGTGACGGTCTGCGAGCACCAGAACATCGCGCGCGCGGCGCACGAGGCGCATATCGAACCATCCGCGATCAGCAAGCGCATCGCGCAACTGGAAACATCGCTCGGCGTGCCGTTGTTGTCGCGCTCGCGGCGCGGCGTCGAACCGACGCCCGCGGGCATCGCGCTGCTCGAACACGCGCGCAGCGTGCTGTTCACGATGGAACGCATCGCCAACGACGTCGCCGCGTTCGGCGGCGGTCTCATGGGGCGCGTGAGCATTTGCGCGTCGGCATCGGCGATTGCGGAAGCGTTGCTCGACGATATCGCGTCGTTCATGCGCGAGCCGTCCAACAAGAACATCAAGGTCGATGTCGAAGAACGGCTATCGAACGATCTCGTGCGGCAGTTGCGCGAAGGCGTGGCGTCGGTGGGCGTGTGCTGGGACAGCGTCGATCTGCACGGGCTGCAACATCGCGCTTATCGGCACGACCGGCTCGCGCTCGCGGTGCCGGCGGATCATCCGTTCGCGAAGCGGCGTTCGGTGAGCTTCGAGGAATCGCTGGAATTCGAGCACGTCGGTCTGCCGCCCGCGACCGCCGTGCATACGATGCTCCAGCGCGCGGCGGCGCAAGCGGGCAAGTCGATGTCGTATCGCGTGATCGTGTCGAGTTTCGATGCGGCGTTTCGCGTCGTCGCGGCGGGGCTCGGCATCAGCGTCGTGCCGATGGAAGTCGCCGGAACGTATCGGCAGGCGCTCGGCATCGAAGCCGTGCCGCTCTCCGATGCGTTCGCGAAGCGCCGCTTCGTCGTATGTTTTCGCGACTTCGAGGCGTTGCAGCCGGCCGCGCGGCGGCTCGTCGAGCATCTCGAAACGCGTGCGGCGCGTTAGGCGGGCGCGTCGCAGAACACGGTTTGCGTGTCCTTTTTCTCGATCGTCAGATTCACCGAACGCGCGCCGCCCGGGCGCGTGCAATGCGGCTTGCCCGCGGGCACGGTCAGCAATTGCCCGGCGCGCAATTCGACGGCGCCTTCCTCGAACTCGATGACGAGCGTGCCTTCGACCGCCACGAAAGTCTCGTCGGAGTTCGGATGAAAGTGCCATCGATACGGCGCGTCCATCACGCTGATATGGACGTCGTGATCGTTGACGTTCGCGATGACGCGATTCATGTAGCCATCGCGCGCGGCATCGGCGATGGCTGCGTAGTCGATTGTGCTGTTCATCGTTTCAGGCTAACGCCGCGCGCGAATCGGCACAAACGAATCGTTTTGACTTTCATGTGAGCGCGATTCACACGCCTGCCGCGTTCGCGTGCCCCATGATCGCCGAGATATTGCCGATGGCCGGTTGCGCGTACCGCACCGGCGGCGCATCGGGCGGCAGCGGCGCGGGGCCGGAATCCGTCGCGTGCGCATAGACCGGCAGCGGCGGCGCACTCTGCGCGCTCGATGCGACCGGGAACAGCGGCCCGCCCACAATGCCCACGCCGATGAACGGATGCGCCTGCGCCACCGTCACGAGGCCAAGGAGTTTCACGCCCACCATCACATGTCGGATCGTCTTCATTTCTCGTCTCCCGCGCTGCGTTGTTCGTCGATGGAGGCATTCTGCGCGGCGAAAATGAGCAAAGAATGAGAGCGCGGCGGGCGTCAGACCATGTGAACTACACTTTCGAGACGTCACGATGCGTTCCACGGTCCCTTCATGCAAAGCCGATTCACCGCGATTCTCGTCGCCCTCACCGCGGCCGCGCTCTTCGGCGCGACCACGCCCATCGCGAAAGCGCTGCTCGGCCCGATGCCGCCGTTCATGGTCGCGGGCCTGTTCTATCTCGGCAGCGGCGTCGGCCTCGGCGCGATTCTGCTCGCGCGCGGAATCTGGCGCGAAAAAACCGAAGGCATGCGCGCTCGGGAAATCGCATGGCTGTGCGGCGCGATCGCGTTCGGCGGCGTCGCCGGGCCGGCCTTGCTGATGCTCGGCCTGACCAGCACGCCCGCCGCGACGAGCTCGCTCTTGCTCAATCTCGAAGGCGTGCTGACGGCGGCGATCGCGTGGATCGTCTTTCGGGAAAACGTCGATGTATCCGTGTTTCTCGGCATGGCCGCGATCGTCGCGGGCGGCGTCGTGCTCGCGTGGGAACCGGGCGCCGCCCATGCGACGACCGGCGCGATCCTGATCGCCCTGGCGTGCCTGTGCTGGGCCATCGACAACAATCTGACGCGCAAGATCTCGACCGCCGACGCAATGGTCATCGCCTGCGCGAAAGGGCTCGTCGCGGGCGCGACGAATCTCGGCATCGCATTCGCGATGGGCGCGCACTTGCCCGCGCCGCCTATCGTCATCGCCGCGATGGCGACGGGCTTCGGCGGCTACGGCGTGAGCCTCGTGCTGTTCGTGATCGCGTTACGGCATCTCGGAACGGCGCGCACCGGCGCGTACTTCTCGGTCGCGCCGGTGTTCGGCGTCGCGCTCTCCCTCGCGATCTGGCCGCAAACGCCGGGCATGCCGTTCTGGATCGCCGCCGCGCTGATGACGCTCGGCGTGTGGCTGCACGTACGCGAACGGCACGAGCACGAGCACACGCACGAGCGCCTGGAACATACGCATCGGCATGTGCATGACGAGCATCATCGGCATACGCACGACTTTCCGTATTCCGGCGACGAACCGCACACGCATCCGCACGCGCATCTGCCGATCACGCACTCGCACGCGCACTTCCCCGACATTCACCACCGGCATTCGCACAAGCGCGGCTAGAACACCTTGCCGGGATTGAGCAGGCCGTGCGGATCGAGCGATGCCTTGATCGCGCGCATCGCCGCGATATCGGCTGCGCGGCGCGCGAGATGAAGATATTCGCGCTTCTTCACGCCGATGCCGTGCTCCGCCGAAATCGATCCTTCGAACTCGCGCGTGACGTCGTAAATGACGGCATCGACATCGTCGTGATCCTGCTTTCCCCGGCCGGGAATATCCACGACGATGTGAATGTTGCCGTCGCCGAGATGGCCGTAGGTCATCACGATGGCGCCCGGCCAGCGCGCGCGCAGACGCGCTTCGCATTGCGCGGCCGCATCGCCGACTTGCGCGATCGAAAAGCTCACGTCGTACGCCGCGTAGTTCGGGATGAAGCGATCGTATTCGCCGGGCGCATCGCGGATCGCCCAGAAATCGCGCGCGTGCGCTTCGTTCGATGCAATGGCCGCGTCCGTCACGATGCCCGCTTCGAGCATGCCGCCGAGAAATTCCTCGAACGCTTCGCCGTGCCGCGCGGGATCGGTGCCGACGCTTTCCAGCAGCACGTAGAACGGATGCGCATCGGCGAGCGGCGCGCGCAGGTTTTTCAGATTCGCGATGACCGTATCGTGATAGCCGGCCCACATCACTTCGAACGCGGACACGCCCGGCGCGAGGCTCGCCTGCGCGCGCGTGAGCAGCGTCGTCACCGCGGCGAAATCGGGCAGGCCGCACCATGCGGTCGCGGTCGCCGTGGGCTTTGGACGCAAGCGCAGCACGACCCGCGTGATGATGGCGAGCGTGCCTTCGCTGCCGATCAGAAGATGGCGCAAGTCGTAACCGCTGTTGTTCTTGATCATCTTGTTGAGCCCGCCGACGATCTCGCCGCTCGCGAGCACCGCTTCGACGCCGAGCACCTGATCGCGCATCATCCCGTACTTGATGACGCGGTTGCCGCCCGCGTTCGTCGCGAGATTGCCGCCGATGGAACAACTGCCGCGCGCGCCGAGATCGAGCGGAAAGTAGAAGCCCGCCGCGCTCGCCGCTTCCTGCACGACTTGCAGCGGCGTGCCGGCTTCGACGGTCATCGTCCCCGAGATTGCGTCGATCTCGACGATGCGGTTCATGCGGTCGAGACTCAGGCTCACTTCGCCGCCGAGCAGATTCGCGCCGCCGACGAGTCCGGTCAATCCGCCTTGCGTGACGACCGGCTGCTTGTGCGCCGAGCAGATGGCGAGCGCCTGCGCGACTTCATTCGTATCGCGCGGACGGATGATCGCGAGCGGCGTCGCGCCGGGCATGCCGCTCCAGTCGGCGACGCGCCGGTCGCCGAATTCGTCGGGCAGCGCCACGACCTGTGCGCCGAGCGCTTCACGCAATGCCATCACTGCTTCGCTTACTGCCATGCGTCGTCTCCTTCGTTGTTTCGGTTCGGTATCGGATGCGATAGTTTGAACCAAAACGCGCGAGAATTATTGGCAACGATTCGGGAGAAACGCGACGATGGAACGGGCAGACTACGAAAGCGCGCTGGCACAACTGGTCGGCGCGGCGCAACTGGTTGCGTCGGGCGCGGATAAAGATCGGCGCGCGCAGGCGTTCGAGATGCTGGCGTTTTATCGGCTGTGTCAGGGACGAATCGGGGAAGCGGGCGCGCTCGTCACGTCGAACGACGAGCTTTTCAAGGACACGGCGATCGCCGCGCTCACGATGGCGGGCCGCAAGGAATTTCTCGCCGCCGCCGCGTTGCTCGAACAGGCGCGCGGACTGTTGACGAACTGAACTACGCAAGCGCGAGGAAATTGCGCACCACCGCCGATGGATCGTCGCGCCGCGACGCCAGCGCGAGCCGCGCGCGCAAGCCTCGCGCGACGATCGGACGGTAGACGACGCCCGCGACGCGCACCTGCGTGATCGCCTTCGGCACGATCGATATGCCGAGCCCCGCCGCCACGAGCGTCACCGCCGACGCCATCTGCGGCGCGGGTTGCGCGAGACGCGGCTCGAAACCCGCCGCGGCGCATGCGGCAACGATGTCGTCGAACAGCGTGCCGCCCGCCGCGCGCGGCACTTGCACGAAGGGTTCGTCGATCAGTTCCGCCAACTCGATGCGCCGGCGCGAAGCCAGCCGATGACCGACAGGCAAGGCGACGAACATCGGCTCGTCGTCCCAGTCATGCTGCTGCACGACGTCCGCGACGCGACGCTCCGGACGAACGATGGCGACATCGAGCTGCCCCGCTTCGATCTCGTCCAGCAGCACGCCGGAAGCGGCTTCGTGCAGCGTCAGTTCCGCATCGGGATACGCTTCGCGAAATTTGCGGATCAGCGCCGACACGCGCTCGTTGAACGCCGCCGTGCCCGTGAACCCGACGCGCAAATGTCCGGTTTCACCCCGCGCCGCGCGTTGGGCCGCTCGCGCTGCGCGTTGCGCGTCGTCGAGCACGCGGCGCGCTTCGTCGGCGAACACGCGTCCGGCCAGCGTCAGTTCCGCGCCGCGCGCGGTGCGCTTGAACAACACGACATCGAGTTCCTGCTCCAGCGCTTTCACTTGCTGGGAAAGAGGCGGCTGGCCGATGCCGAGCATCTCGGCGGCCTTCGTGAAATTCGCGGTTTCGGCCACAGCCAGGAAATAACGCAGATGCCGAAGCTCCATTTTCTTTTTCCTTTTGCATGAACACGATCGAGCCAGTGTTAAAACATATCGTCGGGCATACTTTCATATATTGGACATATGAGCGCGCATTGGCAAGAATGAATCCGGTTACTTCTCAACCGGCGACGCCCATGTCCTCCCCTTCGATTTCACCGTCGGCGACCCACGAACGCACCGCCGCGACGCGCCCGCTTCCCAGCGGCATTTCTCCTGCTTCGGCCGCGTATCGGCGCATCGCGCTCGCGCTCTTTCTCGCGGGCTTCTCGACGTTTTCGCTGCTCTATTGCGTCCAGCCGCTGCTTCCGGCGTTCGCGCGCGAGTTTCATATCGGCGCGGCGGCGAGTTCGCTGTCGCTGTCGGTTTCGACCGGATTTCTCGCGGTGTCCATTCTGTGCGCGGGCGCGTTGTCCGAGCGCGTCGGGCGGCGCGGGCTGATGTTCGCATCGATGACATCGGCGGCCGTGTTCAATCTGCTGGCGGCGAGCGCATCGAACTGGGACGCGATGCTCGTATGGCGCGCGCTCGAAGGCTTCGCGCTTGGCGGCGTGCCCGCCGTCGCCATGGCGTATCTCGCCGAAGAAATCGCAGCCGAAGGGCTCGGCTTCGCGATGGGCCTATACGTCGGCGGCACGGCTTTCGGCGGCATGATCGGGCGGATCGGCATGAGCGCGCTCGAGGAATATTTCTCGTGGCGCACGGCGATGTGGACGATCAGCGTCATCGATCTGATCGCGGCCATCGCATTCGTGATGCTGCTGCCGCCGTCACGGCGTTTCGTCAAACGCACCGATCTCACGCTTCGGCATCATTTTCAGCTGTGGAAAGCGCAATTGCTTCACGGACTTCTGCCGCTCGTGTTCGCCATCGGCTTTCTCGCGATGGGCGCGTTCGTGACCGTGTACAACTACGCGGGATTCCGTCTTGTCGCGCCGCCGTTCAACCTGAGCACGACCGCATGCGGGCTGATCTTCGGCGCGTATCTGTTCGGGATGGTGTCGTCGTCGACGGCGGGCGCGCTTGCCGACAGGTTCGGACGAGCGCCGGTTCTCGTCAGCGGTGTCGTGCTGTTCGCTCTGGGTCTCGCGCTGACGCTTTCGGGCGCGCTCGTGACGATCATCGTCGGCATCGTGCTCGTGACGATCGGCTTCTTCGTCACGCATTCGGTCGCGAGCGGATGGGTCGGGCAACTCGCCGGCAGTGCCAAGGGTCACGCGGCATCGCTCTATCTGCTCGCTTACTACGTCGGGTCGAGCGTGCTCGGATCGATTGGCGGATCTTTCTGGCAGCACGGCGGATGGCTGGCCGTCGTGGGCTATGTCGGCGTGTTGCTCGCGGTTTGTCTCGTGGTGGTGAGCCGCATCGTTCAGAAGCGCGACATCCGGTAGCGCTAGAACAACTCCGTTTCGAGCGGGAGCAGGTTGATCCATTTCACGGCGGTGCGCCGCTCCACGCCGTCGTCATGAATCGACCGTATCATCACGCGCTGGCCGCGCGCCTCCCCGAGAACTTCGACGATCCGGTTGCGATATCGCGCAAGCGAGCCGCGTAATGGCTTGCGCTTCCTGCTCTTGCGGGGAGAAACTGCGGGCATGGACGTGACAACGATTTATGACGGCCACATCATAACGATGCTCACGCCTGCACTCAAATATTCAACCTCCTCACTGCGGCCCGCCACACCATGCGTCGAATCACTGTCCGGACATCGCCCGTTCATGGCCGGGGCGTTTTCGCTCTCGCCGACCTTCCCACGGGCGCGCTGTTGCTCGAATACAAGGGTCTGCGCCTGTCGTGGAAGGAGGCGCAGCGCATGCACGCGAAATCGAACGCGGAAGAGGGTCATACCTTCCTCTTCGGTCTCGATGACGGCACGGTCATCGACGGCGCGCGCGGCGGCAATTCCGCGCGCTGGCTCAATCATAGTTGCGCGCCGAACTGCGAAGCGGAGCAGGACGGCGAGCGCGTGTTCATCCGCGCGATCCGGCCGATCGGCAAAGGCCAGGAGTTGTTCATCGATTATTGCCTGACCGTCGATGGCCGGCGCACCGCGGCGCTCAAGCGGCTCTATGCGTGCCGGTGTCTCGCGTCGGGTTGCCGTGGAACGATGCTTTCGCACAAGTAGGGATTGCACCGCGAGACACCTGACCTGCACATGACGGACACCTACTCCGGCGATATCGAACGCCTGCCCCGCGAGCGCATCGACGAGATGCTCACGAACGTCGCGAAGGGCGACGAACAGGCGTTCGCCGAGTTGTATCGCGCGACATCGGCGCGAGTGTTCGGCGTGATCGTGCGCATGATCCGCGATCGCGGCGAAGCCGAAGACCTGCTGCAGGAAGTGTTCGCCACGGCCTGGCGTCGCGCGGATACCTTCGATCCGGCACGCGGCAGCGCGATGACATGGCTCGTCGCGCTCGGGCGCAATCGCACGATCGACCGCATGCGTCAGCATCGCGAAGAACTGCTTGGCGAAGGCGATGCGCCCGACATCGCCGACGAAGCGCCCACGCCCGCGGCCGCGGCGGAATCGAGCGAGGAACGGCGGCGGCTCGAATCGTGTCTCGACCGGCTGGAGCCGCAGCAGAAGAGCGCGATCCGCGAGGCGTTCTTCACCGGCGCGACGTACAACGAACTGGCGCAAAGGCTCGCCGTGCCGCTCGGCACGATGAAAAGCTGGATTCGCCGCAGCCTGATGCAGCTCAAGACCTGCCTCGAACAATGAACACGCCCGCTCGCGACGACGACGATCTGCGCTGCGCCGAATATGCGCTCGGCGTGCTCGACGCGCACGAACGCGCAGCGCTCGAAGCGGACGTGTCGCGCGATCCCGCGTTGCGGCACACGCTCGATGACTGGCAGCGACGTCTTGCCCCGCTCGCCGACGATGTCCGCGCGATCGCGCCGCCGCCGCGCGTGTGGACGCGCATCCGCCGCGATCTGGGATTCATCGCGCCGCAGCCGAAACGCGAACGCTGGCGCGACAGCCTGAACGTGTGGCGCTGGCTGACGATCGGCGCGAGCGTCGCCGCGCTCGTCCTGCTCGGCGTGACCTTCACCTTGCTGCGGCAAGCCCCGCAAACGCCGACGACGGCAGCCGTCTCCGGCGAGTACATGGTCGCGTCGATCGCGCGCAAGGACGGCGTCGTGCACTGGACCGCGACCGTCGATGTGCGGCGCGCGCGCATGGTCGTCGTGCCCGCGTCGCACGTCACGATCCCCGCGAATCGCGCGACGGAACTGTGGCTGATTCCGCCGAACGCGAAGCCGATTGCCCTCGGCGTCTTCCCGCCCGATCGTCCCGCGACGATGACGCTGCCGCCCGAGATCGTCGCGCAACTCAGCGCGCAGGCCGTGCTCGCCGTATCCGACGAACCCCCCGGCGGCTCGCCGACGGGCGCCCCGACCGGACCCGTGCTCGCAACCGGCCAGATGCGTTCGACCTGACGATCGATCGCATCGCGACTCTCGCATAGCGAACGTCCATCTTTCGTTCGCTGCATCCAATCGCACTCGGCATCCGTATGACTCGGTGAACGCCTGTTCGCGGAGCCGCCATGCCTTTCATCGTCACCGTGCTCGTCGTCGTCAGCGGATTCGTGCTGGTCTTTTTCGCCGCGTGGCTCTGGCAGTTGCGCACGGAAAACGCGGGCATGGTCGATCCGCTCTGGGCCGCTTCGCTCGGCGCGGCCGCGCTCGTCATCGCCGCGTGCGGGACAGGCGCGACGGTCAATCGCGTATGCGTCGCGGCGGGCGGCGGGCTCTGGAGCGCGCGGCTCGCGCGGCATCTGTGGCGGCGCAATCGCGGCAAGCCGGAAGACACGCGCTATCGCGCGTTTCGCGAACGCTGGGGCGAACACGCCGCGCGCAACATGCTCGGCTTCTTCCAGTTGCAGGCGTTCATTTCGATGCTGCTTGCCATCGCGTTCTTCGTGCCCGCCTATGCGCGCGAGGCGGCGAGTCCGCTGTGCATCGCGGGATTCGCCGCCGTGTGGATCGTCGCGGTCGCGGGCGAAGCGGCGGCCGATCGTCAACTCAAGCGCTTCGCCGCCGATCCCGCGCATCGCGGAAAAGTGTGCCGCGATGGCTGGTGGCGCTATTCGCGCCATCCGAATTACTTCTTCGAATGCGTGCATTGGCTCGCGTACGCGGTGCTCTCGATCGGCATGCCGTGGGGCTGGGCGACGCTCGCGCCGCCCGTGCTGATGGCGTGGCTGCTGCTGAAGGTATCGGGCATTCCGATTCTCGAAGCGCATCTCGCCGATACGCGCGACGGCTATCGCGACTACATGCGAACGACGAGCGCGCTGATTCCGTGGCCGCGTAAACGCGCATGAACAAAGCAAGGACACGCCGATGAACATCACCGCCCGCGATACCTCATCCGCGCCCGCCGCACCCGCCGACATGCCCGCGCTCGACGAAAGCCGCATCATTCGCGCGTGCGAGCGCGGCCTCGTGCCTGATGCGCTCGTGCGCGCCGGCATGCGCCTCCTGATCCGTCAGCGTCTCATCGACGAATATGCGAACGACAACGCGCAACGCACGCAGGCGTTCGAGCGCTTTCTGAACGAACTGCGCGCGAGCCCGATCGCGATCGATACGCACGCCGCCAACGCGCAGCATTACGAGCTGCCCGATGCGTTCTTCGAAGCGCACCTCGGCCCGCGCCTGAAGTACTCGTGCGGTCTGTACCCGCGCGGCGACGAAACGCTCGCGCAAGCCGAACTCGCGATGCTCGAACGCTATGCCGAGCGCGCGCAACTCGCCGATGGTCAACGCATCCTCGATCTCGGCTGCGGCTGGGGCTCGCTCGCGCTGTGGATGGCGGAGCGTTATCCGCGCGCGCAAATCGTCGCGCTGTCTAATTCGGGCGGGCAACGCGCGTTCATCGAAGCGCGGGCGCGGCAGCGCGGCCTTCGCAACTTGCGCGTCGTGACGGGCGATGTCGTCGATTTCGATTTCGCGCACGACGAGACGCCGTTCGATCGCATTCTGTCGATCGAAATGTTCGAGCACATGAAGCATTACGGCCTGTTGCTCGCGAAGATCGCGCGCTGGCTCGCCGATGATGGACGACTTTTTGTCCACCACTTCGCGCACGCGACGCTTGCGTATCACTTCACATCGCGCGACGGCGGCGACTGGATGTCGCGCTATTTCTTCACCGGCGGCACGATGCCATCCGCGTCCTTGCTGCTGCACTTTCAGGACGATTTGCGCGTCACGCGTCAGTGGTGGATGAACGGCACGCACTACGCGCGCACGGCGAATCAATGGCTCGCGAATCTCGATGCCGCTCGCGATCGCGTCATGCCGATGTTGCGCGACGTCTACGGCGATGCGGCCGCCATCTGGTTTCAGCGCTGGCGCATGTTCTACATGGCGGTGGCCGAGTTGTTCGGCTACGCGCGCGGCCGCGAATGGGGCGTCGCGCACTATCTGTTCGAGAAGCGTCCGATAAAGGTGATGTCATGACAAACACGAAGCGGGCGCTCGTCGTGGCGCTGGTGGCGGCCGGCGTCATCGTGGCGGTGGCGAGCTGTTCGAGTCCGCCGAATCCGAATCCGCGAGCGAACCGACCGCTCGAAACCGTTGCCGTGGACGTGCCGCGCTACATGGGGCGCTGGTATGTCATCGCGAATATTCCGTACTTCGCGGAACGCGATTTCGTCGGCACGCATGTCGAATGGTCGCTGCGCGCGGACGGAAAAATCGACGACGTCTTTTTCGGCCGCAAGAACGGCTTCGAGCAAGAGGAAACGACGCATCGTTTCGTCGATACCGTGAAGCCCGGCAGCAACGGCGGCGAATGGAGCGTGCAACTCTTCTGGCCGATACGCGTGACGCAACTCACGCTCTACGTCGATCCGGATTATCGCTACACGATCCTCGGCTATCCGAACAGAAAGCTCGGCTGGATCTTTTCGCGCGAGCCGGCGATGAGCGACGACATCTATCGCTCGATGCTCGCGCGCCTCGACGCGATGGGCTACGACACCGCGCGTTTTAGCCGCGTGCCGCAATCGCCGGAGCAGATCGGTCAGCCGGGATTTCAAAGTCCCGGTCAGCGCGACTGAAGCAGCGCGGCGCGCGTGCATCCGCGCGCGCGTCTTTCTCGTATTTGATCTCGCACTCGTCTGGAACAGCCACGTCCACGCGGCGCGAGGAGACCTTTTGGCGCGAGGAGACCGCCCGTCATGGAATCATCGACAAAAGAAAGACAGCAGCGCATCGCGGTGATCGGCGCGGGGATCGCCGGTCTCGCGAGCGCGTATCTGCTCTCGCGCGCGCATCGCGTGACGCTTTTCGAAGCCGCCGATTATCTCGGCGGCCATACGCATACCGTCGATGTCGCGCTCGACGGCGTGCAGCATCCCGTCGATACGGGCTTTCTCGTGTTCAACGACCGAACGTATCCCAATCTCATCGCGCTGTTCGATGAACTCGGCGTCGCGGCGCATCGCAGCGACATGACGTTTTCCGTTTCGCTCGACGGCGGACGCTTCGAATGGGCGGGCACAAACCTCAACACCGTGTTCGCGCAGCGGCGCAATCTCTTCTCGCCGTCGTTCATCGGCATGCTGGGCGACATTCTGCGCTTCAATGCATCGGCTCATAGGCAACTCGAACGCGTGAGCGCGACGCGCTGCTCGGTCGGCGAACTGCTCGTCGAGGGCGGATACGGCGCGCCGTTTCAGCGCCACTATCTTCTGCCGATGGCCGCGGCGATCTGGTCGAGCGCCGCGCACGACATCCTGCGCTTTCCCGCCGCCACGTTCCTGCGCTTCTGTCTCAATCACGCGCTATTGCAGGTGAACGGCCGGCCGCCGTGGAAGACCGTCGCGGGCGGCGCGCGCGAGTATGTGCGGCGCATCGCGGCCACGCTCGACGACGTACGCACGCGCGCGCCCGTGCGAGGCGTGCGCCGCGACGACAACGGCGTCACCGTGATGACCGACGATGCCGGTCCCGAGCGCTTCGATGCCGTCGTGCTCGCGACGCACGCACCGACGAGCCTGGGCCTCATCGACGACGCATCCGCCGATGAGCGCGCAGTGCTCGGCGCCGTGCGGTATCAGCGCAACATCGCGGTGCTGCATACGGATTGCGCGCTCTTGCCGCGCCGCCGCCGCGTGTGGTCGGCCTGGAACTACATCGGCGCGCGTGCGGCGCTTGCGCGCGACGCGGCCGCGCCCGTCTGCGTGAGCTATCTGATCAATCAGCTTCAGCCGCTTCCTTACAGGACGCCGGTCATCGTCACGCTCAATCCCGTCGATGAACCCGCGCCTCGCACGCAACTCGGCCGCTACGAATGCGAACATCCGCTCTTCGATCTCGCCGCCATCGATGCTCAGGCGCGTCTGCCGCGCATTCAGGGCGTGCGCCGGACGTGGCACGCGGGCGCGTGGACCGGCTACGGCTTTCATGAAGACGGCCTGAAATCGGCGTTGCGCGTCGCGCGCGATTTCGGCGTCCAGCCGGCATGGGCGCGACCATGAAGACGGCGCAATGGCTGACGGGCCGCGTGATGCACGAGCGGCTGCGTCCGGCGCGGCATCGCTTCGAGTATCCGGTGCGCTACGTGCGTTGCGACGTCGCGCGTCTCGACGCGTTGCGCTGTGCGTGGTTCGGCATCGACCGCATTCGGCCGCTCGCGCTGTTTCGATGCGATTACGGCGCGCGCGAACACTGCGATCTCGATCTATGGATGCGCGCGTGCCTCGCGCAGTCGCGCATTCCCGCCGACGGCGAAATCCATCTTCTGACGATTCCGCGTGTCTTCGGCTACGCGTTCAATCCGGTGAGCTTCTGGTTCTGTCATGACCGCGCAGGCGCGTTGCGCGCGCTTTACGCCGATGTGCGCAACACCTTCGGCGAGCATCGCGGCTATTTGCTGAGCGCGCAGGATCATGCGCCGATCGTCGAAGACACCGTGCTCGTCTGCCGCAAGACGCTGCACGTTTCGCCCTTTTGCGATGTCGCCGGCGACTACGCGTTTCGCGTGCGGCAGCGTGGCGACCGCTTGAGCATCTCGATCGATTATCGCGACCGCGACGGGCTGCTGCTGCGCACCGCGATCGGTCTCGTCGCGCGGCCGCTCACCGGCGCGCTCGCGTGTCGCACGCTCTTGTGCGCGCCGCTCTTCGCCGCGGGCGTCATTGCGCGCATTCACTGGCAGGCGCTGCGGCTGTGGATAAAGTGCGTGCCTTTTTACGGCAAGCATCCACCGACGAGGGACGAGACGCGACCATGAACCTGCTGCGATCTTTCTCCGCGACATCGGCGATGCCGATGTCCGCGCGGATCTTTCTCGGCCTTCTGCGTCGCATCAGCGTCGGACATCTCGTGCTCGTCATGCCGGATGGCGGGCGCTCTGTGTTCGGCGATCCGCTGATGCAACCAGCCGCGCTTCTTTTCATCCGCGACTGGCGCGCGTGCCGGGCGATTCTGCGCGCGGGCGACATCGGCTTCGCGCGGGCGTATCGGGCGAAATGGCTCGATACGCCCGATCCGTGCGCCCTGCTGCGGCTCGCGATCCGCAACGAGACGGCGCTCGCGCGCACGGTCGCGGGCGGCTTTGTCGCGCGGTGCTGGCACAACGTGCGGCATCGTCTGCGCCTGAACACGCGCGCGGGGAGCCGCCGCAACATTCACGCGCATTACGACATCGGCAACGCGTTCTACGGGCTCTGGCTCGATCCGACGTGGACGTATTCGAGCGCATGGTTCGATGGCGACGCCGGTCTTCCGCTCGAAGCGGCGCAGGATCGGAAGTATCGGCGCATCGTCGATACGCTCGGACTCACGGCGGGGATGCGCGTGCTGGAGATCGGCTGCGGCTGGGGCGGCTTCGCGCGGCACGCGGCGCGTCTCGGCATACGCGTGCACGGCGTGACCGTTTCGACCGCGCAGCATGCGTTCGCCGTGGAACGCGTGGCACGCGAAGGTTTGAGCGGGCTTGTCGATATCGAACTGCGCGACTATCGCGATGTGTATGGACAGTACGACGCGGTGGTGTCGATCGAAATGTTCGAAGCCGTGGGCGAACGGTTCTGGCCGGCGTATTTCCGCGTGCTGCGCCGCTGTCTCGCGCCGGGCGCGAAGGCGCTCGTGCAGTCGATCACCATCGACGATGCGCGCTTTGCCGCGTATCGCGCGTCGAGCGACTTCATCCGCGAGACGATCTTTCCGGGCGGCATGCTGCCGAGCCCGGAGCGCTTCGCACGCGCGGCGCGGCGCGCGGGACTCCATGCACGCGCGACGCTTTCGTTCGGCGCGGATTACGCAAGGACGCTGAGGTGTTGGCGAGACGCGTTCGAGATGCACGCCGATGCAGTCCGCGCGCAAGGATTCGATGAAGCCTTCGTGCGGACGTGGCGGCTGTATCTGGCTTATTGCGAAGCGGGCTTCGACGAGGCGCGCACCGATGTCATGCACTTTGTGGTGTGGGGGGAGGGGTGAGGACGTCGATCGGGCGAAAAAAAAAAGCCCCGACCCTGTCGGGGCAAAGGTACGAGACCACCTTGTAGCGTTGCAGCTACCCGGCGAGCATAGGCGACTGCGCGCGCACTTCCCACCAGTAAAGTCCGAAACCTCACGCGCGACTTCAGAATCGGCGGACGTTGCCGATAACACACGCACACGTCCACCAGGCATCGCCGCCACCGCACACGATGAATCGCGCCCCATCCGACAGTTCGCTCCAGGCCGCTTTCCTGCGGCACGAAGACACACTCGCGCCGCCCGAGCGCGCGCTCGGCGAGGACGATCACGCCGTCTATCGCACGCTGCTCGAATCGACCAAGGCGATTCCGTGGAAGATCGACTGGGCGACGATGGAATTCGCCTACATCGGCCCGCAGATCGAGGCCTTGCTCGGCTGGGCGCCGTCGTCGTGGAAAACGGTCAACGACTGGGCCGAGCGCATGCATCCCGACGACCGCGAAGCAGTCGTCAACTTCTGCGTCTCTCAATCGAAGGCGGGCACGGATCACGAAGCGGATTACCGCGCGCTCACCCGCGACGGCGGCTACGTGTGGCTGCGCGATGTCGTGCACGTCGAGCGCAACGAGAAAGGCGAGGTCGAGGCGCTGATCGGCTTCATGTTCGATATCAGCGAACGCAAGCGCACCGAAGAAAAGCTCGCGCAAATGCAGCGCGAACTGGAACGCCTGTCGTTCAGCGACAGCCTGACGGGCGTCGGCAACCGCCGCCGCTTCGACGACGTGATGGCGCGCGAATGGCATGCCGCGAAGGATTCGGGCAAGCCGCTGTCGCTCGTGATGATCGATATCGACTTCTTCAAGTCGTACAACGATTACTACGGCCACGTTCAGGGCGACGAGTGTCTGAAGCGCATTGCGCGCGTGCTCGGCGAGGCGGCGGGTCCGCAGCACTTTCTCGGCCGGTTCGGCGGCGAGGAATTCGCGCTGATTCTCGCCGATACCGACGCCGAATCCGCGATACGCGTCGCGGAGCGTTGCCGCGCGCTGATCGCCGAGGAAGCGATTGCGCACGTGCGCTCGCCGCACGATCAGCGAGTGACGGCGAGCTTCGGCGTGGGCACCGTCGTTCCGGGCGAGCGCATGGACGTGACGGCGTTCATCAATCTGACCGACGCGCAGTTGTATCAGGCGAAGGACAACGGCCGCAACCGCATTGCGGCGGTGGATCGCGCGGGCATGCAGGGCGAAGGCTTCAAGGCGCAATC
Source organism: Caballeronia sp. ATUFL_F1_KS39 (assembly GCF_023630985.1). Classification (NCBI taxonomy): domain Bacteria; kingdom Pseudomonadati; phylum Pseudomonadota; class Betaproteobacteria; order Burkholderiales; family Burkholderiaceae; genus Caballeronia; species Caballeronia sp. ATUFL_F1_KS39. The sequence goes on along the minus strand of NZ_JALQDZ010000045.1, from coordinate 28,019 downwards.
GCGCTGAAACGTCAGACGCGTCCCGTCACCGGAATCGCCGCGCCCGTGATGCATTGCGCATCCGGCGAAAGCAGGAACGCGATCACCGCGCCGAGCGCTTCGGGCCGCACCCAGCGGGAGAAATCGGCGTCGGGCATGTCGCGGCGATTGGGCGCGGTATCGATGATCGACGGCAACACCGCGTTCACCGTCACGCCCGTGTCCTTCAACTCTTCGGCGAGCGCTTCGGTCAGGCGCAACAGCGCGGCCTTCGATGCCGCGTAAGCGCCCATCCCCATGCCCGCTTTCATCGCCGCGAGCGCGCCCACATTGACGATGCGCCCGCCTTCCTTCGCGCCCAGTTGCGCGAGCGCGGCCTTCGATGCGTTGAGCGCGGTCTTCACGTTGACATCGAACATCGCTTGCCAGGTGTCGGCGCTGCCGTCCGCGACCGTTTCCCAGGCGAATGCGCCGGCGACGTTCACGAGCGCATCGAGGCCGCCCGTCCGCTGAACGACCGTATCGATGGCTTGTTGCGCCGATTTCGCATCCGTCAGATCGATGCCGGTCACGATGCAGGCGTCGCCGAGCGGCGCGGGCAACGCTTCCGACGCCGCGCCGTGGCCGATCAGCGCGACCCGCGCGCCGCGTTGCGCGAGCACGCGCGCCGTCGCGAGTCCGAGACTGCCGAAGCCGCCCGTGATGGCGACGATCTTTCCTTCGAGGCTGTTCATGACGTTGTCGCTCCCTTCGATGGCGCCTGATGAAGCATAGGACGGAACGCGGCGATCTTCAGGGCGCGTGTCGCGCATCGCGTTTCACCGCGCGCTGGACCGCGAACACGGCCACCGCCGTCGTCGTGCCGGTGACGAGCACGCCATACAAGCCCAGCAACATCGACAAGGCTCGCCCGATGCCCGTCGTCGCGACGACATCGCCGTATCCGATGGTCAGCGCCGTCACGCCGCAGTAATAGACGGTTGCGCCGAACGAAACGCGCGCGTGCGTCGCGGTTTCGACGGGCGCGCCGAGCCAGAACATCGCCGCGCAGAGCGCGAAGAACGCCATCAGCAGCGTGCCGAGCAGCGAGCGCAAATGCCACAGCGCGCGGATGAACTCGACCGTCACCTCGCGTGAATTGATCGTTTCGACCTTGAAGAGTTTCGTGATGCTATTCATTCGGAATGGACCTGCGGCGCGTGAACGAAAGCCGTCATCCTACCTTCGCCCGCATCGGCCCGAAGCACCCGGGCGCGTTATTCAGCCAGCGCCGATCTCGCCTTTCCGGAAGCCTTCGCGCCGCTTTCGGCGGCCGTCAGGTCGTATCCGGATTTCGCGTCTTCATGGCCCGAGCGCCGATCGCGCGACACGCTCGAATCCCGCCCGATGCGCCTTCGCGAGCGCCGATGCCGTCTCGCGAAGCGCCGCGCGATCCATCGCCCGCGCTTCGTGCATGGCGAGGTGCAATTCGGCGATGCTCACCACACCCGGCGCGCCCGCGATCTCCCACGTCGAGGCGTACGCGCGCTGCTTGGCCGCGTCCGTGTGCGCGATATTCACGCGCGGCAAGCCGTACGCCATCGCGACGATCCGGCCATGCAGGCTGCTGCCCGCGTAACCGTCGCTTTTCGCGATCAGCGCGCAGATGTCCCAGATGTCGAGCGAATCGAAGATCGTCACCGACGGATGGCGCATACGCGCCGCCATGCGCTCGTAGACCGCGATGTCGTCGTGCCACGGCGCCGCGCCCGCGCGAAACAGCGCGATGCCCAGTCCCGTCGATGCGCCGATCAGATCCAGTTGATGCGCGATTTGCGCGAGCGTCGCGTCGTCGCCGAAATCCGCGCTGAACTGGACGGCCAGATAACCGCGCGGGAACGCGCGGCATGCGCCGGCGCGCGTCCGGATGCGCGCGTCGAAAAGCTCGGCGACCATCGATGCCGGATCGGGGACGAGGCGCGCGTCGATTCCCGCGCGCTTCAGGAAGGCTTGCGTGTGCGTGTCTCGGACGCTGATGTCATCGGCTGAACGGAGCTTGGCCAGCACTTCCGCCTGAAACGCGGCATCGCGGGCGTCGAGCGTCGCGCCGCCGATCGCATCGAAGGAAATCGACGCCGCTCGCGGAAACATCTCGCGGCCGATGACGTACGGCGCGAGCGCGTCCATGCCGAGTTCGGCGCGCGCCCACGCGTTTCGATCCGCCGCGCGCGACTCGTATCGGGCGATGCAGGCTTGCGCTTCGTCGGGATGCTTCAGCATCACGGCGGCTTCCCACGCGTCGCACGTCAGCAACTCGCCGCCCGCGTGGATCAGCACGACGGGCTCGTCGCGCCAGCGCGCGGCCAGTTGCGAAAGCGCGGCGACGCCGTGGCCGCCGTGCGCGCGCAGTTCGCGCCGCGCGCATCCGGCGAATATCGGTTCGACGTTCGGACGGCGTTCAGCGAGCAAGGCCGCGACGACATGCGCGAACAACATGTCGCCGAAGTTATGCCGGTCGAACGCGCCGAACACGATGATCCGCCGATTGCTTCCCATCCGAACGCACCTCACGATCCGCTCATTCTGCACGTTCACACTTCGTTCACACGATCACGCCGTCACGCGCGTGATGCCGCCGCTCGACAGCAAACGCACGCGCTGGCCGGCGTAGAACATCTGGCCATCGGCGGCCTGGGTGATCGCGCGCAAATCGCCGTTGTCGAGACGCACGGTGATTTCGAGTCCCTTCTGCCGTTCGAGATGATCCTGAATTTGATCGCCCGCGACCGCGCCCGCAATGCCGCCGATCACGCCGGCGAGCAGCGAGCCGTGTCCTTCTCCGACCGCGCTGCCCGCCACCGCGCCGAGCAGGCCGCCACCGATTGCGCCGAACGGAGCCGGATGGCCGTCGTTGTTCTCGATCGTCACGCCGCGCACGCTTTCGACGGTCGCCATACGCACCGTTTCCTCGTGTTGCGTCTGCATGCTGTCGTAGATGTCGGCGGAACTTCCCATCGATGCGCAACCGCTCATGCCCACCGTGCAGGCGACGGCCAAAGCGCAAACCGCGATAGTCGACTTGTTCATGTTCTTGCTCCTCAGATCGGACGATGTCTTGTTGGTTTCGGCTCGCGTTTCGCGTATCGCGTTGCCATGCAAAGCATCGTAAAGAGGCCGAATGAGCGCTGAATGAGCCGGCGCGACGCGCTTGACCTGCATGATTGAAGCGCTTATACAGGACTCTCATCGCTCGCGACCGGAGTGCAGAATGACAAGAAACGCAATTCCCTTCGTGGTTTGCGCCATCGCTCTCGCTGCATGTTCCACCGGCGGTTCCAACTCCGCGCCGCCGCCCGGCGCCGTTACGACGACGCTACCTTCGGGCGGCGTCTACAAAGGCTCGCTCACGGGCAGCACGGCGCAAGCCACGCTTCTCATGCTTTTCGACGGCACCGCCTATCTCTTCTACGCAAGCGCGGGCGGCGCGGGACTCGCGGGCGTCGCGGTCGCGAAGAGCGGCAAGCAATCGGGCGATGGCCGCTTCATCAGCGACGCCGCATTCGACTATCGCGTGGGCAAGGCGCCTGCGTCGGCGGCCGTTTTCAGCGTGAACTTCGCGCGCGCGCCCGCCGTCGACGGAACTGTCGCGAACAAGGACGGCGGCGCGGGGCTCGCGTTTTCCGCCAACGCCGCGCCGATGCTCGACATCGCGCCGAGCCGCGCCAACGCGGGCGGCCTGTACAGCGGACGCGGCATGTCGCTCGGCGGAACGACGCAGACGCGCATCACGGTCGCGGGCGACGGCTATCTCGCCGGCACGACGACATCCGGCTGCATCTTCAAAGGCACGACGGCGCCGCGCCAAGGCGCGAACGCCTACGACGTCTCCGTGACCTTCGGCCCCGCGCCCTGCCCGCTTCCCGATACGACCGTGACCGGTCACGCGGTGCTCGACGGCGCGCGTCTACTCGTCGCGTTGCCGAGCCCGGACCGCACCGACGTCTTTCTCTTCGACGGCCGGAAATAGATGCCGCATGCAACCCCGCGCCGCAGCGAAACTTAGTCATCCGCTGCTTACTTAAGCGATTTCTATCCTAAGATTGTTTTCATTGCCGAAGCGTCGTGCGATGCGCGCGTCGGCGGAAGTGGCCGTGTTTTGTTCAGTGCAATTCCGAGAGCACCTTTTGCTTTGCATGGAACCGGACGGCGCCACCGAAACGTCCGCTCCGGTTATTAACAACAACAGGAGACAAACCGGATGAACGCAACGTTCAAGCTTTTGCCGTTGGCCGTCGGCGCGATGATCGCCTGCGTGCCGCACGCGAACGCCGCGCAGGACAACATCAACGCGCTTTCGAATTTCCGGCAGACGGGCAATGCCGCACCGCCGGAAACCATTCCGCAAGCTGGCCAGACGGCCGATGCGCTGCGCAAGAATCTCGAGCAGATCAAATTGCCGCCCGGCTTCAAAATCGAGCTATACGCCGTCGTGCCCGAGGCCCGCGCGATGACGATCGAGCCTTCGACGGGCGTCGTGTTCGTCGGCAGCCGCAAAAATCGCGTGTGGCAGGTGACTGACCGGACCAAGCAACGCGTAGCGAGCGATGTCGTGCAGTTTGCGTCGTCGGTGACGTTCAAGGTGCCCAATGGCGTCTGCTTCTCGCCGGACGGCGTGCTCTACGTGGTCGAGCAGAACCGCGTGCTCGGCTTCCCGGCGGCGCAGTTCTTCGGCGAAGGCGGACCGGATGTCGCCGCGGCGGTCGTCGTCCCGCAGGGCAAGCTGATCCCGACGCAGTTCGAAAGCTTCAATCACGGCGCGCGCTACTGCCGCGTCGGGCCGGACAAGAAGCTGTACATCGCGCTCGGCCAGCCGTGGAACGTGCCGCCGAAAGACAAGCTCGCCGAACTCGACAGGAATGGGCTCGCGGGCATCATCCGTCTGGATCAGAACGGCAAGAACCGCGAAGTCTACGCGCACGGCGTGCGCAATTCTGTCGGTCTCGATTTCAATCCGAAGGACAAAACGCTCTGGTTCACCGATAACCAGGTCGACGGCATGGGCGACGACACCCCGCCGGGCGAGCTGAATCGCGCGACCAAGGGCGGCGAGAACTTCGGCTTTCCGTGGTACGGCGGCGGCAAGGTGCGAACGGTGGAATACAAGGACCAGAATCCGCCGGCGGGTCTCGTGTTTCCGCAGGTCGAGTTCGCCGCGCATGCCGCCGATCTCGGCATGTCGTTCTACAACGGGAAGATGTTCCCGCAGAAGTATCAGGGCGGCATCTTCGTTGCGGAGCACGGCTCGTGGAACCGCACGAAGCCGATCGGCGCGCGCATCATGTTCACGCCGATCAAGGACGACGGCACCGCAGGCGAGGCGGAAGTCTTCGCGGAAGGCTGGCTGACGAGCAGCGGTGAGTACATGGGCCGTCCCGCCGACGTGCAGATGCTGCAAGACGGCTCGATGCTCGTCTCCGATGACTACGCGGGCGCGATCTATCGCATTTCGTATTCGGGGGCCAAATGAGGGTCGCGCTGACGGCGGCGGTGCTCGCGGGCGTTCTGGCGGCGGGCGCTTCCGCGTCGTTCGCCGCCGGCGACATCAAAGCCGGGCGCGCGAAGGCGACGGCGTGCGCGGCGTGTCATGGCATCGACGGAATGTCGAAACTGCCGGAAGCGCCCAATCTCGCCGGGCAGACGGAAGAATATCTCGTGAAGGCGCTCAACGATTTCCGCACGGGCGAGCGCAAGAACGAAATGATGTCGATGATGGCGAAAACCTTGTCCGACGCGGACGTCGCCAATCTGGCCGCCTACTATCACAGCCTCGGCAAGCAGTGACCGCCGCCGATGTGTTGCAAATTTGCTGCGGTCGATTACCGATTGCGATTTTTTTTGTTTTAGGTGTTGACGTCGCGGCTTAAGGGTTTATACTAACACCTGTCTCCTCCATGTCTCAACCGATGTGGATTCAAGCCCGCTCAACTGAAGCGGGCTTTTTTTTGGCCTAATTTTCTGGCCGCTTCACCGCTCGTCTGGCATGTCGCCGCGCAATTCGGCCTCGATCTGGTCGATCGAAGGCAGGGTCGTCTCCAGCGATGCCGGAACTTCACGCAGCAACTGATATTCGGCGACGCCCATCGGCTTCGCGACGCCGCGCAGCGCATATTCGGCGACCAGCCGGTTCTTCTCCTTGCACAGCAAAAGCCCGATCGTCGGCTGATCGTCGGGCGCCTTCAGTTGCGCATCGACAGCGGAGAGGTAGAAATTGAGCTGGCCGGCGTATTCGGGCTTGAACGGCGTCGTCTTCAGTTCGACCACCACGTAGCAGCGCAGCTTCAGGTGATAGAACAGCAGATCGATGAAGAACTCGTCGCCGCCCACATCGAGCCGATACTGCCGTCCGACGAACGCGAAGCCTGCGCCCAGCTCCAGCAGAAAGCGCGTGATGTGCTGCGTGAGCGCCTGTTCGATATCGCGTTCCTGCGCGTTTTCGGCGAGGCCGAGGAAATCGAAGATGTATGGATCCTTGAGCGCGTCGCGCGCCAGATCGGATTGCGGCGGCGGCAGGCGCTCGTCGAAATTGGTGATCGCGCTGCCGCTGCGCGTGTGCGCGGCGGTTTCGATCTGCATCACGAGAATCTGGCGCGACCAGCCGTGCTCCAGCGCCTTCGCCGCGTACCAGCTTCGATCGTCCTGATTCTTGAGCTTGTCGAGCAGCGTGCAGAGATGGAACCACGGCAATTGTGCAGCAGGCTGCTGCACGAATGCCTCGTCCGGCCACGCCTGCGCGAGCGCGCGCATGTATTTCAGATTGCGCGGTGAAAAGCCGCGCATGTCGGGAAACGCCGATTTCAGATCGCGCGCGAGCTGATCGATGACGCCCGCGCCCCAGCCCTGTCGCCGCTGACGATCGAGAATATCGCGGCCGATCTGCCAATACAGCGTGACGAGCTCCCGGTTCGCGCTGGCCGCCGCCCGCTGGCGCGCGCGCTCGACACGCAGTTTCAGTTCGGCGAGCCAGCGCCGGTAATCGTCGTCCCAGACGTTGGGAAGATTGGCGGTCATGCGGTTCCTGGTTCGACGCCGGTTGTCGTGGAACCGTCATTATCGGCGGATTCTGCTGCTGCGTCGGTTGGTCTCCTGACGCGCCCGTGGCGCCTGGCTTGGGGTTATCTTCCCAGGCTCTTCGGCCTCGATGCTTTATGTTGTCCACAGAAACTGGGCACAAGCCTGTGGATATCGTTTCAGATTTTGCTGCAACGCATTGATTCGACAACACTTACTTCCGCCGCCCAACGACGCGCCCCGCGCGCGCCGCCGTCGTCGTCGTCGTCTTCAGTCGGCATTCGGCATGCACGACGCGAGCACCGCGTCGAAGCGATTCATCTCGATGCTGAAAATCGATTGCGGCGCGGTGGCGTTCAGTTCGTCCGCGGGGGATGTCGGCAGCGCCATCGCAATGGTGGCCGTCGCGAGCAGCGCAAGGACAACCGACAGGAACCAGGAAAGAACGATCATCGCCAACCTCGTCAAGTAAGACTCTCTGAATCGGCGCGCGTGAACGTCAGCGCGTGATGTGAAGAGTACGGCTGCGCGGCGCTTCGCACAGCCCTACGGACGGGGGGACGTGAAGGAGGGTAACTACGGACGCAGCAGTGGCGACGCCGTCGTCGATACGCCTTGCGCGAGCGCCGCGGCTTCCTGCGCCTCGAGCGCGCGGACGAAGCCTTCGCGTTCGCGCAGACGCCGCCAGTATTCCGCGATCGATGGCGCGAAGTGCGCGCTCTGCCCCAGCAATTCCGCGAGCATCAGCGCGTAGCCGACGGAAATGTCCGCCGCCGTGAAACGCCCCGCGCACAGATACGGCTGCGCGTCGAGCAGCGGCGCGAGCGTGCGCAGACGCGCGTGGAACCAGCGCGCGTAATCCTCGACGATCTGCGGCTGCAGCCGCTCCGGCGGCTCCAGATGCGCGTAGCGAAGCACGAGCGTCTGCGGAAACGTGAGCGTCGCTTCGCCGAAATGCACGAAGTTGAGATAACGGCCGAAATCGGCCTCGTGCGGCGCGACATCGAGCGCGCCCGGCGAATAGCGCGCCGCCAGATACTGGCAGATCGCCGACGATTCGGTCATGAAAAGCGCGTCGTCCGCATCGTCGGTGAGCGCCGGAATCGTGCCGAGCGGATTCACGTCCTTGAAACCGCGCGCGAACACGCGCGGCGGAAACGGCAGCATCTTCAGTTCATACGGCACGCCGATTTCTTCCAGCGCCCACAGCGGCCGGAACGAGCGCGCGCTCACGCAGTGATGCAGCGTAATCACGTCGATTCCTCCGGTGCTTCAAACGAGCCAGGACGGCTTGCGCTTCTCGAGGAAGCTGCGCACGCCTTCGCGCCCCTCGTCCGATGCGCGGATGCGCGCGATGCGCTCCGCCGTCTCGCCGATCGACGATTCGTCGATCTCCTTGCCCGCGAAATCCGCGACGAGCTTCTTGCATTCGCGCACGGCGTTCGGACTGTTCGCGGCGATGCTCGCGGCGATCGCTTCGACGCGCGCATCGAGCTGATCGGCGGCGACGGCTTCGTGCACGAAACCGAGACGCAGCGCTTCGGCGGCATCGAAGCGCTCGGCCGTCACGAAATAGCGATGCGCCGCGCGCGCGCCCATCGCGCGGATCACGTACGGCGCGATCGTCGCGGGCACCAGGCCGAGCTTCGCTTCGGAGAGACAGAAGTGCGCCGTGTCCGCCGCGACCGCGATATCGCACACGGCGACGAGTCCCATGCCGCCCGCGTAGGCGTCGCCCTGCACACGCGCGATGACCGGCTTCGAGCAAGCGTAAATCGTGTTGAGCATGGTGGCGAGACCGAGCGCATCGGCGCGATTTTCCGCTTCCGAATAGCCCGCCATGCGCTTCATCCAGTTGAGATCGGCGCCCGCGCAGAATGCCGGACCGTTCGCGGCAAGCACGATAACGCGCACGTTGGCGTCGTCGTCGAGCGCGCGGAAGGCGGCGGTCAGCTCGACGATGGTCGCGTCGTCGAAGGCGTTGCGCACGTCGGGGCGATCGAGCGTCACGCGCGCGACGTGGCCTTCGATGCCGAGCTTCAGGCGTTGCAGATTCGCTGCGTCGGTCATGCTTCGTCTCCTGCGCGCTCGAATTGAGCGCGGCTCAGTTTATCGTGGCTGGCAATTTACCTTTCGGCGATCAGTGTCATCGAAAAACGCGAAAACGGTCAACTCATATATTTGAGTGTCACTCACAATGAGTCCATCAAACAATCATCCGACGAGTCGCGCCGAAACCCATGCACCGACGCAATATACTCGTATATATTACGGTGCTCGCCGGACCCTGCGGCCACACGCTCGCGGCCTCCAACGCGCCGCCTGAAGTCGTTCCATAAGCAGAATTTCAACTCGGTTCAAGGAGCTTTACGTGATGACTCGTATTCTGCGCGCTTTGCTTTGCGCGTTCGTTCCGCTCGCTGCGGGCATTGCTTCGGCATCCGCGCTGGCCGGCGAAGTGCAGGTCGCGGTCGCGGCCAACTTCACGGCGCCCGTGCAGGCGATCGCCGCCGACTTCGAGAAAGACACCGGCAACAAGGTCGTCGCATCGTTCGGCGCGACGGGTCAGTTCTACGCGCAGATCAAGAACGGCGCGCCGTTCGAAGTGTTCCTCGCCGCCGACGACGCCACGCCCGCCAAGCTCGACAGCGAAGGCGCGACCGTGCCCGGCAGCCGCTTCACCTACGCGACGGGCGCGCTCGCGCTGTGGTCCGCGAAAGACGGCTACGTCGACGATAAAGGCGACGTGCTGAAGAAGAACGCGTTCAAGCACATCGCGATCGCGAACCCGAAGGCCGCGCCGTACGGTCTCGCCGGCTATCAGACGCTCGACAAGCTCGGCCTCGCAGCAGAAATCAAGCCCAAGGTCGTCGAAGGCCAGAACATTTCACAGACGCAGCAGTTCGTCGCGACCGGCAACGCGGAGCTCGGCTTCGTCGCGCTGTCGCAGATCTACAAGAACGGCAAGGTCACGAGCGGCTCGGCGTGGATCGTGCCGGCGAACCTCCACGAGCCAATCAAACAGGACGCGGTTATCCTGAACAAGGGCAAGGACAATCCGGTCGCGAAGCAGTTCATCGAGTACCTGAAGGGTCCGAAGGCCGCCGAAGTCATCAAGTCCTACGGTTATCAACTCTAATTTCGCCGATGCCGCTCGATAGCGCCGATCTCCAGGCTATTACGCTGACGCTCGAACTCGCGTCGCTGACAACGGTGCTCCTGCTCGTCGTCGGCACGCCGATCGCGTGGTGGCTCACGCATACGCGTTCGAAACTGAAGGGCGTCGTCGGCGCGGTGGTGGCGCTGCCGCTCGTGCTGCCGCCGACGGTCATCGGCTTCTATCTGCTCGTGCTGATGGGGCCGAACGGTTATGTCGGCAAGATCACGCAGGCGCTCGGTATCGGCTTGCTGCCGTTCACGTTCACGGGGCTCGTCGTCGGCTCGGTGATCTATTCGATGCCGTTCGTCGTGCAGCCGCTGCAGAATGCGTTCGAAGCGATCGGGCGCCGTCCGCTCGAAGCCGCCGCGACATTGCGCGCCGGTCCGTGGGACACGTTTCTCACGGTGGCGCTGCCGCTCGCGCGGCCGGGCATCGTCACGGCGACGATTCTCGGCTTCGCACATACCGTCGGCGAATTCGGCGTCGTGCTGATGATCGGCGGCAATATTCCGGGGCGCACGCGCGTCGTGTCGGTGCAGATCTTCGATCACGTCGAGGCGCTCGAATACGCGCAGGCGCACTGGCTCGCGGGCGGCATGGTGATATTCTCGTTCGTCGTTCTTCTGCTGCTCTACTCCGGCCGACGTTCCGTCACGGCTCATGTCTGAACTCACTTATCAACGCGTGATGCTCGACCGCGCGCATACCCGTTCCGACGAAGCCATCGAAGCGCGCTTTCTCGTCGAGCACGAGGGTTTCGCCTTCGATATCGATCTCGCGCTGCCCGGTCGCGGCGTCACCGCGATCTTCGGCCATTCCGGCTCCGGAAAAACCACGCTGCTGCGCTGTCTCGCGGGACTCGCGCGGCCGCGCGCCGGGCGGCTCGTCGTCAACGGCGAAGTCTGGCTCGACACCGAGCGCCGCATTTTTCTGCCGACGCACAAGCGCCCGCTCGGCTACGTCTTTCAGGAAGCGAGCCTCTTTCCGCACTTGAGCGTGAAGAAGAATCTGCGCTTCGGCCTGGAGCGCGTGAAGTCGGCAGAGCGGCGCGTGGATCTGTCGCAGGCGGCGGAATTGCTCGGCATCGCGCATCTGCTGGAGCGCATGCCGGCCGGATTGTCAGGCGGCGAACGGCAACGCGTGGGCATCGCGCGGGCGCTCTTGACGAGTCCGCGTCTGCTTTTGCTCGATGAACCGCTCGCGTCGCTCGATCAAAAACGCAAGCAGGAAATCCTGCCGTATCTCGAACGCCTGCACGATGAACTCGACATTCCCGTGATCTACGTGAGCCACGCGCCCGAAGAAGTCGCGCGCCTCGCAGATCATCTCGTGCTGCTCGAAGGCGGCCGTGCGCTTGCGAGCGGGCCGATCGCCGATACGCTCGCGCGGCTCGATCTGCCGCTCGCAATGGCCGACGACGCATCGGTCGTGTTCGAGGGAATCGTCGACGGATACGACAGCAAGTACGGCCTGCTCACGCTCGCGCTGCCGGGCTCGCGCGCGAAGCTCGCCGTCGTGCATACGCCTTTGTCCTGCGGCAAGACGATGCGCGTCGCCATCAAGGCGCGCGACGTGAGTCTCGTCACCGGCACGCACGAGCACGAGCGCAGCAGCGTGCTGAACGTGCTGCCCGCGACGGTGATCGGCATCGCGAAGGACGCCCATCCGTCGCAAGCCGTGGTGCGGCTCGACGTCGACGGCTCGCCGCTGCTCGCGCGCGTCACGCGTTATTCGCTGGACCGGCTAGGCATCGTCGAAGGCATGCGCCTGTGGGCGCAGGTGAAGACGGTGTCGCTACTCGCCTGAACGCGCCGCGAGCGCGGCGTATTGCAGCAGCATGATCGTCTTGCCGTCCATGATTTCGCCGCGCTCGATCATCTGCATGGCGGTTTGCAGCGGGACTTCGATCGTCTCGATTTCCTCGCCCTCTTCTTCTACGCCGCCGCCGTCCGAAACGCGCATCGAGCTGTCGTAATCGCCGACGTAGAAATAGAGCTTCTCCGTGACCGATCCCGGGCTCATGAACGCCTCGAAGATCTTCTCGACGCGATGCACGCGATAGCCCGTTTCCTCCTCGACTTCCGCGCGAATGCGCTCTTCGGGCGTGGCGTCGTCGAGCAGGCCGCCGGGCGACTCGATCAGCATGCCGTCGTGTCCGTTGACGAACGCGGGCATGCGGAACTGGCGCGTCAGCAGCACGTTGCCGGTCTTGCGATCGCGCAGCAGAATCGTCGCGCCGTTGCCGCGATCGTAGGTTTCGCGGCTCTGACGCTGCCAGACGCCATCGCGGCGCTGAAAATCGAAAGTCACTTTTCTGAGGACGTACCAGTCGTCCGACAGCACTTCGGTTTTGAGGATGCGGACGCGCTCGCTCGTTTCCATCGGTTCACCCGTTCGACAAGTTGTTGAACTCATGGTAGCGTGCAGTTTCGTGCAATATCAAGAAATTTCGTGCAAACAATGTTGACCAGTCAGCGCAAGAAAGCGATTCTCGATGCCCTCAAACGCGACGGCCAGGTGCTCGCCGCCGAACTGAGCGCGCGCTTCGGCATTTCCGAGGACACGGTGCGGCGCGATCTGCGCGAACTCGCGGCCGAAGGGCTGCTGCAACGCGTGCACGGCGGCGCGCTGCCTGCTTCGCCCGCGATCGCGCCGTTCGCGCGGCGCGAGGACATGGAATCGGAGGCGAAGCGGCGCATCGCGAAGAAAGCGGCGGACATGATCGCGCCGGGGCAGATCGCGATCATCGACGGCGGCACGACGTCCGCGCTGCTCGTGCGTCAGTTGCCGGCGAATCTGTCCGCGACGATCGTCACGCATAGTCCGAGCGTCGCCGTGGCGCTGGCGGAGCACGCTTCGGTCGACGTCGTGCTGATCGGCGGCAAGCTCTACAAGCATTCGATCGTCACGGTCGGGGCCGCTGCCGTCGAAGCCATGTCGCACATTCACGCCGATCTCTATTTCATGGGCGTCACCGGCGTACATCCGACGGCCGGCCTCACCACCGGCGATTTCGAGGAAGCGCACGTCAAGCGCGCGCTCGCGGCGCGCGCGGCGGAAACCGTCGTGCTGGCGTCGGCGGCGAAGCTCAACGCGGCGTCGGCCTACAGGATCGGCGGGATCGATCTGGCTCAGACGGTCATCGTCGAGGAAACCGCCGACGCGAAGCTCGTCGAACCGATCGAACGCGCCGGAATCACCGTGCTGCGCGCATGAATTCACGACACTTTGTTACCGGGTAACGCGCCGAAAAATACGCGCCGTTCCGCGTAATTGAAATTCTCCGGCAAAGGGAATAGCGTTCGAGGATGCGCTATGTCAGGTCAACTGCGGAGGTCGGATTTCCGTTAGTGCCATCGACATCGCAAACATTTTTTCTGGAGAAGGACGTGAATCGCCTGAAGGCTTTTATCGCGCTATCGCTGATCGCGAGCGCGGGCGTGACCGCCAACGCGTACGCCTGGGCGCGCGTCGGCGTGTGGGTCGGCGGACCCGTGTATTACCCGTATCCCGTCGCGCCGGCGCCGTATTACTACTATCCGCCGCCGCCCGTCGTCGTTCAGCCTGCCGCGCCGGTTCAATACGTCGAGCAGGGTCAGCCCGCCGCCGATCCGGGCGCGCCCGCGCAGCAGCCAGGCATGTGGTACTACTGCGACTCCGCGAAGGCCTACTACCCGTACGTGAAGCAATGCGCCAACGCATGGCGTCCGGTTCCGGCGACGCCGCCGCCATCGAACTGAGGCTGTTCGGCACTTTGAAAACCGATAACGAAGCGAATTCGCAAGAATCCATGAACTACTCGAGGCTTGGCCTTTTACTGGCGGCAATCGGCGTGACGGGCCTTTCGGCCTGCACCGTGATGCCTACCGGCCCCAGTGTGATGGCGCTACCCGGCAGCACCAAAACGTTCGACCAGTTCCGCGCCGATGACAACTCCTGCCGCCAGTTTGCCCTTCAGCAGGTCGGCGGCGTGGACGCCAATCAGGCGGCGACCAACAGCGCGGTCGGCAGCGCGGTTGTCGGCACCGCGCTCGGCGCGGCGGCGGGCGCGGCCTTCGGCGGCGGATCGGGAGCGGCCATCGGCGCGGGCGCGGGCCTTCTGACCGGCAGCGCGTTCGGCGTCGGGGCATCGCAGGCATCGGGCTACAACGTGCAGCAGCGCTACGACTACGCGTATCTGCAATGCATGTACGCCGCCGGCGACAAAGTGCCGGTACGCGGCTCGACCCGCATGGTTCAGCCGTCCGGCGGCGCGTATTCCACCACGCCTCCGCCGCCTCCGCCGCCGCCGGGCTGGCAGCCGCCGCCCGGAACTTACTGACAGACTGAGTCAATGCCGCACGCGCCGGTCATCGCCGCCGGCGGCGAGCGGCGCATCGGGCACGAACGACGGCGCCACGAGCAAGCCCGTCACCCAGCCGATATAAAACCGCAAGTCGCTCCAGAACTCCGATCGCTCATACACGCGAAACGCCTGTGCGTGCGCGAGCCATAGCGCGAGTTGCAGCGCGCCCGTCAGCACGAGCCAGGCGAGCGCGATCACGCCGGTCGCGCGGGCGCAGCGCCTGAACGTGAACGCATCCCACTGTTCCCGCACGATGAGACATCCCGCGATCAGCACGGCTATCGTGGGAATCGCGCTCGTCACGAGCACATGCGCGCTCCAGCCGAATATCACGCCGACCAGCAAACCGACGATGATCGACAGCGCCGCAATCGGCCACGCGATCCACGACGGCGCGCGCGCGGCCATCCACGCAATCGTGATGAAAAACGGCGTGATCGCCCATTGCAGCGCCTGCGCCACGGCTTTCACGAGGTTCTCGCTTGCCTGCGCGTTGGAGTGACTCGCTGCGACATACACGGTGATCGCCTCGTGCACGCAGACGGCGACGATCGCAAAGCTCAACGCCTCGCACGCGGCGAAAGCGGGAGATTTCTCGGCGGGCTCGTGCGCGTCGGACAGACCGCGCAAGCGCTCCAGCACCGGCTCGACGAAGAACGCGAGAATCGCGCCGATCAGGAGCGCGGCGGCGGCATCGGTCAGCGAAAAATGGCCGAAGAGCGAAAACAGCCCTTGCCACAGAAATTCGGGCGCGGCCGCGCACACGGCCACCCAAAGCGCGAAGAAGAACCCGTTCGAAGCACTTCTGAGCGGCATGGCCACCTCGATGCGTTTTTATTGTTCCGGCGGCGACGCATCCTTCACGCGCTCGATCAATGTCGCGCGCACGCGCTCGCGCAGGTCGGCGGGCATCGAAAAGCATTCGTAGGCGAGCGCCTGCGCAACGGTCACGATCCGCAGTTCTTCGTAGCGGCGTCCGCTTTCGATCATCGCTTCGAAGGCGTTGGCGCGCTCGTTGATTTCGATCGGATCGGCATCGACGAGCACGACGGCGTGGGCAAGCACCGCATAGAGCGGCTGGGCCTTGTCGTCGTGCGGCACGCGCCGCCAGTACTGCGCGGTGCCCGCGATCTTGCGGGCGTCGTCGCCGGGGCCCCAGGCGAGATTGAAGCGGCCGTCGCAGAAAGAGCCTTCCACCGCCTGCCAGTGCGTCAGCACGCCGAGCGAGCTGAGGGCATCGGCGAGAATCCGGCACAGATGCACGTAGACGGTTTCGGACAGCGCGCCCATCGGCGCGCGCACCGGATACGCGAGGCTCAGATTGAGCACGCCCGGACCCTGCGGAACGAGACCGCCGCCGGACAGACGCAGCCACACGGGACAGCCGCGCGCAGCAAAAGCCTCGCGCGCGTCGGCGAGCGCCGCGTAACGCTGATAGCTGCGCGGCACGACGAGCGATGCAGGCGCGTCCCAGACATGCGCGACGGCATCGCCCGCGGCCGCGCGCGCGAGGAGCGCTTCTTCGGCTTGCAGCGGATCGTGCGGATCGCCGGAAAGCGCGGCGGGATCGATCAGTTGGAAGGGCATGGCATCGAAGGAATGACGCGCCGACGCAGACGCGATCCCGACATGGTAGTCAAGAACGCGCGGACGCGCCGCGACGGGGTCCTGCTCCGCCGCGGCGCGCGCCGGGCGATCAGCCGCCCTTGCCTACGTGCTCCTTCAACAACGCGTTGACTTCGTTGGCCTTCTCCATCTGACTCATGTGCCCGGCGTCGTCGAACACGCGAACGGTCGCGCCTTCCGGTGCATGCTTCGCGTGCGCGGCGGGAATGATCTGGTCCTTTTCGCCCCAGATCACGAGCACCGGCTTGCCCGACGCAGCCAGCTTGCCGCCCGGCAGCGCGCTCTGCTTTCCGCCCGCGAACAAGCCGCCGTTGAGCGATGTCAGCGCGTCGCTGACGCCGTCGAGCCGCTTGTACTTCAGGAGATCGTCGAGCATCTGGCGGCTGACGAGTTCGGGATTCGCGAACAGCAGTTCGACCACCGGTTTCAGCTCGCGACGCGATTCGGCCGTGACGAAGCCTTCGGTGTACGCATTGTTCACTTCATCGCCGAAGCCGGCAGGCGAAATGAGCGACACGGACTGCACGCGCGACGGCTGATCGACGGCCATCTGCGCCGCGATGCCGCCGCCCATCGAATGGCCGACGAGATGCGCCGCTTCCAGACCCACGGCGTCCATGAACTTGCCGACGAACGCGGCCAGCGCTGCCAGAGACGTTCCAGGCACTTTAGGCGTCGATTGTCCGTGGCCCGGCAGATCCAGCGCGAATACGCGGTTCCTTTCGGCGAGCGCATCGAGATTGAACAGCCAGTTGTCGAGATCGCCGCCGAAGCCGTGGATGAACAACACCGCGGGCCGGCTCGCATCGTCGCCGCCGCGCGAGGCGTAGCGCACGCGGATGCCATCGACATCGACGAAGTGATACGCCGCCGCTTCCTCGCCCGCTTCCTCATCTTCGGCGGGCGTGACGTAGGACGAAACGTACGCGTCGATATCGGCGTCGCTCACGTCGGACGGCGCGAGCACGCCGAGCAGCGCCTTGACCGGCAGCGTATCGCCCGCCGACGCGACCCGCCGACGCAGCAAACCCGCGTCGGGCGCTTCGACGGCGTTGGCGATCTTGTCGGTTTCGACATCGAGGATCGGCATGCCGACGGTAATCTCCGTGCCCTCCTCCACGAGCCATTCGTTGACCGTGCCTTCCTTCATCGACAAGCCCCATTTGGGCATCACGATCGGTGTGATTGCGGCCATCAGTGCTTTCCTCCCTTCATGGTTTTTCGTGCGGCGTCGGCGATCTGCGCGGCGCTCGGTATGTAAAGATCTTCGAGCGTCGGCGAGAACGGCACCGGCGTATGCGGTGCGCAGACCATCTGGATGCCCGCTTTCAGCGCGCCGAACGCCTGCTGCGCGACCTGCGCGGAAATATCCGTGGCGATATTGCAGCGTGGGTTCGCCTCATCGACGACGACGAGCCTGCCCGTGTTCTCGACCGTCTCCAGCACCGTATCGAGATCGAGCGGCGACAGCGTGCGCAGATCGACGACTTCCGCTTCGATGCCTTCCTTCGCGAGCGTCGCGGCGGCCTCCAGCGCGCGATGCACCATCAAGCCGTACGTGACGATCGACACGTCCTTGCCGTCGCGCACGACGTTCGCTTCGCCGAACGGAATCGCATACGAGTTCTCGGGCACTTCGCCTTCGAAGCCGTAGAGATTCTTGTGCTCGCAGAAAATGACCGGATCGTTGTCGCGGATCGCCTGAATCAGCAATCCCTTTGTGTCGTAGGGCGTCGACGGGCACACGACCTTCAGCCCCGGAATGTGCGTGAACAGCGAGGTCAGCATCTGGCTATGCTGCGCGGCCGCGCGAAAGCCCGCGCCGACCATCGCGCGGATCACGACGGGCGTTTCCGCCTTGCCGCCGAACATGTAGCGGAACTTCGCCGCCTGATTGAAGATCTGGTCGAAACACACGCCCATGAAGTCGATGAACATCAGCTCCGCGACCGGACGCATGCCGCACGCCGCCGCGCCGATCGCCGCGCCCACGTATGCCGATTCCGAGAGCGGCGTATCCAGCAGGCGATCGCCGTGCTTCGCGTACAGACCTTTGGTGACGCCGAGCACGCCGCCCCACGCGTCTTTCTCGCCGTCCGCGCCTGCGCCGCCGACGATGTCCTCACCCAGCACGATCACACTCGGATCGCGCGTCATTTCCTGATCGATGGCTTCGTTGATCGCCATCTTCATGCTCAGTTTGCGGGCCATGGTGTTTGTCTCCTCGAATCAATATTTGACGTAGACATCGGTGAGCAGATCGGCGGCGGTGGGCAAAGGGGCGTCCTTCGCTTCCTGCACCGCGCGGTCGATCAGCGCGGCGACCTCCTTGTCGATCGCGTCGAGTTCTCCCGGGGAGATCACGTCGGCTTGCGTGACGGCGGCCGCGAACTTCTTCAGGCAATCCTTGTTCGAGCGGATATCGTCGATTTCGCCGGGCGCGCGGTACGTCTGCGCGTCGCCTTCGAAGTGACCGTAGAAGCGGATCATCTTGCATTCGAGCAGCGCCGGCCCGCCGCCTTCGCGCGCGCGTTTGATGACCTCGCCCGCCGCTTCGTACACCGCGAAGAAATCGGTGCCGTCGACGGTCACGCCCGGAATGCCGAAGCCCGCCGCGCGATCGACGTAGCTATCGACGGCCGTGCCGTAGTCACGCGCGGTCGATTCGGCATAGCCGTTGTTCTCGATCACGAAGATCACCGGCAGGTTCCACACGGCCGCGAGATTCAGGCTTTCGAGAAACGTGCCCTGGTTCGACGCGCCATCGCCCGCGAACGTGATGCCGACTTCGCCCTTGCCGCGAAACTTCGCCGCGAGCGCCGCGCCGCAGATCAGCGGCGCGCCCGCGCCGAGAATGCCGTTCGCGCCCATCATCCCTTTCGACAGATCGGCGATATGCATCGAGCCGCCCTTGCCGTTGCACGAGCCGCCTTTCTTGCCGTAGATCTCCTTCATCATCGCGACCGGATCGACGCCTTTCGCGATGCAGTGTCCATGTCCACGATGCGTGCTCGCGATGCGGTCGCCATCGTTCAAATGCGTCATGATGCCGACGCCCGCCGCCTCCTCGCCCGCGTACAGGTGCACGAAACCGGGAATGTCGCCGCGTCCGAAATCGACGTGCAGGCGCTCTTCGAAATCGCGGATCGTGCGCATCTTGCGATACGCGTTCAGCAGTTCGTCCTTGGAGAGCGGCAAGCCGCCCGCATGTTGCGTCGCTGTCATCTCTGTCTCCTTTGATGTCTTCCGTGGGTTGGCCTAGCGGGTGTGGCTGCTGGACTGACGCATCAGCCCGGACGCCGCCGCGTAACGCATGCACGCGGCGACATCGATGCTGCGAAAAGCGCTTTCCCTGAGCGTGACGCTCACTTCGTCGCCGGGTCCGAAGGCGAGCTCGCGTTCGCCGTCGAGCGCGACGATGCCGCTCTTCTGCTTCACGCGATGCGGCACGCCGTCGGCGAGGCGCGTCCAGTTCGCGATCGGCACGGGTTCGACGAGGCCGGGCGCGATCGGCGCGTGCAGTTCGAATTCGCAGTCGCCTGGTCTGCCGAGCTCGATCGCGAGTCCGCCCTTGTCGTGCCGCCCGAGCGGTTCGAGCAGACCGGCGATCGCCGACATGCCGATCGCCTGCGGATCGGCGTAAGAGACGTAGACGGCGGCGAGCGTGTCGATCTTCCACAGCGCCCGCGCGCCGATGAAATGCTCGTGCGAAATCACGGCATCGACGAGCGCGATGTCGCGGCGCACGCTGCCTTTCGCATCGCGAATTTCGATGTCGAGCAGCTTGTTCGACGCGAGCGCTTGGCGCGCGGGGACGCGGCCCGTTGCGTAGAGCCCCGTCGCAAGTCCGGAGATGGTCGGCTCCCGCATTTCCGGATAGGCGTTGTTCGTGCCCGTCGACAAGCCTGCGATCGGCACCTGGCCGCACTCGCGCACGACCGCGCGATGCGTGCCGTCGCCGCCGAGCACGATGAGCGCATCGGCGCCGGCGTCGTGCATCATGCGCGCGGCGCGAAACGTGTCGTCGACGCGCGCGGTCACGGGCATGTCGAGGAATTCGACGTGAGCGAGCGCGGCGTCCGGACCTTGCTTGCGCGAAAGATGCCGTTGGAGCATGACCTTGAGACCTTCGCGGTCCGGCATCATCAGCACGCGCGAAGCGCCGCACGACGCGAGCGACGACAGCAGCCGCAACACGATATTCACGCGATCCGCGAGCTGCAGGCTGTTCGCATTCGCGATGACGCGCCGGATGTCCCGCGCCGAAACAGGATTGGCGATGATGCCGACGAGCGGCGCCGCGCTGTCACGCATGCCAGTGTCTCCGTTGTGTGTTTTGTGCGGCGGATAAAGGCAAGCGCCATGCCAATCTGAAGACGGCTTTCGCGCGCGAAAAAGCGAGGGATTACCCGCGGAAATCGGGCGCTTTGGAGGGTGTACGGGGCGCCGCCGTGACAGGTGTCACAGCGGCAGGTGTATCGGCGGGAGTACAGGCGTATCGCGCGTTAGTGACCCGCGTCGCGCTGATTCGGCGACTTGATGCCGTAGCGCGCCATGCGCCGGTAAAGCGTCATGCGGCTCACGCCGATCTGCCGCGCGACCGCGCTCAGATTCCAGCTCGCCGCGCGCAGATACTGCATCAGCAGCATGCCTTCGGGCGGCAGCCGATGCGGATCGAAATCCTCGACGACGGCGCGCGCCGGCTCGGCTTCGACTGGCGTCAGCGCGCCGCCGAATCCTTCCGGCAGATCATCGACATCGATCGAACCGTTCGCGCACACCGCGCGCGCATAGCGCAGCACGTTGCAAAGCTCGCGCAGATTGCCCGGCCACTCATGCCGATGCAGCCGTTCACGCGCCGCCGGCGTCAGCGTGACCGCGCCTTCGAGCAGCTTGTCGACGAGCCAGTCGAGATCGCTTCGTTCGCGCAGCGGCGGCAGCGTGAAGCGCGCGCCGTTCAGGCGATAGTAGAGATCCTCGCGGAAGCGTCCGTCGTGCATGAGCGCGTCGAGCGAATGATGGGTGGCGGAAATCACGCGCACATCGACCGATACGGGCCGCGACGCGCCGATCGCGAGCACTTCGCCTTCGGCCAGTACGCGCAGCAGCCGCGATTGCAACTCGCGCGGCATGTCGCCGATTTCATCGAGAAAGAGCGTGCCGCCGTCCGCTTCCTGAATGAGCCCGCGCTTGCCTTTCGCGCCCGCGCCCGAAAAGCTGTTCGGCAGATGCCCGAACAATTCGCTTTCGATGAGCGTCTCCGGAATCGCCGCGCAATTCACCGCGACGAACGGCCCCGCGCGCCGCGCGCTCGCGCGATGCAGCGCCTTCGCGAAAAACTCCTTGCCGCTGCCGGTTTCGCCATTGACGAGCAGGTTGATCGGCGAATCGACGAGCTTCGCGGCGCGTTCCAGTTGACGCCTGAGCGCGGCATCGCCACCGCACAGCGCGGCGAGCGGCGCGGGCACTTCCACGCTGCGCGCCGCAGTCGCGTTGGTCGACGGCGTGACGCACGGCGCGGGCGGCATCACGCTCAGATAAAGCAGCGCGCCGGATTTTGCGAGCGGCACCGCGCGCAATTCGCTCGGGCGCGAATAGACGAAGCGGCCCAGCTCTTCGATGCGCGCGTCGAAAAGCGTATCGAACGGCACGCCGATCAGCGACGTCGCCCTTTCTCCCGGCGCGACCGGACGGCCGATTTCGGCGGCGAGCATCGTATGCGCGCGGCGATTGTGTCCGACGATGCGTCCGCTCGCATCGAGCGCGATCAGATATTCGGGGTTCACATCGACGAATTCCGGCGCGGTGTTCAGCTTCAGAATCCAGTCCTGCCGATGCGTGCGCAGAAAATTCGCGTTCTCGATGTGCCCCGCGTAAATCCGCACGAGTTGCAGCGCGAGATTCTGGCTGTCGCGCGCTTGCGGCGACACGAGCGCGGAAATGTCCAGGATCGCGGAAAGCGCGCCGCGCGAATCGTAGAGCGGCGCGGCGGTGCACGTTAGCGGAATGTGCGTGGCGTCGAAATGATCGATCTGATGGACGGTGAGCGCCTGCCCCGTCGTGAGCGCGGTGCCGACCGCGCAGGTGCCCGCGCCCGCTTCGCTCCACTCCGCGCCGAGATAGAGACCCGCGCGGCGCAGCGAGGAATCGGTGTTCGCATCGCCGATGTAATCGACGGTCACGCCGAGCGCATCGGTGAGCAGCACGACATAACCCATGCCCGCGACCTGCTCGTACAAGGCTTCGAGACCGTGACGCGCGATGCGCGCGAAGTCGTCGATGCGCTGCTGATGCTCGCGCAGGCGCGTCTGCGGCAGGATGCGCGCTTCCTGCATGCGCGACGGATCGAGTCCGTACTGATGCACGCAACGCCGCCATGAAGACTGAATGATGCCGTCGTGCGCTCGCGCCGTACCGAGCGCGTCCGCCCGCGTGGTCGCCGCGACGACTGCCTCGATGTGCTCGCGTTGCCGCATGTCCATCGTGCTCTCCTTGGCGTTCTCGTGCCGCCCGCACGCGGAATTCACCGATTCGCACGAGCGTGTCTCAGGCCATATGATGCTCGAATCGGCAGAACGCGTCATGCGGCGATAGCGCTGCGCCGCAACATATACGACCGCTGATACATCGGCGCATCAGAACGAAAATCAGGAGACAGCGGATGGCGAAGATCGCTTACGAAGACTTCGAGCGACAGATCGTGCAGCATCACCTCATCAAGGGCAACGTGTACGAGAACGGCGCGGCGCTCGTCGAGCGCGCGAACAGGTGGATTGCCGAGAACGACGTCGACGTGCTGAACGTCGAGAGCCTCTCGACGTTCGGCGCCGGCGACGATACCAGCGTGAGCCATTGGTACTCGGGCATTCGCGTCTGGTATCGGATCGCGTAGAAGAAGAATCAGCCGCGGCCGACGAACGGCATCTTGGTGGCCATCACGGTGTGGAACAGCACGTTGGCTTCGAGCGGCAGGTTCGCCATGTAGAGCACCGACTGGCCGACGATCTTCACGTCCATCATCGGTTCGATGGCGATCTCGCCGTTCGCTTGCGGCACGCCCTTCGACATGCGCTCCGATAGCTCGGTGAAAGCATTGCCGACATCGATCTGACCGACCGCGATGTCGTACTTGCGGCCATCGAGCGATGCGGTCTTCGTGAGACCTTGCACCGCGTGCTTCGTCGCCGTGTAGGCCGCCGAATTGGGGCGCGGCGCGCTCGCGGAAATCGAACCGTTATTGATGATGCGGCCGCCCGTGGGCGTTTGCGCCTTCATCGTGCGGAACGCTTGCTGCAGGCAATAGAACATGCCGTTCAGATTGATATCGACGACGTTCTTCCATTGCTCGGGCGTCCAGTCCTCGAACGGTCCCGGCGGATTCGTCACGCCAGCGTTGTTGAACAGCAGATCGACGCGGCCGAAGCGCTCGACCGCCGCCTTGAAGAGCTTCTCGACCGATTGCGGATCGGAGACGTCGGTCGGCACGGCGAGCGCGCGCTCCGCTGCATTCGATTCGCCGATCACCGCGTCGAGCGGCGCGGGACGTCTTCCGGCAAGCACGACCGACCAGCCGTCGCCGAGCAAGGCCAGCGCCGCCGCACGGCCGATTCCGCTTCCCGCTCCGGTGACGATGGCGATTCGTTGAGACTGCTTGGCTGCGTCAGACATGTCGGCGTTCTCCTGTTGTCGGGCGCGCGACACTTTGCGCGCGCCTTTGGGGAGAACATTATCGACGATGATTCAGCGATTCCGCGACGCTTCCGTCGTAACGGCGCCGGCCGTCGTCTTGCTCGCGCCGCTGCCGTCGCAGAAGACGGCCGTCATCATCATCGGCACGACCTGTTTGACGACCGCCGTGCTGCCCGATTCGCGCACCTTCGCCTCGACCGTTTCCGACGCGGCGAGCACCACGACGCCATACGCGGAATCGTTGATCGGCTGGCCGCTGCCGCGCTTGAACATGTCGTCGCCGTGCTCGTAGCCCAGCACGGCATACACGCGAAAGCCGTAAGCGGTGAGCTCGCTTCCCTGGGTCGGCTTGAACGCGTTGACCGAATTCGCCTCGACGCGCATGGGGCGCGCGTCGATGGATTT
Organism: Caballeronia sp. ATUFL_F1_KS39; assembly: GCF_023630985.1. NCBI lineage: Bacteria > Pseudomonadati > Pseudomonadota > Betaproteobacteria > Burkholderiales > Burkholderiaceae > Caballeronia > Caballeronia sp. ATUFL_F1_KS39. Next base: position 3,768 of record NZ_JALQDZ010000045.1, on the reverse strand, counting down.
ATCGGCGACGAGCGGTGCGATGAAGTTGTGCGCGCTGGACTTGCAGTCGAGCTGGCTTTCGAGAGACGTGGCGGTGCACAGGCTGGGCAGCAGTCCCCCGACCACGGCAGCGATTGCGGTAAGCGTTGCGAGAGGAGCGGTTTTCATGGCAGCGTAACCAACGGTTCGTAAGGCCGGCACGGATTCCCGGGCACCCGTGCCGATGCAATAACCGAGCCAGTGGACCGGCCCGCACGTCGCGTTCGCGCTGCACATTCCCGCAAGGGCTTGGTTTCTTCGTTGTTCGTTGACTTCTTGACCTTCGCGCTGCGCGCAATCCTCGTATCGATGCTGCGATTCCTACAATCGCTTTTGTAGTCGAGGCAAGAACAGATTCCGCGTTTCGACATACGTCGTCTGTACGAGATCCCTCAATCTTTTCCTGTCGATGCGGCGAGCGGATGACAGCGCGCGCGATGGTGTCTTCGACGCAGGAAAGCCGCGAAATCGTTATATTCGGCGCTTCGACCTTCGAGGACTCTAAATGACCGCGCTTGCCGATTTCCCCATCACCCGCAAATGGCCCGCTCAGCATCCCGAGCGCATTCAGCTCTATTCGCTGCCGACCCCCAATGGCGTGAAAGTCTCGATCATGCTCGAGGAAACCGGCCTGCCTTACGAGCCGCATCTCGTGCGCTTCGACAAGAACGATCAGATGTCGGACGAGTTCCTGTCGCTCAATCCGAACAACAAGATTCCCGCGATCATCGATCCGGAGGGACCCAACGGCGAGCCGATGCCGCTCTTCGAATCCGGTGCGATTCTTGTCTATCTCGCGGCGAAGAGCGGCCAGTTGATGCCCGACGATGTGGCGAAGCGCTACGAAACGCTGCAATGGCTGATGTTCCAGATGGGCGGCGTCGGCCCGATGTTCGGGCAGGTCGGCTTCTTTCACAAGTTCGCGGGCAAGGATTACGAGGATAAGCGTCCGCGTGCGCGCTACGTCGCCGAATCGAAGCGGCTTCTTGGTGTCCTCGACAAGCGGCTCGAAGGTCGCGACTGGATCATGGGCGACGAGTACAGCATCGCGGATATCTCCACGTTTCCGTGGGTGCGCAATCTGATCGGCTTTTACGAAGCGCGCGAGCTGGTGGATTTTCACGAGTTCAAGAACGTCGAGCGCGTGCTCGACGCGTTTCTCGCGCGGCCTGCGGTGAAGCGCGGACTGGAGATTCCGAAGCGCGATTGATTGCGGGGCATCGGTCGCTTTCGTTGGGAACGCGCACGCAAAGGTTTGCGGCGCGTGACCGCGGCGCTTGTCACACAAACGTCGTCGACAATCGGTAGATTGCGCTCTCCACAAAAGTCCGATGATTGGCCGCTGCGCGCCTCCGGACTTCTCCGCGCACGTTTCTCTTCTACCGAACATGTCAAAGTTCACCGTCAAGGCGCGCCTCGCGATCGTCACGGGCGCGGTCGCCGCCGTGCTCGTCGCGGTCGGCAGCGTCGGATTATTCGGCGTCCAGCAAGGCAATGCCGCGCTACGCCACGTCTTCGAAGGGCGCGTGCAAGCGCTGCAGACCATTTCCACGATCGACGAACTCATCACGCAAAGCCAGTTCGCGATCAGCGACGCCGTGCTCGATCCATCGGCGCAAAAGACGCAAGCCGTGGTCGCATCGACGCAGCAGCGCGTCGCAAATATCGATGCCCTGCTCGGCCGCTATCTGCGCTATCCGCTCGGTTCGACCGAAGCGCCGCTCGCAAAGCGCCTCGCCGCCGACTGGGCGACACTGCGCGACAAAGGCTTTCGTCCGTCGACGGATCTGCTCGCCGCCAACAATTTGGCCGAAGCACAGTGGATCGTCACGCAGCAGATCGAGCCGCAAGCGAAGCGCGTCAAGAAGGAAAGCACCGATCTGCGCGCGTTTCAGCTCACCGCCGCACAGCAGGAATACGACGACGCGCAACGCGTGAGCCGCATCGTGCAATGGAGCGTGGGCGCGTGCATCGGGGCGGGCGTGGCGCTCGTCGGCTGGCTCTGCTTTTCGTTGGCGCGCTCGCTCATGCGCCAGCTCGGCGGCGAACCGGAACTCGCGGCAAGCGTGGCGCGGCGCGTCTCGCAAGGCGATCTGCTGACCGATGTGCCCGTCGCGCGCGGCGACACGGAAAGCGTGATGTACGCGATGAGCCTGATGTGCAGCCAGCTCGCGTCGATGGTCGGCGACATCAAGCGCTCGACGCAGACCATCGGCGTCGCGGCGGCGGACATCACCGAGGGCAACCACGCGCTGTCCGCGCGCACCGAGGAACATGCGGCGAGCTTGCAGCAGACGTCGGCGAGCATGGAGCAGATCGCATCCACCGTTCGCGCGAACGCCGATCACGCGAATCGCGCGCGCGAGTTGGCGAGGGAAGCGTCCGAGCGCGCGAAGGATGGCGAACGCGCCGTCGCCGATGCAATCGCGCGCATGATGGATTTGTCGTCGCGTTCGGCGCAGATCCGGCAGATTACGAGCGTGATCGAATCCATCGCGTTTCAGACGAATCTGCTCGCGCTGAACGCGGCGGTCGAAGCGGCGCGAGCCGGGTCGCTCGGACGTGGCTTTGCTGTCGTCGCCGAGGAAGTTCGCGCGCTCGCGCGGCGCTCGTCGGCCGCGGCGAAGGAAATCTCGCAATTGACCCGCGAAGTGAACGCGCACGTCGAATCGAGCGGCTCGACGGTCATGCGCGCGGGCACGACGCTCGCCGATCTGCTCGCTTCCGTCGACGCCGTGTCGATGCTCGTCGAAGCGATCGCGACGGCTTCGCGCGAGCAAAGCAGCGGCATCGACGAAGTGAACGACGCGGTATCGCAGATGGATCGTTTGATGCAGAAGAATGCCGCCCTCGTGAACGAAGCGGCGACGGCCGCGCACGCGCTCGACGCGCAGGCGCGCGAACTCGGGCAAACCGTCCAGGCATTCCGCATTTAGGCTTTTTTGACGCGGCCGGCGCGAATTTTTTTACCGGTTCAGAATGGGAGACGAAGCAACGCGCGAATTTCGTACGCCGGGTCAAATGCGTTACGCATCAACACGTTGGCCCGGCGATGCTCAGGATATCCACAATCTTGCCCACCGATTCTGTGGACAAGCATTCGTCCGTTCCAGCCGTCACGAGTTCGCCGAACGCATGATTTGTCAATGCGAATCTGACGATGGTGACGCCAATGGATGCCCTCCTCTACCCTTCTCGACGCCGCGCCCGGCGCCTTTCGCTAGCTGCGGCTGCCGGCATGATTTGCATGGCGGCTCACGCGCAAACGCAATGCCCCGGCTACGTCGAAACCGACGCCGGCAGCGCGTTCGATATCGCATCGATGATTCGCGACGCCGGCTCGCCGCAATCCGCGCTCGACAAGCTGCGTAACGCGGTGGCGAAAGTGAACGCCGGCGGCGGATGCTCGATCTTTCGCGACCGCCTCGCCTGCGAGGAAACGCTCACGCTGGCAAACAAGGCGATCGTCGCGTTGCAGGCGTGCGCGTCGTCAAGGATGCCTAAAGGCACGACGCACGGCTGATGTCATCGCGCAAATAAAAAAGCGGGGGGGGGCCTTTTTTGGGGGCCCCGGGTGTGTGTTTGCCCCCACGTGACTTGACGCGGGCCCCCCGATCAGCGCTACACGTACGGACGCCCCTTTTGGGGGGGGGGGGGGTTGATTTCTTAAAATTCTAATGCGGTCTGAACATTTTTGTATAAATATCCAAAAAAAACAAGGATGGGTTGTTTTAGTTGTATTGGGGGGTT
>NZ_JALQDZ010000044.1:0-18481 GCF_023630985.1 Caballeronia sp. ATUFL_F1_KS39 | reverse complement strand
GGGGGGTGGGGGGGGGGGGGGGGTATAAATGTTGCAAAACCGCAAGGCGGGGGGGTTTAGTAAAACAAAAAAAAAACACGGGGGGGGCCCCGTGGGGGGCCCCCCCCCGCTTCAGAGTTCGCCCGAACGTCAGTCCAGGCGGCCCGCAGGATCAGCGATCCAGGAACGGACGCAGCTTGTCGGCGCGGCTCGGATGCATGAGCTTGCGCATCGCCTTGCTCTCAATCTGGCGAATGCGCTCGCGCGTCACATCGAACTGCTTGCCCAGTTCTTCGAGCGTATAGTCCGAAGCCGTGTCGATGCCAAAGCGCATGCGCAGCACCTTCGCCTCGCGCGGCGACAGCGCGTTGAGCGCATCGTCGATCGCGGCGCGCATGTTCGCGTGCACGGCGGCCTCTGCCGGGGAAGCAGCGCCCTGATCTTCGATCATGTCGCCAAGCGTTGCATCGGCATCTTCGCCGACCGGCGTTTCCAGCGACACCGGTTGCTTCGCGATCTTGAGAATGCCGCGGATCTTCTCTTCCGGCATTTCCATGCGCTCGGCCAGCACCGACGGATGCGCTTCCAGGCCCGTCTGCTGCAGGATCTCGCGCGAGATGCGGTTCAGCTTGTTGATCGTTTCGATCATGTGCACCGGCACGCGGATCGTGCGCGCCTGATCGGCGAGCGAACGCGTCACGGCCTGACGAACCCACCACGTCGCATACGTCGAGAACTTCCAGCCACGGCGATATTCGAACTTGTCCACCGCCTTCATCAGACCGATGTTGCCTTCCTGAATCAGATCCAGGAACTGCATGCCGCGATTGACGTACTTCTTCGCAATCGAGATGACGAGACGCAGGTTCGCTTCGATCATCTCGCGCTTGGCCTGACGCATCTTCAATTCGGCAGCCGTCATCTGACGGTTGATCTTCTTCAGTTGCTGCAGCGGCATCTCGACGACGCCTTCGATGTCGATGAGCTTCTGCTGCTCTGCCTGAATCGCCGGCAGGCTGCGCTCGAGCGACGCGCCGTATTGCTTCGAAGCCGCCGACGCACGTGCCGTCCATTCGAGATCGGTCTCGTGACCGACGAACGATTCGACGAACTTGTCGCGCGGCATGCCGCAACGATCCACCGCGATCTGCAACACGCGACGTTCGATGTCACGCACCTGCGCGACCTGCTGCTGAACGTTCGCGCACAGGCGGTCGATGGTCTTCGCCGTGAAGCGGATCGAACCGAGCTCGCGCTGGATTTCGGCTCGAGCCTTTTCGACAGCCTTCGCCGCAGCGGCACCCGAACCCTTAGGACTGCTCGCCTGTTCCGCCAGCTCGCGCACGCGTGCGAAGATCTCCAGACAGTCGGCCTTCAGTTGCTTCAGACGCGCTTCGTTCGATGCAGCGGAATCGCCAGCGCCATCGAGATCGTCGTCGTCGTCTTCGTCGCTGTCGGATTCGTCGGTATCCGTATCGATTTCGGCGGACTCGGTCGTATCGGAAGCCGACATGTCTTCATCTGCCGTGTCCTCTTCCTTCAGGCCATCGACCAGTTCGTCGATCTTCAGCTCGCCCGATTCGACTTGCGCCGCGTCCGCGAGAATCGTCGCGACCGTCGACGGGCACGCCGCGATCGCCTGAATCATCTCGTGCAGCCCGTCTTCGATGCGCTTCGCAATCGCGATTTCGCCGGCGCGCGTGAGCAGCTCGGTCGCGCCCATTTCACGCATGTACATGCGAACCGGGTCGGTCGTGCGGCCGAATTCGGAATCGACGGTCGACAGCGCGTTTTCCGCTTCTTCGTCCGATTGCTCGTCCGTCACCACGCTTGGGGCGTTGTCGCTCAGCAGCAGCGTTTCGGCGTCCGGCGCCTGCTCGTAGACCGCGACACCCATATCGTGGAACGTGCTGACGACGGTTTCCATCGCCGCCGTTTCAGCGAAGTTATCCGGAAGGTGGTCGTTGATCTCGGCGTGCGTGAGATAGCCGCGCTCCTTGCCCAACTGGATGAGCGCGCGCATCTGACGCTGACGCTCTTCATTCTGTTCGGCGGTCATCGCGACATCGGGCTGTATCGTGCCGGCCTGGCCCTTCCCTTTGTTCGCCCGCCGGCCCGGTGCCTTGCGCGCCGGCGCGACGATATCCAGCTCCGAATCTTCCCGATCAAAACTTGCCATACTTTCTCCTCGACAGGTTTGCTCGGCGACGACAGATCCCCGGGAGCGAGCGTAACGGCTCGCGATGATTTCGATGACAGCTTCGACCACGGACGGCTTGCTGAAAATCGCATCGAGCAAAGCACGCAAACCGCATCCAGACGCGGTGTTTGCGTTTTCCAATCGCCCATTCAGGCGCAACCTTAGAGTATATCAGTTTTTGCTGCGACGCAGCAGCCTAATTCAAAAAAGTTTCCGGGCGCGGTCTCACGTCGATTCATCTGATGTTTTGGCCGCCCGTTCAGCACGAACTCGTACCCGGTGAATCGCGGAGTTTGGTTGATGGCGCCGCACGGAGCACCGCCTGCAAAAGCGAACTCAAAGGGGCGATAGCGGACTTGTCCTTCAGCATTGGTCGCGCCACGTCCCTTGGTTTCGCAGATGGGGTCCCGCCCACGCTCTTCAAGCGGAGAAGCGCTTTGATGTCGCTCAGGCGCGCTTCGGATTTGCGCTGGAGGTCGGTCGGGACTGCGGCTCGAGGCGTCGGGAAATCGACGTGAGAGCCGAAGCGATCTTTGTCGTCGAGCAGGATGTGACCTGCCTCAAAGGCCGCAACGAAATCTTTCTGCCATGTGCCCGCATGGACGCGCGGATGCGGCTCGTCGCGATGGCAGATGACGATGGAACGGGCGTCGTCGGAGACGCGGTAGCGGCGCAAGCCGTCACGGCTGACGAATGACCGGCCGGCCAAACCGCCTACAACTTCATTTGTGCGCGCAGAAGTCGTTCGCTCGATTTGCTGCTGCACGTGGGCTTCGCGCTGGCTTCGCGCCCGATAGGCGAAGTCGACCGGGACTCGCAGAAGGGTGCGAAGGTAGCTGATCGGATGCGTTGCGCGTTGCAAGGGTGCCCAACTTGCTTCGACGACATCGGAGAGAAGCTTGCCGTGGGCTTTCGCTTCTCGCATCAGTTTGAAGATCAGGAATTCACGAAATCCCAGAGACACGAGGCGTTGCAGATCGGCGGGAAGTCGTCCTGGTTGTCTCTTTTGAGTATTAGGGAGTAGATCCTTATATATAGCACCGTCTGCCACGGTGACAGACGGATGGCCGTCAGAAAAGCCGGCTTGTGCGTCTGACGCGCTCTCCCGATGCTGAGCGGGCTGCGTAGTGGTCGCATCGGCTACGTCAACGAGTCCGAGCAAAGCGGCTGCCTTCTGCGTCAGGTGGATATATGCGCGACCAAACAGGCCGGCAGCGCCATAGCGGGTCTGAGGCGGCCGGATGATAAACCCGGCGCCCTCGAGGTCGTCCATGCTGCGATAGAAGGTCCGCATGGATTGCTGGGCCCGGCCCGTGAGCAGTTCGCGCCGCGCGAAGATGGGTGCGAACGGACGAGATGCGTCGACTGTGCGGGCCAAGGCGGCGAGCAGGGCACGCGCGCGTGCAGGCAACGCCGTCGTGTGCGTGGCTCGATGAGCGGCCCGGAAAATGACCCAAGGCAGATTCGAACGATCACAAGCGTACTCATCGAGAGCTTCTTGATCGGCAACCGCTGAAGACGGTCCAGAGTTTTTTAGGCGAGAAAGAGCCTCGCCTGCAACGGAAAGTTGCGCGATACGCATGTCAAGTACGTCCATTTCGAAAAATGGAAGACAATGCTTGACTGCTAATCGCGTTCCGCTAAACTTCGAGTTGCGTACTCGTGACCCGATTGGCGTCGGGAAGCGGACCGGGCGATAAGCAGTTAAGCCCGATATTCAAAAGCCTTCGGTTGGCGCCGAAGGCTTTTGTCTTTGTGGAACTTGTTCGTTACATAGCACCCTCAGGTTTGCCACTACGCTAAGTCTCTGATTTGCAAAGAGGTTCTACTAGGTTCAGTGTCAACGACTTTCCGGTTCTCGTTAAGTCATTGATTTAAAAGAAAACTCTAGTAGAGCCTCAGTCTTGCTCCGATTCACTTAGTGTCTTGTTGATGAAGTCAGCAATGCGCTGTCCCCATTGCTCTGCGTCGCCCGCGTCCTTCTCGAAGAAACGAACTCCCACCACACCATTTCGCGTGGACACTTCGCAGACCTTCCTGCGGCCCGCTCGGACCACTGTTGCGCTTGGAGTCACTGCGCGCGGCTTTTCCGCGACGAGGGCGACCGCCTTGTCCTGCGTAAAATTCTCGTCTTCGACCAACCGTCGGACGGCTTCGACGACCTTTTCCGCCTTGCCGGCTTCTGTTAGCGCCGCGAGCTTTTGCGCGGCATTGCTGCCGAGTCGCTCTGGCTTTTCGGCGAGTGCGGCTTTGGCTGCCTCCGGAAGGGCGTCGAATGAGAAGATTCGCGTGACGTGACTCTTGCTCAATCCGGCGCTTTCAGAGATTTCCGTGCGCGAGAGTCCGCTCAATTCCTGCAATCGTTTGAAGTTCCAATACTTCTCGAAATCCGTAAGCGATGGCGATAGCAGGTTCGAGAAGAACGCCGCGAACTCGATTTCCCCTTCTTCGATCGACGCAACGTTGGCGCGTATCGTCGATCGTCCGAGTTCCCGGTATGCAGCGACGCGGTTATGTCCCGCAACGATCTCGTAACGAGCATCCGGCAAAGCGCGCACCAGAATAGGCGTGGCGAGCGCGTGTTGTGCGAGATTGCTCTTCAACTCCTGGAACTGCTCGGCCGTGAGTTTGCGACGCCGTCCGCTGACTTCCACGAGCGCATCGAGCGGCACTTCGAGCGCCGCTCGTTCCTCGAGTTGCGACTCAAGTTCTTTGATGCGCGCCTGCGCCGTATTGATGCGATGCTGCGCATCCATCAACCGACCGGGAGACGTGCGCGGTTCCGTGCTGACTGGACGCGCTTGCGTTCCTTCTGTGGGCTTACTGCCGATGTTCGCTGTCTTGGCGAGGAGTCTGTCCCCGATGCCCATTTAATCCTCCGTCTGATTCCACGCGCGGGCGAACTGCGCGTCGAGATGCTCGGCGAGCCGGTCGAGCGGCTCTTTGAATCGGTTGTAAGCGGCCGTGCTGCCGTCCGGCTTCGACAAGTCATATACCGTCGACAATTGCGCCGACGCACCTTTTGGTACGGTCGACTCCGGAATCTCGAAAGGCAGGACGCGATCGCCGTATGCTTTCTGAAGCCAACCGCGCACAACACGCGACACGTCATCCGACTTGGCTTTGGTCAGAATCACATTCACGAAGTCGAAGCGCTTTTGCTCGAGCACGCCCGGCAGCTTCTTGGCGATATCCGCAAAGAGATGCCAGAACTGTGTCGAGCTTGCGAAATCCAGCGCCTCGGGCGGGCAGGGCAGCAGAATCGCATCCGACGCGAGCAGCGCGTTGATGGTGAGATAGCTGAGCGCCGGAGGCGTGTCGATGACGACCGCGTCGTACTCTTCCGTCAGCGGCATGAGGCCTTTGCGGACGATTTCCCAGAATTCGAACGTGCTGTCGTTCAGCACCTTGGCGGGAATCTCGAACTCCGCATCGAAGAGCGATGACGAAGCCGGGATGAGATCCAAGTTATGCCAGTACGTTTCCTGCACTGCATAGTGCAACGTCTGCTGATCGCCGTAGATCAGCGGAAGAAGGGTCTGATCGTCCGAGATTTCGGCGTCGGGCGCCCAGCCGCATAGCTGTGTCGTCGTGCCCTGCGGATCGCAGTCGATGACCAGCACTCTGCGGCCGAGCAGCGTCAGGGCCTGTGCGGCCGAGACGGCGGTTGTGGTCTTGGCGACGCCACCTTTGAAGTTCGCGACGGTCACGATCCGCCCGCGCTTGCCTTCAGGCCGGCGGGGGCGTTCTTTCGTCGCGCGGATCCATGTGAGCGCTTCTTCGAGCGTGAATTCCTTGCTGCGGCCCGCGCCCTTGGACGTGCCCGCTGGCAGCTCGCCCTTGGTCGTCAGGTACTGGAACCGCTGCTTGTCGATGCCGCAGAGCGACGCGACCTGCGCGCTCGTGAATGTTGGTGCGCTTTTGCGCGGATACGGCTCCAACATTGCATCGCGGATCTGATTGAGAATGTCAGTGGCTTGGGCGGCCACCCCCAAGAGCGTTTCGATCGAAACGGATTGATCGACTTCGGGAAGCCGAGCGCTTAGCATGGAATTCGCAGTCACTGGCGGGCCTGGGTAAGCAAATAATTCTTCGGTTTGTGGAAAACAAGCTGCAAACCGAAGAATAAACGGCGAACCGGTAAACCTCAAGTAAACTCTGAAGTACTTGATCGCCCGCAGCGGACATTTTTACAACGCTCGACGCTCGTGTAAACGCGAAATTAGGACCGATCCGAAGGTTTTCGCGTTAACGAGATGCCGCGAATCAACTTCTCGATGCCAAGGAAACGCCCCGCGTCTTCGTTTTCCAGATACAGAGCGGTGGTCGAAACATCGGAATGGCCGAGTCCGGCGCTGACCTCGCGCAGATCCGCGCCGTGTCCGAGCGCGTGCGTCGAATGTGTGTGGCGCAGCCAATGCGTGCTCGCGCGAGTCAGGTGCTTGCCAGCGCCGGGCGCATGAGATTCCATCAATGCGGCCGCGTTCGAGAAAATCGTCTTGAAAATTTTCCCGATGCCGTCGGGCGTCAATGACTGTCCGCCGCGCGCCTGAGCCAGTATTGGCGTGCCTTCGGCGCAATCCAACGGGCGCGGCAGTTCGCGCATCGCCAGGTTTTCGATGAGCGTTTCAACGACGATCGGCGGCAAAAGCACCGTCCGCGTCGCGCCGCGGCCGCCATCGACGGCAAGCCGCCAGACCACGCCGTCCACGCCGGAAAGACGCCCGGCGCTGAGCGCGTCGGTGGTTGCGAATGCGAGTTCGGCCCGTCGCAGGCCCGTGGCGTACGCGAGAAGCAGCGCCAATTTGTCGCGATGCTCGGCGAACGAGTATTCGGTCCGTTCGACCGATTGCAACACGCATTTCCACTGCGTCAGATCGAGCGACCGCGTCGCCGAATCGAATACCGGCGGCGTCGCGACACGCGCAAATCCCGCAAACGGATTGGCCGCCAGATAACTTTCGGCGACGAGCCACTCGCACATGGCGCCCAATATCGACCGGGCCGTTTCGCGGCTGCGATCGGAAAGCGGGCCGGCAAAAGGGCGCCAGTCGGCAAAACAACGCTCAGGGCGACCCTTCGCGATCCAGCGCGCCGCCGGCTGCGGATCCGCGAGAAAAACACCGACGTACTCGGCGCAATCGGCTGCATCGAGAGACGAAATCGGCTTGCCTTTCTCGATCAACGCCCACAGCAGCAGGCGTTCCGCCTCCCGCCGATAGGCACGCCGCGTGTGCGTACTGTTCGACCGGGCCTCTAGCCAAGCGGTGATCGCGCGGATGTCCGTATCGAATCGCGGGTGCGCGTGCGCCCGATTCGACCCTTTCGATCCGTCGAGCGCCGGCGGAACCCGCAACGTTTCAAGAGGAGAAATGGCGATCGAGTCGCTTGTGTCGACGTCCGCGCTTTGCGTCGACACGACGTCTCCGGGCTGCCACTGGCGCCGAGGCACGAGCGCGGCCGGCGAAAGCGTGTGCCGGAGTGCCTCGGCGTGGAGTTGCAGCCAGTCGACCACGCGTTGCGCGCCTTTTGGACCGAGCCGTGGCACGGCCGCATACCACCGATGCCGTCGCCGCTCGATGAGTTCGATGACATCCGCGAGCGTCGAAAGTCCGGCGGCAGTCAATCGCGCGGCGACGGCCGGCTCGAACCAGCCATCGACCGGATGATCCGGACGTGGATCCTGTGCGAGCGACGCCTCCATGCGCGCGAGCGCGTCCGCCTGCCGGCGACGCAATCGGGCGTTACGCGCCGCGCGCCGATCGAGAGCAGGCGAGCTCTCGGGCGGATAAGCCTCCTCGTAAAGCGCGAGCAGTTCCGATTCGCCGTACACGCCGTCCGGATCGATTTTTTCGCGGAACGCGTCGAGCGGCGGGGCGACGGCGGCGGGCGGCGGCTCGAACAGCGGGATGCTGCCGGGACGAAGCCGCAGCAGGTGAGCCGCGTCCGTGTCCCGTGCGCGGCGTGCGAGAACGGAAAGCGTGTCGCGCAGCGCCTCGATCAGCCGTCGAGTCGAGCGTACATCGGCGCTGGAATCGCCATACGATGCATGCAACTGTGCTTCGGAAACGCCGTCGAGATAACCGCGATAAAGCGCGAAGTGTTGACGCGTGAGACGGCTCGGCGCATTCGCCTGCCCCGAGTTATCTGCCAAGCGCTCTCTGGAGCGCCCTGTGTTGTCTGGCATTTATCCTTACGTTTCAGTGATTTGGGCCGAGGTTAGCAACCGAGTTCGAATTTGACAAGAAAAATCGCTACATCTGATAAGTCCGATTATCAGACGCGAAGCACAGGGCTGCGGCATCTGTAACCAACGCCCGTCCGATGCGCTTGAATGTTCACTCGCCGCGGCGCATATTTTCACAACATCCACAGCAGGTTTCCGCAGGAGAAACGAGCCGATGCTTGATCCTGTACGCCCCGCTTCGAAACCGCCCGAGCAGGACGACGCGTTCCGCCCGAGCCTCCCCGAGGTGTACGCGTCGGTTCATGTGCCCGAAACCGGCCGATGGATTCGGCGCTTCCTCGCGTTCGCGGGTCCGGGCTACATGATTTCGGTCGGCTATATGGACCCGGGCAACTGGGCAACCGACATCGCTGGCGGCTCGCGCTTCGGCTACACCTTGCTCGCCGTCATCCTGTTGTCGAACCTGATGGCGATTCTGCTTCAGGCGCTCGCCGTCCGACTGGGCGTCGCGACCGGGCGCGATCTGGCGCAAGCCTGCCGCGATCATTATCCGAAGCCGGTGAACTTCGCCCTGTGGCTCGCCTGCGAAGCGGCGATCGTCGCGTGCGATCTGGCCGAGGTGATCGGCACCGCGATCGCGCTGCAACTGCTCTTCGGCATCCCGCTGATCGCGGGCGCGCTCCTGACCGCGCTCGATGCCTTCCTTCTGCTGCTTCTCATCAACAAAGGCTTCCGTCTGCTGGAAGCCTTCGTCATCGCGCTTCTGGTCGTGATTGCAAGCTGCTTCGCGTTGCAGATCGCCGCTGCCGCGCCGCCGTTCGCCGAAGTCCTGCGCGGCTTCATCCCGTCGCCGCGCATCGTCGCCGATCGCGAAATGCTGTATGTCGCCATCGGCATCCTCGGCGCGACGGTCATGCCGCACAACCTTTACCTGCATTCGTCGATCGTGCAGACGCGCGCGTATGGCAAGTCCATCGCGGCCCGGCGCGCTGCGATTCGCTGGGCGACGATTGACAGCACCATCGCGCTGACGCTCGCGCTTTTCATCAACGCGGCGATCCTGATCGTCGCCGCCGCGGTGTTTCACGCGAACGGTCACGACGAGGTCGCGGAAATCGGCGATGCGTTCCGCCTGCTTTCGCCGCTCCTCGGCCTGAGCATCGCATCGACGCTCTTCGCGGTGGCATTGCTCGCGTCGGGCCTGAACTCGACCGTGACCGCGACGCTCGCCGGCCAGATCGTGATGGAAGGTTTTCTGCGCCTGCGCATACCGAACTGGGCGCGGCGTCTCATCACGCGCGCGATCGCCATCGTTCCCGTGATCGTCGTGACGGCGATCTACGGCGAAAAAGGCACCGGCCAGTTGCTCGTGCTGAGCCAGGTCATTTTGTCGATGCAACTGCCATTCGCCGTCATTCCGCTGGTGCGCTTCGTATCGGACCGGCGAAAAATGGGCGTCTTCGCGATTTCGCGCTGGACGAGCGCGCTGGCGTGGCTCGTCGCGGCCGTGATCGTCGCGCTGAACGTGAAGCTGCTCGCGGACACGCTGACGTCGTAAGCGCAAGAACAACCTCTATATATAAGGAGACGCAGATATGAGCGGCAGCTTCATCGACATCACGCTTCGCGACGGCACGATCATTCCGGCTTACGTCACGCAGCCCGCGAAAGGTTCGGGACCGGGCATCGTGTTGCTGCACGACGCGGCCGGCCTCGACGAATTCGTCATGCGCTCCGCCGATCTGTACGCCGAAGAAGGGTATGTCGTGATCGCGCCGCAACTTCCCGGGCACGATCCGCAACCCGGCGGTATCGCCGCGGACAATTTCGCGGCGCTCGTCGATGCCCTGCGCGCGTTGCCGCAGCACGCCGGCAAAGTGGGCGTGATCGGGTACGGGCGCGGCGGCCGCTTCGCGACGCGCATCGCCGCGCAGGCCGACGTCGATTGCGCCGCCTGCTACTACGCGGACGATTTCAGCGCCTGTCTCGCCGATATCCCGACGATCCGCTGCCCGATGGTCTTCCACTTCGCCGAACGCGCGGCGCACGATGCGCGCGAAGTCGAGCCGGCGCTCACGGGCAGACCGCACATCGAACGCTATGTTTATCCGGGCGCGTCGGCGGGCTTCATCGTTTCGGATTCCGCGCACTACGACAAACCCGCCGCGCTGATGGCGTACTCACGCACGCTTTCGATGTTGCGCAAGGTGCTCGGTCCGCACTTCGATCTGAATCACCTGTGGGAGCAGCACTGCTATTTCGAATTCGCCACGCGCGACGTCGACGCCGTCATGCCGACGATGGTCGCCGAGCCATACGTGAACCACGTCCCGACGATGACAGGCGGCGTTGGGCACGATCAGTTGAAGCGTTTCTATCGATATCACTTCGTCCACTCGAATCCCGCCGATACGAAGCTGATTCCGGTATCGCGCACGATCGGCGCGGATCGCGTCGTCGACGAATTCGTGTTCTGTGCGACGCATAGTTGCGAAATCGACTGGCTGCTGCCCGGCCTCGCGCCGACGGGAAAATACTTCGAGGTTCCGATGCTAGCCGTTATCCGCTTTCGCGGCGACAAGCTCTACAACGAGCATATCTACTGGGATCAGGCTTCGGTGCTGGTGCAGATCGGCGTGCTGAACCCCGAAGGGCTGCCGGTCGCGGGCCGGCGAACGGCCGAAAAGCTGATCGACGAAACATTGCCGAGCAACGCGTTGATGCCCAATTGGGCATCGAGCGAGGGCAAGCCCATCTGAAGCGGCAAGCGATCAAGCGGACATTGCTGACGCGCAATGCGTGGACTACTCTGAGCAAAAACGTTGACGAGAAGCAGCAATCAGCGGGCCGATCATCGTCGCAACGATGCGAAGCACTGCTGATAAAAATGAAATCGTCAGCGGAGCCGGAGAACCCATGCGCCGCTTTTCGCTTCCGATGCGATCGACGCCGCTCGCTCATGCGTTATCGCTTGCGTTCGGCGTGTCCTGTCTCGTTCGCGTGGCGCCCGCTGTCGCCGGGTGCGACAGGACTGCGCCGCAGTCCAATCAGACCGCGACTTGCGATACACGCTCGCCCAATCCTTCGAACGTATCGGTCATCGCGGTGCCGGGCAGCGTCAACGTGACGATCAATGTGTTGACGGGCGTCGAACTCGACATTGCCGGCAACGGGCTATTCGTGCGCAACACCAGCACGGCGACCAACGAGGGCACGTTGCAAATCACAGGTGATGGTTCCGACGCCATGACGTCGCAAAGCGCGACGACCGGGCGCAACACGCTCGTCAATCGCGGCGCGATCTTCACGGTCGGCACGAATTCGGAAGCGATGTTCAACAACGCCGCCGCCGTCACGATGCGCAACGAGGCAGGCGGCACGCTCACGACGAGCGGTGCAAGCGCTTCGGCGATGAACGACTTCGCCAGTCCGGGCGGCGGCACGTTGGTCAACGATGGCACGATCGCGACGAGCGGGGCGGGTTCTCATGGCATGGCGGCGCGAACCAGCGGCGACACGCTCGTGAACAATGGCGCCATCACGACGACCGGCGCGAGCGCAAACGGCATGTTCGTGGCCGGTACACCGGGCCAGAACGTCGTGACCAACAACGGCACCATCGACGTGTCGGGCAACAACGCGTCCGGCATCGTTTCGCAGGATGCGACGCCCGGCGCGATCACCAACACAGGATCGATCGTCGCGCGTGGCGCGGGCGGGGTGGGCGTGTCGCTCGCGAATGCGGCGTCCGTCACGAATGCGGCGGGCGCGAGCATCGTCAGCCAGCAGGCGGGCGGCATCGTCGCGAATCGGGGCGGCGCGATCGACAACGCCGGCACGATTCAGGGCGCGACCGGCGTGACGATTGCCAATGGCGCAGAAACGATCGGCAACAGCGGCGCGATTCGCGGCACGAGCGCGGAGGCGATTGCCGCGACCGGCAAGATCAACGTGTCGATCATCAATAGCGGGACGATTGCGGGGGGCGCGGGCGTCGCCGTACGCACCGATACCGGTAACGATACTTTCGACATGAACGGCGGCGTCGTCACCGGACAGATTCGCCAGGGCGACGGCGCCGACACCGCCACGATGACAGGCGGACAGATCGATTCCATCGATCAGGGCGACGGGCGCGACACGTTCTCGATATCGGGCGGGCGCGTGCTTGGCACGCTCGCGAACGGCGACGTCGTGAAGATCACTGGCGGGCGCCTCGCAACGGTGGATTTGAATGTCGGAAACAACGTGTTCGACATGTCGGGCGGACAGGTCGACGGCAACGTGACCGCCGCGCAGAACGACGACACGTTCACGCTGTCGGGCGGGACGATCGGCGGACGCGTCGATCTCGGCAGCGGCACGAACTCGCTGGCGATCGCGGGCGGCTCGATCGGGCAAGGAGTGACGACGACTTTCGGCGTCGATACGCTGACCTGGAGCGGCGGCACGATCGCCGGGCCGGTGTCGCTCGGCGCGGGCAACGATTCGGCGGTGATCCGCAATCTGAACGACGCGACGCTCGCCGCGACCACGAGCTTCGATGGCGGTGCGGGCAGCGATTCGCTCACGTTCGACAACGTGCAGGCAAGCGGCCTCGCGCGCTTTTCGAATTGGGAGACGGTGAACGCGTCGAACAATACGCAACTCACATTCGACGCGAAAGGTCTGACGCTCGGCGATGCCGCGACCGGAACCGGCGCGCTCAATCTCGACGCGACGAGCACGATTTTCGCGGGCGGCATCGGACGCACGTCGATACAGCCGGCGATCGCGGGGCGACTTGTCGCACTGAACAACGCGGGCACGATCGATCTGACGAACGGCGGTTCGAGCACGAGCGATGCGTTCGTGGTGAACGGCAACTACACCGGCAACGACGGACGGCTTCTCGTGCAGAGCGTGCTCGGCGCGGACGGCGCGCCGAGCGACCGGCTCGTGATCGCACAAGGCGCGGGTGCGGGAACGACGTCGATCGGCGTGACGAATGTCGGCGGCATCGGCGGGCTGACGGTGAACGACGGCATTCTGGTCGTGCAGGCGACGAACGGGGCGACGACGTCGGCGGGGGCGTTTTCGCTCGCACATCCGCTGGAGGTGGGCGCTTACAGGTATTTCCTGTTCAAGGGCGGTGTGAGTGACGGAACGGCGGACAACTGGTATCTGCGTTCGAGCGTGCCGCCCGCGCCTGCTGTGCCTGCGCCTGTGCCTGTGCCGACGCCGGGGCCTACGCCAACGCCAACGCCATCGCCGACGCCAACACCAACGCCAACGCCAACGCCATCGCCGACGCCGACGCCAACGCCAACGCCAACGCCAACGCCAACGCCAACGCCGACGCCGACGCCGACGCCGACGCCAACGCCAACGCCAACGCCAACGCCAACGCCAACGCCAACGCCAACGCCGACGCCAACGCCAACGCCAACGCCAACGCCGACGCCAACACCAACGCCAACGCCGACGCCAACGCCAACGCCAACGCCATCGCCGACGCCATCGCCGACGCCAACGCCAACGCCAACGCCAACGCCAACGCCGCCGTCCCCACCAACACTGACGCCGGCTCCGACGCCCACGCCCACGCCAAGTCCAACACCGACGCCAACGCCAGCCCCAACGCCCGAACCCATACCAACCGCCGCCGCGGGCACACCACCGCTGCCGCCGCCACCGCCGCCCGGCGCGGCGCCGATCCCGCTCTATCGGATGGAAGTGCCCGTCTACGCAGAGCTGTCGCCGATCGTCCGCGAACTCGCGATCCAGCAGATCGGCACATTCCACGAACGTCAGGGCGAGCAGTCGCTGCTGACCGAAACCGGCGCGCTGCCCGCCGCGTGGTCGCGCGTTTGGGGCGGCCACGCGACCCAGCACAACAGCGGCGCGGCCGATCCCGAATTCAGCGGCGGCATCGGCGGCCTGCAGGTCGGCCACGATATCCATGCCGATGCGACGCCGGCCGGTCATCGAAATGACTACGGCTTCTTCCTCGGCTTCGCGCGCGCGAGCGGCGACGTCGACGGTTTTGCACTCGGCTTTCCGAACTCGAGCGTCGGCCACCTGTCGATCAACGCGTACAGCGCGGGGCTGTACTGGACGCACATCGGCCCGGGCGGCTGGT
Source organism: Caballeronia sp. ATUFL_F1_KS39 (assembly GCF_023630985.1). NCBI lineage: Bacteria > Pseudomonadati > Pseudomonadota > Betaproteobacteria > Burkholderiales > Burkholderiaceae > Caballeronia > Caballeronia sp. ATUFL_F1_KS39. The sequence goes on along the minus strand of NZ_JALQDZ010000044.1, from coordinate 3,994 downwards.
ACACCGACGCCGTGCTGCTCGGCAGTTCGCTCACCGCCGATCCGCAATCGAACCGCGGCGTCGGCGCGACGACGCACGGCAGCGCGTTCGCCGCATCGGTCGAAGCGGGTCTGCCGATTCCGCTATCCGCCCGCCTCGCGATCGAACCGCAAGCGCAACTCATCTGGCAACACGCGAATCTCCACGACATCGACGACGGCATTTCGTCCGTGTCCTTCGACCAAGCGAGCGGCTTCGTCGGCCGGCTCGGCGTGCGCCTCTACGGTCATTTCGATGCGGCCCGCACGACCTTCGAGCCGTATGTGACCGCGAACCTGTGGCGCTACTTCGGCGCGACGGACACCACGACGTTCGCGGGCACGACCGTCATTCCGACGAACGTCTCCGCGACGACCGCGCAATTCGGCGCGGGCATCGTCGCGAAAGTGAGCGCGCGCGGCAGTCTCTTCGCGAACCTCGTCTATTCGACGAACATCGGCGGTTCGCATCGCGATTCCATCGGCGGAGGATTGGGCGTGCGCTGGAAGTGGTGATGCGTTGCATACTGTGGTCACGCGAAAAAAACAGGAGACGAGCATGACCGCTGCGCCGCATTGCCCATTCCACGTCAAAGCACCGAACGGCTGCCCGATCAGCGCGGGCGCGGCCGAGTTCGATCCGTTCGGCGACGGCTATCAGCAAGACCCGCCCGAATACGTGCGATGGGCGCGCGAACAGGAACCGGTGTTCTACAGCCCGAAGCTCGGCTATTGGGTCGTCACGTGCTACGACGACATCAAGGCGATTTTCCGCGACAACATCACGTTCAGTCCGTCGATCGCGCTCGAGAAAATCACGCCGACCGGCCCGGAAGCGAACGCGGTGCTCGCGTCCTACGGATTCGCGCTGAACCGCACGCTCGTCAACGAGGACGAGCCCGCGCACATGCCGCGCCGCCGCGCGCTGATGGATCCGTTCACGCCAGAAGCGCTCGCGCATCACGAGCCGATGGTGCGTGCGCTCGCGCGCGAGTACGTCGATCGCTTCATCGACGATGGCCGCGCCGATCTCGTCGATCAGATGTTGTGGGAAGTGCCGCTCACCGTCGCGCTGCAATTTCTTGGCGTGCCCGAAGAAGACATGGACACGCTGCGCCGCTATTCGATTGCGCACACGGTCAACACATGGGGACGGCCGAAGCCCGAGGAACAGGTCGAAGTCGCGCACGCGGTCGGCAAGTTCTGGCAATACGCGGGCAAAGTGCTCGACAAGATGCGCGAAGATCCGTCCGGCCCCGGCTGGATGCAATACGGCATCCGCAAGCAGAAGGAGCTGCCCGAAGTCGTCACCGACTCTTATCTGCATTCGATGATGATGGCGGGCATCGTCGCCGCGCACGAGACGACGGCCAACGCGACCGCGAACGCGATGAAACTGCTGCTGCAACACCCCGACGCCTGGCGCGACATCTGCGACGACCCGAGCCTGATTCCCAACGCAGTCGAAGAGTGCTTGCGGCATAACGGCTCGGTCGCTGCATGGCGACGGCTCGCGACGAAGGACGTGACGATCGGCGGCATCGAGATCGCGGCGGGATCGAAGCTGTTGATCGTGACGTCGTCGGCGAATCACGATCAACATCAGTTCGCCGATGCCGATCTTTTCGACATCCGCCGCGAAAACGCCAGCGATCAGCTGACGTTCGGCTATGGCGCGCATCAGTGCATGGGCAAGAATCTCGCGCGCATGGAGATGCAGGTTTTTCTGGACGAGCTCACGCGCCGTCTGCCGCACATGCGCCTCGCCGAACAACGCTTCACGTATGTGCCGAACACGTCGTTTCGCGGGCCGGAGCATCTATATGTGGAATGGGATCCGGCGATGAATCCCGAGCGCGCCGATTCATCGGTGCGCGAGCCGCGCGCGGTCGTGCGGATCGGCGAGCCGTCGTCGCATGCGGTGAGCCGCGCGGTGATCGTCGATTCGGTCGAGACCTGCGCGGATCGCATCGTGCGCGTGCGGCTCGTGTCGGCGAACGGACGCGATCTGCCGCGCTGGACGGCGGGCTCGCATATCGATGTCGTGTGCGGCGAGACCGGCATCTCGCGCCAGTATTCGCTGTGCGGCGATCCCGCCGACGCCCGCGCGTTCGAAATCGCCGTGCTGCGCGAGAGCGAGAGCCGTGGCGGTTCGGCGTGGGTGCACGAGAACGTGAAGCCGGGCGCGCACTGGCGCATACGCGGCCCGCGCAATCACTTTCGTCTCGACGAGACCGCGAAGAAGCTCGTGCTGATCGCGGGCGGGATCGGCATTACGCCGATCAGCGCGATGGCGCGTCGCGCGGGTTCGCTCGGCATCGACTACGAAGTGCACTACAGCGGACGCTCGCGCGCGTCCATGGCCCTTCTCGATGAAATGCGCGCGCTGCACGGCGAGCGTCTGCGCGCGTACGTCTCGGAAGAGGGTGTGCGCAACGACTTCGCCGCGCTCGCCGTGGAGGAGGGCACGCGCGTCTATGCGTGCGGCCCGGCGCGTATGCTCGACGCGCTCGCCGACGCGAGCGCGTCGTGGCCCGAAGACGCGCTTCGAATCGAGCATTTCGAATCGAAGATCGGCACGCTCGATCCCGAAAAGGAACGCGCGTTCGAAGTCGAACTGAAGGATTCCGGCCTCGTCCTGACCGTCCCGGCCGATCAGACACTGCTCACGACGCTCAGACGCGCGAACGTCGATGTTCAGAGCGACTGCGAAGAAGGGCTGTGCGGATCGTGCGAGGTGCGCGTGCTGGAAGGCGAGATCGATCACCGCGACGTGGTGCTGACCCGGGGCGAACGCCAGTCGAACAATCGCATGATGACGTGCTGTTCGCGCGCGAAGGGCAAAAGGCTCGTTCTGGCGCTGTGAAGGTTTGGCCGAACGTCGGGCGGCTTTTGCTGCCGCCCGGCACAATTACTTTTTGTTGACGGATGTCAAAATGCCGCAGCAATTGGCAATCGATTAATGGCTCGCACTTTCATCATGGCGTCATATGTGTCCGAATAACCACGTCGATTAAAGATCGAATGGTTATACCCAGTAGTTAATTCGAATATAACGTTAAAGACGGCGCAAACCTTTTCAATGTAGCGCATGCTTCAAATGCCGGGCTTAGGTATTACCTAATTACCTGAATTCGCGCAAAGTGATCATACAACCGCGCAATTTTCACCGTAATATAGGATGATTATTGAACGTGCGTTCGAGTAATTCGCGAATTTCTTACATGAAAGATAAGCGGTTTTTCCGCGATCTAGGGTTTTTACCTACTAATATGAAATTTTTTACGCATGTTTTGCGTTTAGAATTGTTACTAATTTGGTGCGTCGCACAAGCACGCACGACCGAATAACTTCCGATAAACCTTGCTGCACGACTGCGCGAAATTCGCGCGGTGGAATTGCGTCTGCGCGATTTGCGCGGCAAGGCGAAAGAGAAGGGCGGTGCTGAACCTGAGAGATTTTATTAAAGGCCCATATAAATGGACCACGCAATTGGCTGCACGTTTGCCGCATCCCGTTCGGGATTTTCTATGCGGAAGAGACCGCGTCCTTCAGGCGAGGTCATCCCGCAGTCGGCGCGACGCCCTTTGAAAGTCCCTCGCTCAAGCATCGGACGGTCGGACATCGCTCCGCAATCGACGCTGCGCATCAATCGCCCGGGTTCGAATCGAACTCACCGAATCCATTCGTAATGGATGCGTTTCCGTATCGCGTGCATCGCTTCGCAAACGGAAGTCCGTTGACGCTTTCGCAGTTTCACGAGGATAGAAAATGACTGACGTAGTGATCGTATCGGCCGCGCGTACGGCGGTAGGCAAATTCGGCGGCTCGCTCGCGAAAATCGCGGCGCCGGAACTCGGCGCGACGGTCATCAAGGCCGTGCTGGAGCGCGCGGGCGTAAAGCCGGATCAGGTGAGCGAAGTGATCCTGGGCCAAGTGCTCGCGGCCGGTTCGGGCCAGAATCCGGCGCGCCAGTC